>DDKT01000081.1 GCA_002339755.1 Patescibacteria group bacterium UBA2591
TTTTTCGACTTTATTAGACTTTACTTTACTTTACTTTAAATTTCAATTTTTAGTTACCTTTTAGATGATTTAACCGATATCTTTTCAGTTACATTTAGATGATTTAATACGCCATATCTTGCCAAAGAAAACAACCTCTGAAATAATAAAAGCGTTACCCATGTCCTCATCCAGTGCATACCCTTGACAAAATTGATGCAATGTGCTATATTTTAAATAGCAACGGGAGATAGTCTCCGGTTGAAATCTACTATACAGGAGGTGCGAAATGGTACGACTTGTGATAAGAGTAGTAGATGAAACTGAAACGGTTTTCTTTAATACCCATGAGGGTCCCCATCTGGATGAGATAGTCGCCAAATGGCTTATTGAGAAATTCGGGAATAAAGAGTTTCTCGATAAGTACGTTCCAAATAGAATTTTAGAAATAGGAATTGGCGGTGGTGTTTTTGATGAACACCCCGTTAACAGTGAGCGCAAAGAGGGTGAGTGTGCTGCAACCCTGGTAGCAAAGGCTCTTGGGGTAGATGATAACCCAGCACTTGAGAACATTCTTAAGTTTGTGATCACTCATGACCTTAAGGGCGGAGCTCAACCTTTCGATCTCGACTACTTGGTAAAGTTGCTTCATCAGCAGTTCCCAAACGATCCCGAAAAGGTAATTGAGTGGGCAATGGTAGGCCTCGAGGCAAAATACCAAGAGCAGCTTCAGTTCTTTACTGCTACGAAGCAGGAATTTGAACGGGCTGCCGAAATCGAGGAGGTGGAAGGACCGGGTGGGCAAACACTCAAGATGGTGACTGTTGTTTCCGACGATGAACAGATGAGTAAGTTTGCTCGTTCTTCTTTCGGCGGACGCGCGGCCATTATTATCCAGAAGCAATCGTTGGGGAATGTCCAAATCTATACTAATAAGCGGTACGGACTGACCCTCTACGACGTTACCCAGATGATTCGTCTTGCTGAACAGCGGGCGAAAGGGCAAGTCGTGACAACCGACTGGAAGACGCTCAGTTCTGAAGGTAAGGTTGAAGGCGCTAAGGAGTGGTTCTTCCATCAAACTGGCCAGATGCTCCTGAATGGAAGCTTGACCGCTCCAGATGTTCCACCCACCCGACTATCTCTTGGGCAAATTAAAGAGATAGTTCGGATTGGAGTTAATCCTCAAGCCTTCGAACAATCGCGATCGCAATGGTGTCGAAGCGGGAACTGTACCTCTACGCGTAATCAGTGTCCCTGGTACCCATGGGGGCTTCATCGCTGCCGGGCAATCCGGTATAAGATGAGGAACCCAAACCACTTTCTCAATTCGCACTAACGTGCGAGAAGAGAAGTGTCACTACAAAAGAAGGGTGAGATTCGCCTTCCCTTCTTTTTGTTTTTTAAAGCTGTCAAGGCTATTTAGAAATTTCATACCTACGAGCCAAATAGAAATTTCATACCTGGCAGAATTGATGGTTTTTAACCTCGACCTTTAAAATTTGAATTTTTTAGAAAATTGATCAAAAAATCTAGGTTTTTAGAAAATCAACTAAAAAGTGAAGCTCCAGGAAGCCCGTAGACAAACGTTTTAAGCCTGAGATGATGTCTGCATACCTGTTTTATCCAAAAAATTGAAATAATTTTTCAAAGGTCGAAATCATTATTAACATCATTAACAATCAAATAATTTTTTCCTAACCTTATCTTAACTTTGTCAAAAAGTTGTTGGATTATGGGAGTCACTGCAATATAAGTATAAATGCTTGACATCTCTGTTTAGTATCTGATATACTAAAACCGACTGATATAGTCGGTTTTTATGTTAAAGATTTCTACAAAATCTCAATACGGCTTAAGAGCAATGGTTTGTCTGGCGAAATCTAAAGACAAAATTTGTTCTCTTAGGTCAATTTCTGAAAAAGAAGATATTCCTTTTGATTATTTGGAGAAAATAATCTCAAGACTAGAGAAAGCAAACTTAGTAAAAGCTAAAAAGGGTATCCAGGGAGGATATTTTTTGGCTCAAAAGTCAACAGAAATTAAAGTAGGTAAAATAATAAGAGTTTTAGAAGGAAAAATGAGTTTAGTTAAATGTATTGGAGAAAAAGAAAAACATCTTTGTCCGAGAGAGAAAAGATGTGTAACTAAAAATTTTTGGGAAAAAATTCAGGACACTTTAAATACTGCTCTAGATTCTTTAACCTTAGATGATTTAATATTGCCAAAAAATATATTGGAAACCCGATATAAAACTAAAAAATAAATAATATGTCTAAAATTACTCAAAATATCACAGATTTAATAGGAAACACCCCCCTCATTAAGATAAATAAATTAACAAAAGAAAATGAGGCAATGATTTATGCTAAGCTCGAATGGTTTAATGTTGGTGGCTCGGTAAAAGACAGAATGGCAAAGTATTTAATAGAATATGCTGAAGCAACAGGAAAATTAACAAAAGATAAAGTCATCCTAGAAGCAACTTCAGGAAATACCGGAATTGCTTTGGCCATGATAGCTGCGGCAAAGGGGTACAAAACTTTAATTGTCATGCCAGAATCTGTAACAGTAGAAAGAAGAAAAATAATAAAGATTTATGGAGCAGAATTAATTCTTACAGGAAGTAAAAAGGGGACAGGAGGCGCTATAGAGTTCAAGCAAAAATTATTTAAAGAAAATCCAGAGAAATACGTTGATTTAGATCAATTTAAAAACCCAGCGAACATCCTTGCTCATTATCAAACCACTGGCAAAGAAATTCTTGAACAAACAAAGGGGAAAGTAGATATGATTATAGTTGGGTTAGGAACAGCTGGAACAGGCGTGGGAATTTCAATGCGGACTAAAGAATACAATCCGGCAATAAAAATAATAGGCGTTATTCCAAAATTAGGTACTTGCATTCAGGGGTTAAGAAATCCAAAAGAGCCATGCCCAACTCAACTTTTTAGAGAAGAATGGTTTGATGAGGTTATAGAAATAAACGAGAAAGAAAAAGAAAAAACTTTTGAAACTATTAGAGAAATGGCAAGAAAAGAAGGATTGTTAATAGGGATGAGCACTGGAGCAATAATGTATATTGCTTTAAAAAAAGCGAAAGAATTGGGCAAAGGCAAAACAATAGTTGCCATCCTGCCAGACTCAGGAGAAAGATACTTAAGCACAGAACTCTTTTCAGATTAAAAATTGAAAATGAAATAACTAATAAATATGAAAAAGAAAATCTATTTAGATTACGCAGCCACCACTCCTATTGATCCACGAGTACTCAAAATAATGTCACCTTACTTTTCTGAGAAATTCGGAAACACAATGTCACTCCATAGCCTTGGTCAAGAAGCTAAACAGGCTTTAGAGAAAAGTAGAGAAACGATTGCCAACTTAATTGCCGCTAAATCTGATGAAATAATTTTCACAAGTTCAGCCACTGAAAGTAACAATTTAGCCCTAAAAGGTATTGCCTTTGCTAACCAGGATAAGAAAAATCATATTATTATTTCCTCAATTGAACATCCTTGTATTATGGAAAGTGCTAAATGGTTGGAAACAAAAGGATTTGAAATAACCAGATTGCCAGTTGATAAATATGGTTTAGTTGATCCTGAAAATGTCGAAAAAGCAATTAAACCAGAAACAATTTTAGTTTCTGTAATTCATGCTTCAAATGAGATTGGAACAATTCAACCAATTGAAAAAATAGGAAAAATTTGCAAGAAAAAAAAAGTTTACTTCCATACTGATGCTGCTCAAAGTTTTGGAAAAATTCCCCTTGATGTAAATAAAATGAAGATAGATTTATTAACTACTTCTTCTCATAAAATGTATGGGCCAAAAGGAGCAGCTTGTTTATTTGTTAGAAAAGAAGTAAAAATCGAACCCATTTTACATGGCGGTAGCCATGAAAAAGGATTAAGGTCTTCGACAATAAATATTCCGGCAATCATTGGCTTTGCCGAGGCTTGCAAAATCTCTCAAAAAGAAATGAAAACAGAAAATGAAAGATTGACGAAATTGAGAGACAAATTAATCAAAAAAATTTTAAAAACCATCCCTAATTCTTATTTAAATGGCCATTCTAAAAAAAGATTGTCCAATAACGCTAATTTTTGGTTTGAGTTTGTAGAAGGTGAATCAATAGTTATCCAGCTTGATTTATTAGGAATAGCCGCTTCCACTGGTTCAGCCTGTTCTTCAGCAAAATTAGAACCTTCTCATGTCCTTCTGGCAATTGGCTTAAAGCCTCAGCAAGCCCATGGTTCTCTAAGATTAAGCTTAGGTCGTTGGACAAAAGAAAAGGAAATCGACCATCTTTTAGAGGTCTTACCAAAAGTAATCAAAAAACTAAGAGAAATTTCGCCTTTCAAAAAGAATTAAATAAAGTTAGAAATATGAAACAAATTGGACTTTATACTAAAAAAGTTATTGAACATTTCCAAAAACCACATAATATGGGAAAAATTAAAAATCCTGATGCAGTTGGCCAGGCTGGGAATATTATTTGTGGTGATACAATGCAACTTTATATTAAAGTTAAAAAAAATAAACAAGGCAGAGAAATAATTAAAGACGCCTCTTTCGAGACGCTGGGCTGTGTAGCAGCTATAGCCACGAGTAGCGTGATTACTGATTTAATAAAAGGGAAAGCCTTAGAAAAAGCTTTAGAATTTGACAAAGCAGAAATTGTAAAAGAATTGGACGGGTTGCCTCCTGTAAAAGTTCATTGTTCAGTTTTAGCAGTTGATGCCCTTTATGAGGCAATTTATGATTATTTCAAAAAGAAAAAGAAAAAAATTCCAGAAAAGTTATCAAAAATTCATCAAAGAATCAAAAAAGAAAAGAAAGAAATTAAAAAAAGATATAAAGAATGGGAAAAAAATGAAGAAGAAATGTATAAAAAAATAATAAATGAAAAAACCAAAAAATAAAAAAGTAATCTGCGCAATGTCAGGAGGGGTAGATAGTTCAGTAGTAGCAACCCTATTAAAAAAAGCTGGATTTGATATTGTTGGGATTTTTATGAAGTTTTGGACAATGTCCAAAAAAAATGATTTGATTGGTGAGCGGAATAAATGTTGCATTCCTGAGGCTGAGGATAGAGCAAGAGAGGTAGCAAAGATTTTAAATATCCCATTTTATGTTTTTAATTTTGAAAAGGAATTCAAAAAAAAGGTTATTGATTATTTTTTAACTGAATACAAAGTAGGCAAAACTCCAAATCCTTGTGTAGTTTGCAATAAAAAAATAAAATTTGGACTTCTATTAAAGAAAGCTTTAACTCTAGGAGCTGATTTTTTGGCTACTGGACATTATGCTCGTCTTCAAAAAAGAGCAGATGGAATCCATCTTTTAAGAGGGAAAGATAAAAAGAAAGATCAGTCTTATTTTCTCTGGCAACTTAATCAAAAGCAATTAAAACATATTTTATTTCCGCTTGGAAATTATAATAAGATTCAGGTCAGAAATTTAGCAAAAAAGTTTAATTTACCAGTTTTGGATATTCCAGAATCAATGGAAGTCTGTTTTATTAAAACCACTGTTAATGACTTTTTGGCTCAATATATTAAACCAAAACCAGGTCCGATTTTAACTATCGAAGGTAAAAAAATTGGCCAACATCAAGGCCTACCATTTTATACTATTGGTCAAAGAAAAAGGATCGAACTTTCAGGAGGTCCTTTTTATGTGGTGGCTAAAAATTTAAAAGAAAATACTTTAATTGTCACTCACTTTTTAAATATTAAAAGTCTTTATAAAAAAAGTTTAATTGCCCAAAATGTCAATTGGATCTCTAATAAAGAACCTAAATTACCTTTAAAAATAAAAGCTCAAATTAGATACGGCCACAGAATTGTTTCAGCTACAGTAACTAAAAAACTAAAAGCTGAAAACTTTGAACTAACTTTTACCAAACCCCAACGAGCCATCACCCCTGGTCAGTCAGTAGTCTTTTATCAGAACCAAGAACTTTTGGCTGGAGGAATAATTGCATCGTAAACTTATGAAAAAGATACCAAAAAGAGGAATATTAATTGCCTTGGGAGAACTTTTTTTAAAATCAGAAAGAGTAAGAGAAATCTTTGAAAGAACCCTGATTAAAAATATTTCTTTTTTCCTTAAGAAGGAAAATTTGAATTTTCGGATTTACCGATTAAGAACAAGAATATTTGTTGAAGTTAACCAAAGCAGAAAAGCTCTAACTGTTTTAAAGAATATCTTTGGGATTTCTTGGCTGGCAGATAGTTTCTTTTTTGAAAAAACAACAATAAAAGAATTTTCTACTTTCTTGGCTAAAAATTACCAAAATTGGATTAAAGAGGAAGAAACCTTTGCTATTAGATTAAAAAAAGAAGGAATAAAAGAAAATAGAGAAGAAATTATTGATGAAATCACTAAAATGATTAAAAGAAAAGTTAATCTTTCAAGCCCCAAAAAAGAAATTTTTGTTGAGATTAGAAAAAACAATTGGTTTTTGTATTTCAAAAAAATAAAGAGTCAAGGAGGATTACCAGTTGGAACTAGCGGAAAGGTTCTCTCTTTTATCTCAGGAGGTATTGATTCTTCAGTAGCTGCTTTTTTGATTACTAAAAGAGGAGCAGAGAGTGTCTGGTTACATTTCCATAGTTTTCCTTTGGTTTCTAAAGCAAGTATTGAGAAGATAAAAGAATTAGCGAAAGTTTTTTTAAATTATCAACCCCATCTTAAAATCTATTTGATTCCTTTTCAAACAGCTCAAATAGAAATTAAAATAAAAACACCTACCAAATACAGAATTTTACTTTATCGAAGATTAATGTTTAAAATTGCTGAAAAAATTGCTAAAAAAGAAAACTGTCCAGCTTTAGTGACTGGAGAGAGCTTAGCCCAGGTAAGTTCTCAAACTTTACCAAATTTAAACATTATTGAAAAAGGGATTAAACTTTCAATTTTAAGACCATTGATCGGAATAGATAAAGAAGAAATAATTAATTTAGCAAAAAAAATTAAAACCTTTCAAATTTCAATAAAACACCAAGAGGATTGCTGTACTTTATTTGCTCCTAAACATCAAACAGCAGAAGGTAATTTAAAAACAATAAAAGAATTAGAAAAGAAATTAAAAATTAAGAAGATAATTCAAGAAATTCTTGAAAAAGTTGAAATTGTAAAGTATTAATATTAAAATATTAATGAGAAGGCTGTTGTTTTATATTTTTTAAATAATCACTATTCTTTTGCCATCTTTTGTCGTCTCATATAAAAACCAAGTCCTCTCTGTTGATTTAAATGAACTTCACTTCAGATATTAAAACTAAGCGACAAAGAGTTTTAAAAAAATTCATTTTTATCGTGTCTAATGCTAATTTCCAAAAAAATGACTAAACAAGAAGCAAAGATAAGAATAGAAAAACTTAAAAAAGAAATCAATCACCATCGCTATCTTTATCATGTCTTAGATAAACAAGAAATTAGTGAAGAAGCTTTGGATTCTTTAAAGCACGAACTTTATCAATTAGAACAAAGATTTCCAGAATTCATCACTTTAGACTCACCAACTCAAAGAATTGGAAGTAAGCCTTTAGATGAATTTAAAAAAGTCAAACATCAGGTTCTGCAATGGTCGTTTAATGACGCTTTTGATCCAGAAGAAATGAAAGAATTTGACGAAAGAATAAAGAAACAGCTTGGTAAATTAGTAAATTTAAAATCAGTTGATTATGTATGTGAATTAAAAATTGATGGTTTGCATGTAGTTTTAACTTATAGAAAAGGAATTTTTGTTTTAGGCGCTACAAGAGGAGATGGGAAAATTGGAGAAGATGTCACTCAAAATCTTAAAACTATTGAAAGTATTCCCTTAGGATTAGAAAAACCAGTTGATGTGATAGTAGAAGGAGAAGTTTGGATGGCTAAAAGGGTTTTTGAAGCCCTTAATAAAGAAAGAGAAAAAAGAGGAGAACCTCTTTTAGCCAATCCTCGAAACGCAGCTGCTGGAGCTATCAGGCAATTAGATTCTAAAATTACAGCTGAGAGAAAGCTTGATTGTTTTATTTACGATTTGAGCAGTTCTTCTATCGGAATACCATCTACCCAAGAAAAAGAATTAGAAATTCTTAAATCCTTGGGTTTTAAAATTAATCAGCATTATCAATATTGTTCTAACATCGAAGAAGTAATCAAATTCTGGAAAAAATGGAAAAATAAAAAAGAAACCCAAGACTATTGGATTGATGGTATAGTAGTTAAAGTGAATAATCGCTATTTTCAAGAAAGCTTAGGTTATACAGGTAAAGCTCCTCGCTGGGCTATTGCTTTTAAATTTCCTGGAGAAGAAGCTGTTACTATAGTAAGAGATATTCAAGTTCAGATTGGTCGGACTGGAGCTTTAACGCCTGTAGCCCATTTAAAACCAGTGAGAATAGCAGGAACAGTTATATCTCGAGCTACTCTTCATAACGAAGATGAAATAAAAAGGCTTGGTATTAGAATAGGCGATACGGTTATTGTTCAAAAAGCAGGGGATGTTATCCCTGATATTGTAAGGGTTTTGCCTAAATTAAGAACTGGCAAAGAAAAAAAGTTTTACATGCCTAACAAATGCCCTATTTGTAATACTAAAACAGAAAGAAAACCAGGGGAAGCAGCCACTTATTGTACAAATCTAAATTGCTTTGCCCAAGAAAGAGAAAAAATGACTCATTTTGTTTCTAAAAAAGCTTTTGATATTGAAGGAATGGGAGAGAAAATTGTTATCCAATTGATAAATGAAGGATTGATTTCAAGGCCAGTAGATATTTTTAATTTAAAACAGGGGGATCTAGAGCCCTTGGAACGCTTTGCTGAAAAATCAGCTAAAAATTTAATTGAAGCTATAGAAAAAAGTAAAAAAATCTCTTTAGCTAAATTTATCTTTGCCTTAGGCATAAGATATGTAGGAGAGGAAACAGCTCTACTTTTGGCAGATTTTGTCGCTTCAAGGATTCAAAAGTGAAAACTAAAAAATTATTTATGGACATAATTCGAGAAGCAAAAAAATTCGCTTTAGAGGAAATAGAAAAATATGGATTTCCCGTAAAATCTTCATTTGAGATTTCTGAACTCAAAGCCTTGGAATTAGCTGAAAAATTGAATGCTAATAAAATGATAATCTTAGTTGGGGTTTATCTAATGGATATAAAATTAGGAGAAGCTTGGAATGAAGGAAAGCCAGAAGAACATGTAGAAAAAGGAGTTATAATAACTAAACAATTTTTAGTCAAATTCGATTTAGATGAAGAAACTAAAAATAAAATAATAAATTGCGTTGAAGCCCATCACGGCCAGAGACCATTTATTTGTAAAGAGGCTGAAATTTGTGCTAATGCAGACTGCTATAGATTTTTACACCCTCAAAGTTTTTTGAAAATCCTTATTGAGAGGGGGAAAAAGCAAAAATTTGAGGAGTTATTGAAATTCCTAGAACAAAAACTTGATGAAAAACATAAACTTTTGTCTTTAAATATTTGTAAGCAGGAGTTAGAAAATAATTATCATCTACTCAAGGAGCTTATAAAATCAGCAAGGGAATTATAGAATAAACAATGTTAAAAATTTAAGAAATTGAAATGAATAAACCAAACTTAAAAATTGTTTTGAAATGTTTTATTGCTACCGTTCTTTCTCCAATTAGCAACCCCTCTTTTTAGGTGCCAATATATGTCTTTTATAAAAGACAATATTTTGATAAAATTTGACTTTTTTAGAAGACAAAAGTAAAGTGTAAATGCATAGAGAATCTTTCAAAAAAAAGAAAACTTTTAATTTTTAATTAAAGAATTTCAGACCGAGAAACTTCTCTGGACACTTAAAAGAGGGCTAGAAATTCCTCTTTTCTTAAAGAAGGTGATTGCTGTTTATGGACAAAGAAGAAGTGGTAAAAGTTTTTATTCTTACACTTTAACTTAATAATACATGCCAACTATTGATCCTTCAAAAATAATCCAAATTCTACAAGATTTAACCCTTGAAGAGTTAAAAAAAACCAAAGGAATAGGAGAGAAAGTGGGGGAAAGCATCTACCAGTGGTTTCGCGACAAGAAGAATTTAAAGTTATTATACGATTTAGAAAAAGCAGGAATAAAGATAGAAATAGAAAAACCTAAAAGTCAAAAATTATTAAGTGGCAAAACTTTTGTCCTTACTGGAACCTTGGAATCTATGAGTAGGGAAGAAGCCAAGAAAAAAATTAGAGATTTAGGAGGTAATGTTTCTTCTTCGGTAAGTAAAAAAATAGATTTTGTAGTCCTTGGTAAAGACCCTGGTTCTAAATATGACAAAGCAAAAAAATTAGGAGTGAAAATAATAAAAGAAGAAGAATTTCTGGAAATGCTAAAAGAATAAATCAAAAAATATGAATACTTCAAATAGCTATCATTTATCTGATTGGCCAATTATTGGTCATAAAAATGTTGTTAAATTTCTAAAAAAGAGTATAATTAATAATAAATTAGCTCATGCCTATTTATTTTGTGGCTTAGAACATTTGGGCAAGAAAACAGTAGCTGAACATTTTGCTGTCTCTTTGTTTAATTCCATTAATGTATCCCCGGTCATAAATATCCATGATTTAGAAAAACATCCTGATTTTTACAGAATTAAGAAAAAAGAAAATAAAAAAAATATCAGCATTGAACAAATTCGAAAATTAAGAGAAAGCCTTAGTCTTCATTCCTTTATTGGTTCTTATAAAATAGCCCTTATCGAAGAAGCTCAACTTTTGACTGAGGAAGCAAACAATGCTTTACTTAAGACTTTAGAAGAGCCAACCAGAGAAACCATAATTGTTTTATTAGCTACTAATCTTGACACTTTACCTAAAACCATTGTTTCTCGTTGCCAAGTAATCAGATTTTTGCCAGTATCCAAAAAGGAAATATTAAAATTTTTGACTTTTCAAAAAAAGATATCAGACAATGATCGCAATCTAATAATCCCTCTTTCTCAAGGTCGGCCAGGGATAGTTATTAATTTTTTAAAGCACCCAGCTAAATTAACGGAATATCAAGAAAAGGTCCAAAAGTTTATAGAAATTTTAAAAAACAACTTCCAAAAAAGATGGCAAATCATCAATCAATTAATGCCGCAAGAAGTCAAATTTTTAGAATCTCAGGAAGGTTTTCAAGACCTTCTCTCTATTTGGAACTCAGTGATTAGAGATCTTTTATTAATTAAAAATCATCTTTCTTCTTTGACAATTAATATATTTTTTAAAGAAGAACTGGAAAGGCTGGAAGAAAGATATCCTTTGGCAAAACTCAAAGAAATTTTCGAAGAAATCGATCAAACAAAAAAATACCTCAGTTGGAATGTTAATCCTAAATTAGCAATGGAGAATTTAGTATTAAAATTTTAATGCTATCCATTGCCCTAAAAAAATCTATAAATCCGTTGTTTTAATAACTTCTAAATTTCTCTATTTAGTGAAAAGGGTTAAGAGAAATCAAATAAATAATATGACTTTAAATATTTTTAAAAAAATATTTCTTCTTTCTTTAATTTTTCTCTTAGTCCCTTTTTTGACCGGTTGTGTTAATGTTCAAATCGGGAGTCAAGACGGAGGTGTTTTTAGATCTTCTGATAAAGGTGAAACTTGGCAACAAATAGTTTTTGCAGAAAGGATAAAAAAGAAAAAAATAAAAACTATTTCTCATGTTAATGTTACACAAATGGTTTTTAATCCTCTTGATTCAAGGATTATTTATTTAGCCACTAGAGAAAACGGGGCTTTTTTTAGTGAAAATAAAGGAGAAAAATGGAATCCTCTTTTAGCTATAAGAGGAGAGATTAAAGCTATTGCTCCAGATCCTGAAAGTAAAAATATTATCTATCTAACTACCGGACAAAAAATTCTTAAAACCACTAATCAGGGTAAAGAATGGTACCAAATTTATTTAGAAACTAAACCAGGACATTTTATTACTTGTTTAGCTATAGATCCTTTAAATCCAAATAAAATTTATGCTGGAATTTCTGATGGCCGTTTAATCAGAAGTTTTGACGCTGGAAAAAGCTGGAAAATAATTCACGATTTTCAAACTCATATAAAGCAGATCTTGATTAATAAAAAAAATCCTCAGATTATTTATCTAGCAACCACCAATAGCGGGGTTTTCAGAACCACTGACTCAGGACAAAATTGGCAAGAAATAACTGAAAACCTTGAAGCAAATTATCCTGGGATAAAGAATTTTAAAATAGCTATTTTAGACCAAACTAAAACTGATGCTCTGATGATCGCTACTCAACACGGTCTTTTAAAGACCAATGACGGTGGCCGAAATTGGCAACCCCTTAAACTTCTTACCCAACCAGGAGCTATTACTATTTATTCCTTAGCTTTAAATCCTAAAAATTCTCAAGAGATTTATTATGGTACTGCTCGAGCTTTGTACAAAAGCACAGACGGTGGCTTAACATGGATCACTAAATCTTTACCAACTAAAAGAGTAGCTTTCTGTCTACTTGTCGATCCTTATGATCCAGAGATTGTCTTTTTAGGAGCAACGAAGATAAAGAATCAGCAAAATTCAAGATAATGTCTTTATGTTGTTTTCAAAATCTCTCATAAATATAATCAAGATAAAATTATGTCTACTATTTATGATAAAATTATCAGATTAACTTTTTTAGGAGTACTTTTTTTAGTCCCTCTCTTTATTTGGCGAGGGGTTTATGATGTTTTTAGCTTAGATAAAATTACTTTATTAAGACTTTTAACCTTAGCTATTTTAGGGACTTGGCTGCTTAAAAAATTTACAATTTCAAATTTTAAATTAGACAATTTAGGTTTTATATTCAAATCTTTTTTTAAAAATAATCCTTTAGCTCTACCAGTCTTAATTTTTTTTATTATCAGTACTTTGGCTACCATTTTTTCAGTCAGTTCTTGGATCAGTCTTTTGGGATTTTATAAAAGATATGAAGGCTTAACTACTCTTTTTATTTATCTCGTTTTATTTTTTACCGCGATTAATCTTGCTCAAAAAAAAGCATTTCAAGAAAAAATAATTTGGACTGTTGTTTGGGCAATTTTTTTTGTTTCTTTGTATGGCTTGGCGCAACATTTCAATTTAGATCCTTTTAAATGGAAAGCTGAATTTACTTTAACCCAAATTTTTTCTACTCTTGGTAATCCTAATTTTTTTGGCGCTTATTTAGCTATGACTTTTCCTTTAGGTTTATATTTGTTTTTAAAAATTAAAAAAGGAGAAAAAGTAGATCATTCTTCTCTTTCTCGTCAAGAAAGAAGGAAATTAGAAAGAGAATTAAGAAAGAAAAAAGGGCAACCAAGAGAAAAAAGAATTGCTCTTTTGTTTTTGGGAGTAGTCCTAGCTTTGGTTTACGCTTGTCTTTTAATTACTCTAAATAGAGGGGGGATGCTAGCCCTTCTTGGAGCGTTGATAATTTTTGTTATTATCGCTGGCTGGAAAATTATTTGGCAGAATAAAAAAAGATTAATTATTTTAGGTCTGATTTTTATTTTAATTACACTCTGGAGAGTTCCTGAGTTAAAAAGAAGATTTGGTAATATTTTAAAAATTTCTAAAGCAGAAATTATTTTAATAAAAGAAGCAAAAGCTCAAGAGGAAAAAAAAGATGAAGCCAGAACCATAGAATTTTTAGGTTCGGTTAGTGAAAGATTTTATATCTGGAGTAAAGTCAAAGAAATTATTAAAGACTACCCCTGGACTGGAGTTGGATTAGATACCTTAGCTTTGGTTTATTGGCCTTACGAAGATCCAGAAGACCACTGGAGTCATCGTTCTTTAGTTGATCGAGCTCATAACGACTTTTTAGATGTAGCTGTAACTCGAGGCATTTTTGGTTTTATTGTTTATTTATGGATTTTGGGAACTATTTTTTGGCTTGGTTGGAAAATATATAAAAAACAAAAATCTCCTGAATTTCTCACAAATATAGAAAAAACTTATTCAGAAAAAATTTTCACAGCTGCTATCTTGGCAGGGATTGCTGCTTACCTGATCCAAAATCAATTCTCCTTTGGCGTTTCTACTTATTCTTCTTTATTTTGGATATTTATGGGTTTATTAATTGTAAATTATCAAAATTATTACCCTCAACAACTTAAAACAGAGCAACTAATTTCTCCAGAGGATCTTAAAATAAAAAAATCTAAGTCCTTGATTATAATTTGTAAATCATTATCTATAATTAGTTTATTGATCGTCTCTTTTTTGGTCATCGGAACTGTTCGTCTTTTTGTAGCTGATATTTATTATAAACAGGGTCAAGTCTCCCAAGTAAAGAAAGAAGTAGATCGCGCTATTGCTATGCATAAAAAAGCAACTTACCTTAATCCAAAAGAACCGTTCTATCAAGAAGGCGTTTCTCTTTCTACTTATGCAAAAGTCGAAAAAGTCGAAAATCAAGAAAAGATTACGTGGCTTAAAAAAACTATCGAGGAAACAGAAAAAGCTATAAAATTAAACCCAGCTAATGGCTTCTTTTATAATACTATGGGAGTTTGTCATAGTAGTTTAGCTAGGACAGGAGATAATCGAAAAGAAAACGAAGAAAAAGCGATTCTGTATTATAAAAAAGCAATTGCTTTAACTCCAAAATTAGGTGAAGCTTATAATAATTTAAGTTTGATATTAATAGAAAGAGAGAAATTAGACGAAGCTAATGATTATCTCATTAAAGTTTTAAAAATTAGTAGAGGAAAACATGGGGCAGAAACTTCCTATAAACTCGGTCAAAAATTTCTTGACCAAGGTCAAGCAGAAAGAACATTAGATCTTTTCCAAGAAATAATTAAATGGAAGCCCGAAAACGTTGATGCTTTAAGAAATTTAGCAGTTGCTTACTCTAAAGTAGGGCAAAACGAAAAAGCAAAAGAGACTTTTGAGAAAATTTTAGAAATTGATCCTCAAAATAGTTACGCCAAGGAAGCTTTAAAAATTGTCAAATAAAGCAAGAGCTAACTAACTTAAAATTTGGCAAATCTTATTTAATCTCATTTCTAAAAAGTTCTTCATGACTTACCGAATCAAAAGAATTAATGAACTCATTAAAAGAGAATTAGGAAAGATTCTTCTTAAAGAATTAGACTTTCAAAAGAACTGTTTGGTAACAATTACTAAAGTAGACACTTCTTCTGATCTTTGTTGGACTGAGGTCTGGGTAAGTATTTTTCCGCCGAAAACTAAAAAGAAAAATTTTGAAAAATTAGAAAGATCCATCGGTCATCTTCAATTTTTACTAAACAAAAAGCTTTTTCTTAAGCCTTTGCCCCGAATTAGGCTTCGGTTAGATAATGTAGAAGAAGAGATAAAAGAATTGGAAAATCTACTTGACAAAGAAGAAAAGGAAATGTAATCTATAAATTGATAATAAAATTGATAATAAAGAACATGAATTTCCCCTTGTTCAACTTCGGTCAAGCAATGTCTTTATTGAAATTTTAGCAGCCTTTTGTATTTTAAACAAAATAATTTCTTCTTCTTTTTTAAATTTTTCAAACATTATGAATCTCATCCCCACAGTTATTGAAAAAACAACCTATGGTGAAAGGGCTTATGATATCTATTCCAGGCTTCTTAAGGAAAGGATTATTTTTTTAGGTGATGACATTGATGACAACATAGCTAATTCAATTATTGCCCAATTGCTTTTTTTAGAAAGTCAAGATCCTAAAAAAGATATCAAGCTTTATATTAATAGTAGAGGTGGTATAGTTACTGCTGGCCTGGCTATTTATGACACAATGCAGTATATAAAACCAGATGTTAGTACTATATGTGTAGGTATGGCTGGTTCAATGGGAGCAGTACTTTTAGCTGCTGGAGCCAAAGGTAAGCGCTTTGCTCTTCCTAATTCTGAGATTCTTCTTCACCAAGTGATGGGTGGAGCTACTGGTCAAGCAATTGATATTAAAATCCAAGCGGAAAGAATTCTAAAAATCAGAGATAGGATTAATCAGATTTTAGTTAAACATACTGGTCAATCTCTGAAAAAAATCGAAAAGGATACTGACCGCGATTATTTTCTAAGCGCTGAAGAGGCTAAAAATTACGGAATCATAGATAAGATTATTAAGTAAAAGTTCTTAATCTAGTAAAATTGAATCTTCTTTGCCCTAAATTCAAGTCCGGATTGTGTTATTCAAGTCCTATTTGTTTATTAAATCTTGAAATTTAAATCTGTTAGATTTTATGTCCTTTATTTTAAAAGGGAGTAGTGATAATGACAAAAAGAGAGGAGGTGATTGATAGTGGCAAAAAGAGTTCCAAAAAAAAGAGAAGTTTTAAGCTTTCTAGCGAAGGAGATGATACTTTTTGGACGACTTTTGCACTCAATGCACCAAAGCAAAGGCGGGGTATCATCTCGATAAATCTCACTCTTCGTCAGAAACAAATGCTCAACAAGGAATTAATGCGAGAAGAATGGATGAAGAAGAATCGACAGAAATTCTTCAAAAAGTTCTCTCTTTAAAAGAGAAGACTGGAGTGAATCGAAATTAGGATAAATCGAAATCGATTCACTTTTTTTTAAAAAATCTAAATTTAATTAACCATACTATTTTTCTTATATTTCGAATAGATCTGCCAAAGCTATTTAGAAATGTCATATGACTACTACACATATGAAGGCACTCTTTGACAAATTTGAAACGATATGTTATTTTGAACTTGATATTTAGGGAGGAAGCAAGAGGAGTAGAAAAAAATTCTTTCTAAAGTACTCTAAAGCTCTCTTCCTAAATATTTTCATAAAATAAAAGCCGTACGAAGGGAGGTGAAAAATTAGACTTTAAACAAAAACAGAAAAAAAATAAATTCTTTCTTAATAAAGTATAAAAGGGGGTTGATAAAAAATGGAAAGAAGGGGAAAACTCTATGCTTATGTTGCAAATGGGCGTGGTCTTGGGATAATAGATGTCTCTAATCCAAGCTCTCCAAAAGAGGTAAGTTATTATGAGACAAAGGGTGAGGCACGTGGTGTTTATGTTTTGGGTAACTGTGCTTATGTTGCAGATGGGCGTAGTCTTGGGATAATAGATGTCTCTAATCCAACCTCTCCAAAAGTGAAAGGTTATCGGAAGACGCGAGGGTACGCAGAGGGTGTCTATGTTCTAAATAACTATGCTTATGTTGCAAATGGACGTGGTCTTGAGATAATAGATGTCTCTAATCCAACTTCTCCAAAAGAGGTAAGTTATTATGAAACAAGAAGTCAGGCTTGGTCACGTAGTGTTTATGCTCTGAATAACTATGCTTATATTGCAGATGGGCGTGGTCTTGGGATAATAGATGTCTCTAATCCAACCTCTCCAAAAGAGAAAGGTCGTTATGAGACATCGGGTTATGCATGGAGGGTTTATGTTTTGCGTGACTATGCTTATGTTGTAAATGAACGTAGTCTTGGGATAATAGATGTCTCTAATCCAACCTCTCCAAAAGAGGTAAGTTATTATGAGACAAAGGGTGAGGCACGTGGTGTTTATGTTTTGGGTAACTGTGCTTATGTTGCAGATGGGCGTAGTCTTGGGATAATAGATGTTTCTAATCCAACCTCTCCAAAAGTGAAAGGTTATCGGAAGACGCGAGGGTACGCAGAGGGTGTCTATGTTCTAAATAACTATGCTTATGTTGCAAATGGACGTAGTCTTGGGATAATAGATGTCTCTAATCCAAGCTCTCCAAAAGTAAAAGGTTATTGTAAGACACCGGGTTGGGCAAAAGGTGTTTATGTTTTAAATTAATCGTTTAAAATCCAAGCGTTTCAATTGCTTCAATCTTGGAGCGCTTGGATTTTTTATAAAATTTAAAGTCTCCATAGGGAGATTTTAATGGGAATAATTTCTATTTTAAAAACTTGTCAAGATTATTTAAAAATTTTACCCTTACGAGCTAAATAGAAATTTTATACCTAGCAAGATTGATAGTTTCTAATCTCGGTCTTGCTAATTCTTTTTGGGGCATAATAATAATTAGTTCATTTATCATAGATTTTCCTAAGATTAAGGTTTTTTAAAATTCGACCTTTCTTAAGAAGATTATGACACACATTTCTTCAAAGTATGAAATTTTTAAATGACCCAATTATGAAATTATCATATGGCTATGGCACATTTTTATAGATCTTGTTTAAAATTGACTTTTGTGATAGGATAAGAATAGTTTCAAATAAACAATAAATTTTATCTATTTTAGTATAACTTTTGGCTAAATACCATTAAAAATTAATATTTGGTATTTATTTTCTACTTTTTCGCTAATTTTAAGCTAATCTAGGACTATTAAAAATAAATATTTTAGTTATTTTAAAGCCATTTAATTCAAGAAAGCTTTATTTATCACATTTTATCAACAGCCTACCTTTGATATTAGCGAAAATTGCCAAATTATCCAAAATAGTCTATGGGAGGATTATATGCCAAATTTAATATGGATTATTATTCTATTGGTTGGTATTCCAATAGGAATTTTTATTGGTTATTGGTGGAGAAAGAAAATAGTCAGTCACCAACTTGAATCAATAGAGGCTAAAGCTAAAAAAATAATTGATGAAGCTAAGGAAAAACAAAAAGAAATTTTATTAATAGGTAAAGAAAGGGCTTTAAAAATTATCGAAGAAGCAAAGCGACAGGAAGAAGAAAGAAGAAGACAATTAAGTTATTTACAAAGAAGATTGGAAAAAAGGGAATCTCTATTTGATCGGAAGTTATTAGATCTAGAAGAGCGTCAACAGAAAATTTACGAAAAAACAAATCAAATTAAACAAATTGAACAAGAAATTCAAAAAGTCAAAGAACAAGAGGTAGCTCAATTAGAAAAAATTTCAGGCCTTACCAAGATACAAGCAAAAGACATCTTAATGAAATTAACTGAGGAAAAAGTCAAGGACGAACAAGCGGCAAGAATTAGAAAATTAGAAAAAGAATCGTCTGAGGAATGGGACAAAAAAGCCAAACATCTTTTGTCTTTAGCCCTTGAGAGATGCGCTACTTCCCATACTGCCGAAATAACCAAAACTGTTATTCCTTTGCCTTCTGAGGAGATGAAGGGACGAATTATAGGTCGGGAAGGAAGAAATATAAAAGTTATTGAACAATTAACAGGAACAGAAATTATTATTGATGATACTCCAGAAATTGTCATTACTTCTTCTTTTTCACCACTTCGTCGTCAGATTGCTAAACGCGCCTTAGAGAAATTGATTTTAGACGGCCGTATTCAGCCAGCTAGAATTGAAGAAAAAGTCGAGGAAGCTAAAAAAGAACTAAGTTTAGAGATTAAAAAAGCTGGAGAAGAGGCAGCTTATGAGATCGGAATTCCTGGCTTAGATGCTCAATTAATTCAACTTTTGGGCCGTTTGAAATATCGAACTAGCTATGGTCAAAATGTTTTGCAACATTCTTTGGAAGTGGCTTATCTTTCTGCTCTTTTGGCTGGTGAATTGGGAGCAGATATAGTTTTATCGAAAAAAGCTGGTTTTTTTCACGATATTGGCAAAGCCGTTGATCAAGAAATGACAGGAGGGCATCCAGAGGTTGGTACTGAATTAGCTAAAAAATTTCATTTGCCTTCTGAAGTGATTGAGGCTATTTTTACCCACCATCAAGATCATCCGCCTACCCTAATAGCAGTTATTGTTAAGGTAGCTGATGCTATTTCTGGAGCCAGATTTGGAGCAAGAAAAGATACTTACGAAGATTATCTACATCGACTAGAAGAATTAGAAAAAATAGCTACTGAGTTTGAAGGTGTGGAGAAAGCTTATGCTATTCAAGCTGGTCGAGAAATTAGAGTTTTTGTTCAACCAGAAGAAATAGATGATACGGCGGCTATAAAACTTGCTCGAGAAATTGCTAATAAAATTGAAAAGGGGTTAAAATATCCAGGTGAAATTAAAGTTAGTGTTATTCGAGAAATGCGAACAATTGAGTATGCTCGATAAGAAAGCTGTATTAAAAAGTATTTTAGAGTCATTGAATGATTCAATAAGCTTTATCTCGAAAACCTCTCCCGGGCAAAGCTTAAGTTTTAAAATTTAGTTTTCGTTTATTAGTCTTTCTATCGGATACAAATGAACGTATCCTTTTATTTAATAAAAGCTCCAGAAGATGATGAATTTTAAAATTCTTTTCTTAGGCGATATCGTAGGTAAAATTGGACGCCAAGGAGTTAGTAAAATCTTACCAAAATTAAAGAAAAAGTATAGTCTAAATTTAATAGCAGCAAATGTAGAAAATTTAGCCCATGGTCAAGGAGCTACGCTTAAAACTTTATTGGAAATTCAGAAAGCAGGTGTTGATTTTTTTACTTCCGGAAATCATATTTGGAAAAAAAAAGAAATTATTGAAATTTTTCAAAGAGATAACCTTCCTTTAATAAGACCGGCTAACTATCCTTCTCAAGTACCAGGCAAAGGTTATCAAATAATAAAAATAAAAGGAAAGAAAATAGCTATTTTAAATTTAATGGGACGAGTCTTTATGAAAGAATCTCTTGATTGTCCTTTTAGATGTTCGGATGAGATTTTAAAGATTCTAAAACTAAAAAATGGAAGCAAAAAAGAGAAAAAGTATTTACAAAAGAAAAGTGAAAAAATAGACGCTATTTTAGTTGATTTTCACGCTGAAGCAAGTTCTGAAAAAGTAGCTTTGGGCTGGTATCTTGATGGCCGAGTTTCAGCAGTTATTGGAACTCATACTCATCTTCCTACAGCTGATGAAAAAATTTTACCCTTGGGTACAGCTTATGTCTCTGATGCAGGAATGATAGGAGCAAAAGAATCGGTTATAGGAATAGAAAAAGATATTATTATTAAAAAATTTTTAAACCAAATGCCCTTTACTCACGAGATTCCTAGAAAGGGGATTTGTGCATTCAACTCTGTTCTTATAGAAATTGATACTAGAATCGGAAAAGCGATTAAGATTGAGAGGGTTGATAGGGAGATAGAAATATAGAACGAAAATCCAAACAGAAATTTTGTATATTTTTATATTCTCTCATATATAATTCCTAAGAAAGGAGGTGATTAAATGAACAAAGCAGAATTCATCGAAGCTATTGCTCAAAAAACTAACGTTACAAAAGCAGACGCTGAAAGAGCGGTTGATGCTTTTATTGATATTGTTACTTCTACTTTAAAGAGTGGGGGAGAGGTAGTTTTAACAGGTTTTGGTACTTTTTCTGCCAGAACTAGAAAGGGTCGAACAGGAAGAAATCCTCAAACCGGAGAAAAGGTTGAAATTCCTGCTATGACTTTACCAAAATTCAAAGCTGGTAAAGGACTAAAGGATGCTTTAAAAAAATAGATTATGAATGTTTAGGTTAAGTATAAGTAGATGATATAAATAGTTGATGAAAGTTGAATAATTTTGATTCAAGATCTGTTTCCCTTTGATTTTAATTTTAAAAAGAAAACAAGGATTCTCATATTGTTTTTATTGAGAGGGTCCTTGTTTTTTTCGAAGTATAACAACTTGTTACTTTTTAATTTAATTCAAAAACCCTAGTAAGTCTGCGTATTTCAAGATGTCATAACAAACCATAAAAAATTTCACCCTATAATCCTATTTTGCAATTATGGAATGTTTTTGTTACACTAAAATAGGTTTCTTTATAGGAAACTTTAAGATCTAAATCAATATTGTAGGGGCAAGGATTTATCCCTTACTAAAATCTTTAGAAAGAATAAATTTTATGAAAATTGGAATTGACGCGCGGCTTTACGGCCCTCGAAACAAAGGCATAGGTCGGTATATTCAAAAATTAATTGAATATTTAGAAAAAATCGATCAAAAGAACCAATATGTCATTTTTTTAATTAAAAAAAATTGGGAAGATTATCAACCCAAGAATCCAAATTTTAAAAAAGTTTTAACTGATTATCGGATTTATAGTCTAAAAGAGCAGATCTTTATGCCCTTGAAAATTTGGCGGGAGAAGTTAGATATAATCCATTTTCCCCATTTTAATGTACCAATTTGTGTCAAAGATTTCATTGTTACTATCCATGATTTAGCTACTACCCGTTTCCCGAATCTAAAAGCAACGACTTTAAATCTCTTTTTATACAAAATAAAACATTTAGCTTATCGGTTAATTATCTGGTTAGTTATAAAAAGAGCTAAAAAAATAATTACTGTTTCAGGATTTTCTAAAAAAGAAATAATTAAATATTTTAAAATAAAACCAGAAAAAATAATTATAACATACGAAGCTGCAGACAAATTCTTAGTCACCAAACAAAGCAAAGTCTATCTTCCCAAACCATACCTTCTTTATATAGGAGCAGCCTATCCTCACAAAAATTTAGAAAACCTGCTCAAAGCTTTTAAAATATTATTAAATAATCTAAAGTCTTTTGATATTCAGGATTTAAAATTAGTTTTAGTTGGTAAAGAGGATTTTTTTTATCGGAAACTGAAAAAAAGAACAGAAGAATTATCTCTTAGAGAAAGAACGATTTTTTTAGGCTATCTTGACGATCAAGATTTAGCGCAAGTTTACCAAAATGCTTTTATTTATATCTTTCCTTCATATTACGAAGGCTTTGGGCTGCCGGCTTTGGAGGCCTTAAGCCAAGGAGTGCCTGTAGTAGCTTCCAGGGCTGGTTCTCTGCCAGAAATCTTAGACCAAGCAGCTTTATATTTTAATCCCTATGATATAAAAGATATGGCTCAAGTAATTAGCAAAGTTATTAATGATAAAAATTTACGAGAAGATTTAATTAAAAAAGGTTTTGAACAAGTAAAAAAATTTAATTGGCAAAAATGCGCAGAAGAAACATTAAAAGTATATACTACGAGATGAATAATCAAATTTGGTTGATTTTCCCTCTCATTGACCAAAGCCATCTCAATCTCAACAAAAATCGCCAAGTATATGATACATGTCCAACTCTTGAAGTTGGGCATTTTTTATTAATGAACTTATTAGAAAACGAGCACGGAGGTTATGTTATGTAATGTAAGGCCCCATAAATTACAAAAAGCGATCTTATTATTCTGAATGAGTTTTGTTGCCTTAAGTCTTGTTTTAACAGAACGAAAAATTTTGATCGTGAAATGGCGAAGGGATTTTTTTAAACAGCTGAGATTCTAATTTATAAATATTTATCTCACCCTTGACTTTGTTCTCTAATTTTAATATATTTTAATTAATCAGCGTTTCCAGTTTTCAAGAAAATACAAATTAAATATTATCAAATTAATTTTATCTTTATGGAAAATCCATCAATTTCTCGAAAAAATGAAAGAGAAACTTTTGAGTTGGAAACAAAGATTGGTTCGCTTATTGAATATTTTAAAACTGAACCAGTTTTTAATTTTTTAAAAAGAATTAAAAAAGAATTTCCAGAAAGTGAAATTTATTTAGTGGGAGGAGCGCTTCGGGACTTTTTTCTTAAACGTAAATGTAAAGATTATGATTTTATAATCCGCAATATCGAAGCAGAAAAACTTCAAAAATCTTTAACCCATCTAGGGAAAGTCAATTTAGTTGGCCGTGTCTTTGGTGTCTTCAAATTTGTCCCAGCTGATCAACAAGAGAGATTTAAAAAGATTGGTTTTGAGCCGTTTGATTTAGCTTTGCCTCGCAGGGAACATGCCTATCTTTCCGGTGGCTATCGTGATATAGAAGTACAATCTGATCCGAATTTACCTGTTGAGAAAGACCTTGAACGTCGTGATTTTACTTTCAATGCTATGGCCTTAAGGCTTGATTCCGAGACTTCAGGTTCCCAAAATTTAATCGATCCTTATCAGGGTTTAAGAGATCTGAAAAACAAATTAATTAAAGCAGTAGGTGATCCTAAGATTCGTTTTCGAGAAGATTATTCAAGAATGCTTCGCGCTTTACGTCTTGCTTGCGAACTTGGCTTTCGGATTGAAGAAAGAACTTTTGAAGTAATTAAAGAAAATATAGCTAATCTTAATGAAAAAAAAGACAAGGAATGGATAGTGCCTCGAGAAACAATTGCTAAAGAAATGTTAAAAGCTTTTTATAATAATCCAATTCAAGCTTTTGACCTTTACGATGAGAGCGGCGCTTTTAAAATTTTAATTCCTGAAATTAATACAATGAAAGGATGTCCCCAGCCTTTAGAATTTCATACTGAAGGCGATGTTTTCTTTCATACTCGTTTATCTTTAGAGAAACTTCAATCCAAAGAATATCAAGAAATTTTTGGCTCAGAAAAACCAAGTGTACAATTAATAATGGCTCTTCTTTTCCATGATATCGGCAAACCAGAAACTTTAAAAACTCCTGAAAAAGATGGTACGGATCGTGTTCGTTTTAATGAGCATAACGAAGTAGGAGCAGAAATGGCACGAGGAATTATAAAACGACTCAAGCTCGAAAGTCAACCTCAGGGGTCACCCTTTCACCTTGAAGCGGAGAAAATCAGTTGGCTTATTAAAAACCATCTTTTACTTTTGCATGGGAACCCAGAAGAAATGCGACCCTCAACTATTGAGAGATATTTTTTTAATCCTTTGAACCCAGGCGGTGAATTGATTCAGCTATCTTATTGCGATGCTCAGGCTACTGTACCAGAAAATGGTAAGCCAGATATAGAAAATTTCAATGCTATGATGGCACGAATTAAAGAAGTAAGTAAGCTTTTAGATGAACGCAAAGCTCTTCCCCCTCCATTACTTAATGGCCGCGAAATTATGAAAATTTTAAAGATCGAATCTGGTCCTAAGGTTGGAGAAATCATTTGTGCCCTAAGAGAAAAACAATTAGAAGGAAAATTAAAAACAAAAGAAGAAGCAATTGAATTCATTAAAAACATTGACTAAATGCCAAGATCCAAAATTCAAAATTTTTTTTCAAAAATTAAAGAAGACAAACATTTTGTCTTCACTTTTATTTCACTTTTAAGTGTTTTTTTTATTTTTTTAAATTTCTTTTTCTGGCATTCCCCTTGGATGGGGTTTTTATTTTTAACTGTTTATTTGTTTATCAATGCTATTTGGTTAAATAAGATTTTATCAAGGATTATTCCTTCGGATTTTTATTATCAATCGCTTTTTGGTTTTTATTTTTTATTAATTTTAATCGCTTTTACTGGCGCTATCTTTGTTGTTTTATGGAAAATCACTCCTTTTATAATGTTTGGTATATTTTTGGTTTTAACCTCGATTCTTTCTTTCTTAAACAGAAAAAATCTTGAAGATTTTAGAAAAATAAATGGGACACCAAAAGATGCAATAAATCCAGAGAAAAAAATCAAAATCTTAGAATATCTTAAGCAAAATAAGCAAGGTTATTTATTTTTTTGCTTTTTTATTCTTTTGGTTTTTGGTTTTTGGTTTTTGTGGAAGGCAAGAACAGGTAGTTATATTCTCCACCCTTGGCAAGTCATTCACCCAATTTATCTTTACCTTTATTTTTTTATTACTTTCATTGTTGTCTTTTTAATTTTTAAAAAAGGTAAAGAAGCAAATATCGCTGAAGAAAAACTAAAAACTTCTGCTACATTAGAAGATGCCTTAATTAAATCTAAAACAAAATTCATTCTTTTAATCATTATTCTGTTTTCTTTTCTTACCCACGCTTATTTGCCTATAGTTTATAAAACTGGTTTTGGCGGAGATCGTTGGCGACATTTAGGAGCAGAAAAATATCTTCAAGAAGGAAAAGTTTACTCACCAGCTTTATTCGGTCAGGAAATAAAATGGCAAGAATTCGGACCAATAAAAATTCCTAAAGTTTTTGTTGCAGGCAATAAAACTTCTTACGCTAGCCAATGGGCTTTAACTATTTTTTTATCTTGGGTTTTGGGAATTGATGTATTTTGGATTGATATTTTTCTTCTTTTTTTTCTTTGGTCAATTTTTATTCCTTTATTTCTATTTAGATTAGCTAAGTTAACCCTTGAGGAACTAAAGCCCGAGAATCAAAAATGGAAAACAGAAACCTTTCCTCTCCTTTTAGCGTTTTTGCCTACTCTTTTTTATCCTTTTCAAATCTACGGCTCGATTACTCTTCCTACTAGCTTTGGTTTTTTATCTTTTTTATTTATATTAATTCTTTATTTTAGTCTTTTGAAGCAGAGAAGAACAAATCAAAATCTAGATAGTAAAAAATCAAAATTATTTTTTCTATCTTGGTTTTTCTTCTTTATTATCTTATTATATTTTAATTACGCTCTCTACCTTATTCTATTTCTCGGAATTAGTTTAATAATTTTTCTTTTTAAGAAAATCCAGAAAAGAAAATTACTGCTTCTCATTCTTTTCTTATTATTCATTGCTTATTGTTTTTTTATTCCTTTTTTAGATACTTTTTATAGTTTAACCCGATGGAAAACCGAAAACTTTTCCCAACCCTTGCTTTTTTCCGGTTTTTTGAAAGGATTTGCAAAAAAGTTATTAGGATTTGAAAATTTACCCTTATTACCTATTCATATTACGCAAGGAAATTTTATTTATATGCAAACAGGAGAAAGCTTATCTTCTAGTACTTTACTCTCCTTGATACCCTGGTCAATAATTATTAGTTCCATGATTTGGGCATTTATAATTTATGCTCTTTTTGATCTAAAAAAGAGGAAAAGATCAGTTTTAACAATGACTTTGGTTTTATTTCTTTTTATTGCCCTAAGTAATCAATTTATTTCTACTTATTTTATGGAAGGAGTGCGCGTTTTGAGTAAACGACTTGATTTATTCATTGCTTTTTTAATGCTTTTCTTTTTAGGATGGGGGACGTATCATTTTGTTGTTTCTCCTTCAAAATTCATAACTCATAGAGCAAAAGTTATTTTTATTTGTATATTTTTCGCTCTAGCTTCTGTCTCTACTTATGCTTCTGGTCCTAAACTAGAGATGGTCACAGAAGATGAATTAAAAGCAGCTCAATACGTTTGGCAAAAGTTAAAAGACAAAGAATTAAAAACTAAGTATTGTGTCTTAGCTAATACTTGGCCACTTTTAGCTCTAGAAGCTGTTTCAGGTCGAAAAATTATTACTGGCGGCTTTCCAGTTTATCGAGAATATGCTCAACCAGAAAGAGTTAGACTTTTTAAAGGAATGTCTTATTGGCCTTCAGTTCGTTACATGGAAAAAGCTCTTGAAATCACTAATAGCTCTTCTTGTTATTTTATGACTGAAAGACGCTTCTGGACTGAACGGATTCCAGGGATTTTAGAAAAATTAATAGAGATTTTTGGGGAGTACGAAAAGATTGGAGAGGTGTATATATTTTTCTATCATTAATAGCCAAATTTCGCATTTCTGTGATTATTTTATCCAACGTTATGGGTGTTACCAAAAACATACTTTATCTTACTTCTTCCTACATCTTTCAAAAGATATTAACTTTTATTTATTTTATTTTTTTAGCTCGGCTTCTTGGACCGGAAGATGCAGGAAAATATCTTTTTGCTGTTTCTTTTGCTATGGCTTTTTCTATTTTGACTGATCTTGGTTTAAATACTACTTTTATCAGAGAAGTAGCTAAAAATAAAGAAAGATTAGAGTTATATTTAGGAAACATCCTAAGTTTAAAGATAATCCTGTCTATTTTTACCTTTTTAATTTTAGTTTTATCCATAGGTCTTTTTAATAAACCTCCTTTAATCCAATTTTTGGTTTATTTAGCTGGCATAAGTATTCTTTTTGATTCTTTTGCTCATTTATTTTATGGCATTTTTCGAGCTTATCAAAATTTAAAATACGAAAGCAAGGGCGTTATTCTTCATCAATCTTTAGTTTTTGTTTTAGGATTAATAGTCTTATTTCTAAGATTACCTCTCCCTTTTTTGATGCTCACTTTAATTGTTGCTAGTTTCTTCTTCTTCGTCTATCCCTTGATTCTTTCCCTTAAAAAACTTAAAATCAAAATACGATTTAATTTAGATAAAAAAATATTTATTCCTCTTCTGATAATTGCCCTTCCCTTTGCTTTAACTGGTGTTTTTGATCGACTTTATGCCTATTTTGACGCTATTGCTTTGGGAAAATTAGTCGGCGATATTTATGTGGGCTGGTATAAAGTAGCTTATAAATTAACCTTTGCTTTCCAATTTATTCCTTCTGCTTTTTCCGCAGTTTTGTTTCCTGCTTTTAGTATTTATTATATCTCAAATAGAGAAAGATTAATTAAAATTTTCGAGAAATCCATTTTTTATTTAATGCTTATTGCAATTCCTTTATTATTTGGTTCTATACTTTTAGCAGAGGAACTTATTTTAAAAATTTATGGACCGGATTATTATCCCTCGATTTTGCCTTTCCAAATCTTAATGGTTAATCTTGTTTTTATATTTTTATACTCTCCGGTAGGCGCCTTGTTTAATGCTAGTGGCAGACAATTGCAGAATACTTTTAATATCGGAACTGTTACTATAATTAATCTTATTTTAAATTTGGCTTTAATTCCTTCTTGGTTTGCTGTAGGAGCAAGCGTCGCCTCTTTAATTAGTAATATTATTTTGTTTTCTTTGGGTTATTATTTTAATGCAAAGATTATTAAGTATAATAAGATTTATTTAATAAAAAGTTTTTTTAAAATTTTCTTTGCTGGCTTATTGATGGGCCTTGCAATTCTTTCTTTTAAAAAAATATTCCCCTTTCTTTTAGTTATTTTTTTGGCTAGTCTAATTTATCTTGGTGTGGTATATTTAATAGGAGGGATTAAAAGAGAAGATCTCGAAATTTTGAAGAATGTCATAATTAATAGAAAAAAAGAGAAAGAAATGATTAAAACCAATGGATTCCAAGAACCAAAAATATAACATCTTCTAATAATGTCTTCGAAATTTTTATTTATTACAATTTTTTTATTTTTCTTTCTTCCTTTTTCTAGTCAAGCAATTACTGATTTAGAAATTACTCCTGAAGGAATTTGGTTTTCGATGGAAAAATTCTTTGTTGACGATAAGGTAAAAATTTATGCTGTGGTAGAAAACCGTGGAACAAAAGATATGGTTGGTTTTGTCGTTTTTTTTGAAAATGGAAATCAAATTGGTGAACCTCACTTTATTTCTGCTCGAGCAGGAGGCAAATCAGAAGAAGTTTGGGTAGAATGGATTCCTCAAAAAAAAGGAACTGCAAACATTCAAGCAAAAATCGTCAGCACCTATCCGCCAGATGAAAATACCAAAAATGATGAAACTGATCTGCCTCCACGTTTTATTGATTTAGATACAGATAAAGACGGTATTGGCAATGAAGAGGATCCTGATGATGATAATGATACTCTACCTGATGAATGGGAAGAAAAATATGGTCTAGATCCTCTTGATCCAAAAGATGCTAATAAAGATTATGATGGCGATGGAGTCTCTAATAGAGAAGAATATAAATTAGGAACAAACCCTAGAAATTCGGATTCTGACGAAGACGGAATTTCTGACAAAGAGGATGAATATCCTTTGAATCCAAAAGAATCAAAAGATACTGATAAAGACAAGATAGGAGACGAGGAAGACTCTGATGATGATAATGACGGCCTTTATGATTTTGAAGAAAAAAGATTAGGTACAGATCCTAAAAATAGAGATACTGATAAAGATAGGGTAGGTGACAAAGAAGATGCCTTTCCTTTAGATTCCAAAAAATGGGAAAAACCAAAAAAAACTGAAAGGATAGAATTAGAACCAATAAAAAAGGAAATAATTAGAAAAGAAAAATTTTCAGAAACAGAAGAAATTTATGATGTCTCTTTTCCCAAGATAATCACTCCACCAATAAAAGAAAAACTAGAAGAAACTTCAGAACTTTCTACTATTCCTTCTTTAATCAAAAAAGAAGGTGATTCTTGGCGTTTTTTGATCTTCCCTCCTATTATACTCTTAAGCAGTATTTTGTCTTTCTATTTTATTAAAGAATTTTTTGGATAATAGAGATGAGTGAAAATAAATTACTTTAATTGACTTTTCTTTTGACTTTGAATCAATTTTGAAAGATAGCTTTTGATCAATTTTAATTTCTTGTTTAATTTTAAAATAAGCATAAGACTTCTTGTAGAATAAAAATTAACTATGGAAAAAGGAGCTGAATTTTATCGAAAAAAGGAGGAACACCGCAAAGAAATGCGGAAAATTTTACCGCCTGAATTACAATTGGAATTTCCCCAAAAAAGACCAGAAAAAGAAAAATGGTTATTTGAAAAAAACCTTTTAAAATTAAGAGAATCTCAAAAACCAGAAGATAGACTATTTGTTGAAATTTTAAGGATGAAAATTAAAGAAAGACTTAATAAAAAAATAACCCAAAAAGAAAAAAAAGAGATAAATGAATTACAAAAAGAGACAAAAAAAAGCAAAGAAGTAATCGGTTTTGTTTTAGAAGTCAGAATTTTTATTCTCCAAGGATTGGATGATGAAGACCGGGATATCCGACGCTCAGCCCTTGAACAAATCCAATACTTGTCAGAAGAGGAAAGAAAAAATGCTATTCTCCAAGGATTGAGTGATAAAAGATGGAATGTCCGATGCTCAGCCCTTGAACAAATCCAATACTTGTCAAAAGAGGAAAGAAAAAATGCTATTCTCCAAGGATTGAGTGATGAAAACTGGATGATCCGATGCTCAACCTTTAAACAAATCCAATACTTGTCAGAAGAGGAAAGAAAAAATGCTATTCTCCAAGGATTGAGTGATAAAAGATGGAATGTCCGATGCTCAGCCCTTGAACAAATCCAATACTTGTCAGAAGAGGAAAGAAAAAATGTTATTTTCCAGGGATTGAGTGATGAAAACTGGATGATCCGATGCTCAGCCCTTGAACAAATTAGATATATTTTAGAAAGTATTGATTCCTCTCAAATCTCAGGGTCATTGAATAAAATTTTAAACCTGATTAAGAAAATTAGCCCAGATCATCTTTTTTATTCACAAAAAATCATTTCTTCTCTCTTAAGAAAAGGCCAAGACCTAGGTCAATTCTCTTTAGAATATCTGCCTCAATTTGAAACAATAAAAAGCTATTCTCAAGAAATAAATCAAAAATTACCGCTTGAAAAGCAGACTGATAACACAGAGACATTCTGGCAAAAACATCAATTAGAATTAGCCAAATTACACTCCCTAAGCTTAAACCTATCAACTTCTTGGTTAACTGGATATCTAAAGAATTTCGGTTTTCCTCGATTAGAAAGATTTTTAGAAAATATAGTAAAACCATTTCGATCAGAAGTATTAAAAGAGCCTTTAGCCAAAATTAAAGAAATTGAACCAGAGCATTTCATTAGACTAATTGAAATTTCTTTTGCTTATCAAAGAATGAATTTAGAAGAAAAATTAGAGAAGATTCTTAAAGAAAAGACTAGCCAAGAGATAGAATCTAAAGAATTAATTAAAATTTTAGGCAGAAATCTCTTAAAAGAATTTGTCCAAAAATTGAAAATTGAAGCTAAGATTAAAGAAAATGCTTTTGATCGCTGGAATTTAGAATACTTACCCAAGTTGTTTACTGCTGAAGCTCAATATGAGTCAGAATCCAAAGAATTTTTAAAAGTGATAATGAAAACTTCTTTTCAGGAAGAATCGTTTTTACCTTCTCTTTTTGGTCAAGTTGAGGGTGAATATACTGAAGATGAAAAAGAATATCTAAAAGAAATTAAAGAATACAACCTAAAAGTTAAAAAAGAATTTGAAAAAAATGGTTTAGATTTTGAAAACTGGCTTAATTACCGAGAAGAAAAAAAATTTAAAGTTGGCGCATCCCATGATCAGTTAAAAGCAAAAAGGAGACAATTTGAGAATGAATTAACTTCAGCAATCAAAGAATTACTTGGCTCTTGGCGAGAGAAAAAGGAAGGGATTTTATCTAAAGAGGAAACAAAATTAATTTTTGACAGAGTAATTAAAGCATACGGCATTCAATTTAAGGAAGAGGGTCTTATTCATCCCCAAAAAGGTAAATTCTCAATTAAAGATATTGGTATTATTCTAAATGATTTTTATTCAGAAATTGAAAAGATCTTTAATCAAGAAAGAGATAGAACCAAAAAAGAAAACATTGGTACAGCCCTTTCTCATCTCAAAGGCTTAATTGAAGAATTGCCTGATTTAGAGAAAGAATTATTAAGAAAGGGCTTTGAGCTGGAAATCAGAATTTGGCAGAGAGAGCCGGGTTATGATATTTTTCAGGGCAATTACACTCGTTGTTGCGTAGCTGTGGAAAATTTCAATCGGGCAGCAATGCTTGATTATTTAGTTGACACTAATTTACAAGTAGTTGAAATCAGGGATAAAATAGAAGACAAAACAATTGCCCAGGCCTGGCTATTTATAGCTGAAGACAGTCAAAATAATTTAAATTTGATTTTAGATAGTGTGGAAATTAACTCAGATTATTCAGGCCTGGAGCCTCAAATCAAAGAATCCCTTTTTGCTTATCTGAAGGAATATACTAAAGCTTTTAGCCAAGGGAAAATTAAAAGAATCTTACTTGGCGCTTCTTCATATAATGATATTGAAACAGAAGACATGAATTCCGTCTCTTTGTCTCAAACTAAATTAGCTGGCTGTCCAAGAGAAACCCAATATTTAGATGCCTTTGGTTCAGCTTGGGTTGATCCTTCAAAAGAAACCTTAAAATCATTTTTTGTAGTAGCTGAGGATTTAGAAAAGCCGATAGAAAAATCAAAAGGGGGAAGGAAAGATGCCAATTAAGGTTGAGGTGATTGCATAAAATTGACAAAAGGAGCCTTGAGATAATTGAGGAAATCGAAGAAGCCTGCTTTCCTGAACAGATGCAGTCAAATATTGATGATCTGGGAAAAACTCTAGAAAGCAAAGGGGGGTTCAGATTATTTTGAAAATAAACAGACCGACGAAATCATTGGTTATTTATCCTCAAAATCCCAAGAAGATGCTTATCAAGAATTAAAAAATTGGGATAAAAATTTTAAACCAAAGGAAGAAACGCTTTACATTGAATCAATTGCCATTAAGCCAGAAGCAAAGGGACTTAAATCATTTTCTGAGTTGATTAAAGTTTTAAGAATCGAGGCGCAAAGAAGAGGAATCAAAAAATTTAGTTTTCATAGCCGGGTTCAAAGTGGACTCAGTCATATTTTACAAAAAAGATATAAAGCAAAATTCTTACGAAGAATTGAAAATTGGCGTAATTTTGAAGAACCATTTGACTATTTGGAAATTGACTCAGAAGAATAATAAATGAATATCTTTTCTTTATTCTAATCTTAAAAAAAATCATAGATCTTTGAATTACGAAATGTAAATCTAATAAATAAATTTAGACAATACAAAAACACCTTTGGATTAACCAAGTTTATTTATTAGTTAAGCAAATTGTAAAATTTACAAACATTAAGACAAAAACGTATTTGATTTATTGATTTATTAATCTAAGAAATTTGATAAGTTAGTAAGCTGTAGATATAGTTAGCAAGATATCCGCTTACTGATCTTGGTAAACTGGTTACTAGACCATAAAACATTTTTAAACTTCTGAAACTTAATTCAATAAGTATTCTTGTGCCATAA
>DDKT01000079.1:0-26199 GCA_002339755.1 Patescibacteria group bacterium UBA2591
AGCAAGAAATTTAGTTACATAAGAAATTACACTGTCAAAATAAGGATAATACTTATTCCAATAAACATCTGAAATAATTACTATCTGTTTTTTTCTTAATTCATATACAGCCCACCAAGGCAAATTAGGATTATGAATACAAGCTGTCGTATGTAAAAGAATATCATAATTTTCCAGATATTTTAAGGTTTTTAAGATATGTTCTTTTCTAATACTTAATTCAATTCCACCAAGACCAAAAATATCTTTAAAATCAAATTGTTTCAGAAAGCGAAATGATTTAACTTTATCATTCAAAATAATTATATCATTGTTAATTCCATTTCTATCTAAAAGACTTTTAATTTCCACAGCTTGCGTAGCAATTCCACCAATCTGTCCAATATCCCAAACAATTATTGCTATAATTGGTTGATGATTCCATTTACTTTTTATTATTTTCGTTTTTTCCATTTTTTATCTCTTTCAAAATTATACATATAAACCCGATTTCCTTGTCCATCTTTTCCCGCATTTTTCAAAACATAATCATAATTTTTAATCGGATTTCCTGTGCCTTTTAAATTATTCCAACTATTTATAAAAAAATCTAAAAAACTCATTTTTCTTTTAATTTTTCTTTCTTGAGTTTTTAAATTCCGATTACCATCTAATAAAGTTTTATCTCGCCAAAATATTTCATCTTTGCCAATTTCTAAAGCTTCATTTAAAGTTAAAAAACCTTTTTGTCGGCATATTTTACAAAAATTAGTATATTGTAATTTACAAAATTTTAATTTTTCCCATTCACTTTTTATTCCACAACAACTCCCATTAAATCCTCTATCTTTGAAAGAACTATCTGACCAAACAATAGGGATATCATATTTTTTACAAATCGCTTCAAGTTTATTAACAAAAAATAGTTTTATTTCTCTGCTTAATCTAATATAGCCAGTCCAATCACCTTTAAATTGTTTATAAAATTTTCCTACATCGTATCCTAAAATCTCATTTAATTTTTGATAATTTTTCCAAGTTGCTTCTACTCCTGTACTTCGGACATCATAACAAAAAAATTCTGCTGACACTGTTTCTACATTATTTTCTTTAGCTGTTTTTATCAATTCTTCAAAATCATTTGTAGTTAAACCTACAATAATTGGTCGCATTCTTAAAGTAGTATGAGTGCCAATTTCTCTTAATTTTTTAAGAACTTCAAATCTTCTTTTTGGTGAAGGAACTCCTTGTTCTATTTTTTTTGCTTTTTCTTCGTCAAAAGTAATAATACTGGCTTTAAAATGCCATCTATCACCAGCTTTTTTAAATTCATTAAAATATCTTTCATCTCTTAAAATTAAATCACTTTTACTGCTAAAACTTATAGGATATTCAATCTCATTAAAAAATTTCATCAATTCAAGCCCAATTCCATACTTTTCTTCAAAAGGACAAAATGGGTCCGAGAGACCTCCCCATTGTAGAGTATATTTCTTTTGAATATAATCAGAATAAGAAACTTCTTTTTCTAAATTAAAAATCTTTTTTATCCTTTCAACATTAACAATGTTTAGCTTTTTTTTATATGATTTTTTAGCACAACCAATTCCTTTTTGATATTGGCTAAAACAATAGAGACAATTATATCCGCACCAATTATATTGGTCAAAAGTTAAAGGCATTGAACAATCTAAAATCTCCCAAGAAATTCGAGGACTTAAATATTCTTTTAATTTATTTTCCATAATAACTTTTAATCATTTCTAAAAGTTTATCAATATCCAATTCACCAGGCTTTTGTGGTAAAAAAGTATTCTTAATAGTTTCAAATTCTTCCATTGTTCGGGTATAAAAAGCGATTCTATCTTTCCGAACAGAAGCTCCTGTTTTATCAACAAAAATCGGAACTGTTTGATGAGTGTCAAATAAGGTTTTTAAAACTTTTTCTTTATTTTCATCTATTGAATGTTCTAAACTATGTTCTACGAGCAATCTTTGAACTTCAGAATCAGTAAAACCTGTATTCTTTAACAAGTTTTTATGTTTTATATTAAATTCGTGGATTATTTCCATCAATTTTAATTCATCCCATTCTCCTGATATTTTATTTAAAGCTAAATTAAGAGCTTTTTCTTCTAATTCAGGTAAAGAAATAAAATCCACTTTTTCTACTGAAATTTCAGTCCAGCCAAGTTCTTTTAATGCTTGAACAGTTTGATTTCCACCAATAATTATATTTTTTCTATCGGGATGTGTGTTAACTACAATTCCTTTTCTTAATCCGAATTTTTTAATAGATTCTTTTAAAAATTCCAATTCTTCTCTACTAATATAGCGAGGATTATATGGTGCAGAAATCAAAGAATTAATTTTAATAACTTTTTCTTTTTTCATATTCTTTTATTATAAAACTTGGATTTAAAGCAAAGATATTTTTTTTTCGTATATTATCAATTCTAATTAAATAACCTTGTTTTTCTAATCTTTCAAGTAATTGCCTTGCTCTTTCTCTGCTTATATTATGAGAATTTCCAATTTCTTTTAAAGTTGGGGCTCGTCCATTTTTAACAACAAAATTTAAATACCATTGATAAATTTTTTTATCTCTTTCAATTCTTTGTTGAGTTCGTTTTTCGTTTTTTAGAATTATATTTTTTTTCATAAAATAAAAATTATTTCGACTTACACAATTCAGTAATTTTTTTCTCCCAAAGTTTAATAAATTCTTTTTGTTTCTCTTCGTAAAAAATAGTATCAATAATAAAATCCAAAGTGAACATAATATAATGTCCTTTTTCATCTTTACCTTGCCCAAAAGGTTCATTCAGCCAATAAAGTTTAATAAATTTAGACCTATTAACATTTCCCATAATTTTTAAGTTATTTTACTTTCTTTACTAACTCTTTTTTTTCATTTTTTGTTTTCTCCTTTTTGTCATTTTTCCATTCTTCACCAGTAGTTGAAGCAGAATAAAAAAAGTTAACTCGCGGACTTCCACAATAAGGACAAAATTCTCCTAAATTTGGATTATATTCTTGACTGTGAAGTAGACAGATTGCCATATTTTTTCTTTTATTATTTCTTATCGTTTTCACAAGTTAATAAAAATTCTTGTTCGGGAGAACAAACCATCAACTCTTTAACCTTATCCGCATCTCTCGGATCTACAATCAGCAAAATCCGAATCTCTTGATCACCTGATACCAAATTCTTCACTGAAATATTTTTTAAAATTGTTTTTACTTTAATCATAGTTCTTTTTATTAAAAGTTTTTTCGACCTTTAGAAGTTAATTATTCTTGGTTCACGCTGACGATCCCGCCAGATCCAAAGCTGTTTAACACTCCCCTTCGGCACTTCAAACCTCTCAAAAATTTCTCTTTCCACATCAAGAAACCCCCTGTTTACCTTGACCTGAACAAAAAGAAACCCAAAATCCCGATGAAAAGCAAGGATATCAAAAGGGGAGCGAGAGGCAGCAGACCTGATGCAATGCCAGCCAAGAGATTCAAGATGTTTCATCGTTCGCCTTTCGGCTCGTATACCTTTCGCTTTTGCGTTTTTAATCATAGTTTTTTCCATAAAATCTAATTTAAAATTTCTACTACCTTTTTCTGCCTTCCCCAAAGAATCGCTTGGTCATACGACCACATAAAGATATCAAAATACGCTGGATTTCTTGAATAACGATACCTCTTACTCATCTTGTCCTCGCAAGTATATATTTTCCCCTCAATTCTCACTTTTTGCCCCAGCCTCAAAAAATTCGGACAAGCGATAGCACCCCGATAAACTGGCTTTCCCGAAGCCATCAAGCATCTACCTTCTTTATCCCTAAAGTGGCAACTCTCAATTACGCTGTATGCCGTAACTACCGCTTCTACTTTCCTTCCCTGTTCAGAATTTTGTTTTACTTCGACCTTTAAGAAAGTAATTTTTGTTATTATTTCTTTAGTTTCAATTTCCTTTAAAAGAAGGAAATAGTGCTGAAAAGAAGCAAATAGCATCAAAAAAGTCATAACAACCAATAAAGCAATCAACCAAATAATTTTAAATTTTGTTATTTTTTTCATTAGGTTCACCTCCCTTCTTTTTGTTTTTATTTTTGTTCCAAGAACTAAAATTTTTTATTTTGAAGTAAACTTTAATTTCGCCACTCATTGCTTTACCTAATCGTCTTTTATTGACAGTTGTGCCATTGCGACAACTTTACGGAAACCGCAATAATTAGGCAAAGCATCAATGGCTAATATTCTTCGTTCTCAAATGGAATTTCTTCTTCTTCATTCGGCTGAGAACTTTGATATTTCTCAAATGTTTTCCAAAAAAATCCACCATCTTTGTATTGACCGAGTTGGCTTTTTGCTCTGCATTCCCGACAAACAACTTTGATAAAGGTAAAACCTTTTGCCTTATTACTTGATAGGACAAGGTTCGTGCTTTTACAAAATTCGCAAATCTCCGGCATTGAAGCCAAAAATCCAGCACTTACTAATGCGTCTAAATCTTTCCCTTCTTCAATTTGAAAAGAGTAAGTTGTGTTTCCCAACTTTTTTGTAATATTGACTTTCATAAATTTATTTCTTAAAGAAAATAGTTTAGTATGTTCTCATTTCGGAGAACCGACCTTTATTTATCCTAAAATTTCTAATGTTTCGTTTTTCGCATCTTCGACTCCATATTTATACCTTCTTTCAAATTCTTGCATCTGAGGATAAAGACAAGGATAATACTCAATCGAACACTTTGCATTTTGTTTTTGTTCCTTAATTTTTCGCAATGCTTCTATAACTGATTCTTTTGTTCCATCACCATAAATTCGTTTTTTTTCTTCTTTGTCGGCATTATAAACAATCCCAACTGGCTTATCGCAAGCTATACGCCACTCACCATCTTTTTTAACAATCGCACCTTGTTCTTCAAAAAACTTAACTTGCCAGACCCAACAAACACCCATTACAGAATTCCATACCCAACCGTCCTTTAGAATCTTCCCGTAGTATTGCGGATTATCAATTATTGCGGTTGATGCTTCTTTTCTTTTGTTTTTATAGATTTCGTAATCCATAAATTTATTTATATTTAGATAAAACCTGCTCCAATTCTGTCTCGTCAACTTTTTTTTCAATCTCATCATCAATCAATTTATTCTCAACCAAATCATCCCATCTTTTGAGAACGGTTGATAAATTCCAGTCTAATTTTTTAACCATAGCCCAAATCTTTAAAGATTTAATCAATTCTTTGGCTTTATCAATATCGCCAGCCAGTAATTGAAGTATATCTGAAGCTGGTCGCATCCAGCGAGAAAATCTAATCCTTTTTTGCTTCATTTCTGCAGGGATTGACCAACCCTTGAGAGAAAAAAAGTATTCTATTAAAGGAAAAATTAAAACGAAATTTTTAGAAATTTTACCTTTAGCGACTTTGTCGCCATTAGCTTTAGCTAATGTACTTGGTTCTTCTTTAATAATAATTGGTTCTTCTTCTTCTATTATATAATAACCCCCATTTTTTCTCTGTATAGGGTTTTCCTCTAAATAGGTTTTTTTGCCTTGTAGTAGAATATGAGTATATTGTTTAATTTCTTTAATAATAAACTCTTTTTTATCCTCTATTGGTTGAAATATACGATAAATCCAATCTTTAAACTTACCTTGTTTATCATAAAGACGTTCTTGATAAAGATACCCCATTTTTATTAGTTTTTGCCTTATTTCACTTGTAATAGAATAGCCAGTTTCTTTTTTAATTGTTCGGTCGTCAATCCAAGTATAACCATTTTCATCGCTATGTAAAGCATAACAAATAAAAATTGATAAAGGAGCACCTTTTAATTCTCTTAATTGTTTATTTCTAAAAGCAGGTGAAAATTTAAGGAAAACTTCCTTTTTTTTATCGCCAATAGTAGTTAATCTTATTTCTCTACCATAGGCAATAGTGATTTCTTTTTTATCTTCTTCTCTCATCATAATTTTACTAAAAACTATTAAAGAAATTTGCCAGATATTCCGCCTGCTTTCTTGTTTTAAACCAATTTTTAATTATCTCTCTTTCCTTGTATGGTATCAATTTAGCATCTTCTTCTTCGTTAATCCCAACTATAATCGTTTTTAATACCCACTTTAAATACTTCTTATACGGATTATCTTCTCTTTTAATTTCTAATACTTTATGTTTTGTTTTAATAAATTCTGCCATATAAATTTAATCATAGAAATTTTCAGGATATGTATACTCGCCATATTCCTCAACATAATTTAAAACTGCTTTCTTAGTCCAACTATCAGGTAGACGACGAATTTTTTTAATTTCGGTCCAAGAATAACCATACTTTAACATTGTAAAAGCAATAGTTACTGACATTTTAATATCGCCAATCGGCACTAAAGGAACTAATAATCTATCATCTTTTAAAGTCGGTTTTAATACTTTAGCTAAAACATATTCTGGTTTTTTATTTATTTCTGATTGATTTATTTCTGGTTGATTACCTAACTTAATTTCTTTGATATGATGACATTCTTCTTTTTTAAATTTCCAAACAGGACAAGAACAACCCCAAACTTTTTCGTCTGATAAACCAACAACCCAGTCTCCATCGCCAGAGGATTTTGGCACTGTCCATTTTTTAGTCCATTTACCTATTGTCATATTTTTATAATTTAGCCATTCATTATTTGTGCTTTTTCTTCTGAGCTTTTAGGCAAGCGAAATCTGACCTTTTTATATTCTTCTTTATGTTCTTTTAAATATAAATCTATTGCATCCCTCACTATTCCTACGATTGAACTTTTTTTATTATTACGCTTTCTTTCTTCTCTTAAATAGTATAACTTCTTCATCTGCTCTGGTTTTATTTTAAGTAAATACATATTTTTAATTTATTATTATTTTGTCAAGTCCAAATTATTCACAATTTCTTATTCTCTACTTCTTATTATGCCGTGATTTTTTATGTTTGTCAAGTCCAAGTTATTCACAAGGCATTTTTAATTTTATTTCTGGCTGAAGAGAGCTTTCGTTTATAAATTCCTATTGTTTTACAATTTTAAACTTTGTTCTGGAATTAAGCGGTCGTGAGTCACGCTCAATTCCAGTTCAAAATCTAAAAAGGTTCTTCTTCTTCTTTTTTAAGCCACTCCAAAAATTTGTTCGCCACTGCTAAAATCGCTTCCACATTTGACTCTTCCCGATCTTTCAGAAAATTAACAGATTCTTTAAGAGCAACCGAAGACAAAATAGAATTTTGCTTTTCTGAAAACATCTTCCGTATTTCCTTATTTCTTTCTCGTTCTGGTTTTTGAGGAAAAACATTTTTTATTTCTTTCTCTGTTTTATTGCAAATTGGATAAATCATAATTTTTTTTCTATGAGAGACACCAGTCTTATGGGCTAATGCTCATAAAATTCTGATGTCTCTCCATTAGCCAAATAAAATAAATTTTTTCACGACCTTTAAAAATAACTTCTGGTTCTTGGATTCCAAGATTTTTCTAAATGCCTTTCAAGACTTAAATCTTCCATTCGCTCTTTCCACTCTTTTTCTTCCGCTCTTTCTTTTACTTCTCTTTCTAATTCTTCCGCTTTTCTTTCTAATTCTTCCGCTTTTCTTTCTAGTTCTTCAAAAGTTTCGTTAGTTTTCTTTCCTATCTCCTCAAATTTTCTTATACTTGCTTCCAAGTTAGCCATACCCGTTGCTATTATTTCTCCCGTTTTAAGTGTTTTCTTGTTTTTATTTTTTTTCCAAGTTCGTAGGTTGGAATACATTTTTATCACCTCCTTTCTTTGTTAATTTTAAACTAAAGACCCATCGTAGTTTATTTATTAGCTACTCGTTAGTGAGGACTTCTGCTATTTAAGAAATCCCCACTATCAATTACTCTATTCTCTATATTCTTATTCTTAATTATATTATAAAGTATTTAGATAATTTTGTCAAGTCCAAGTTATTCACAACCTCTTATTCTCTATTATTATTATGCCGTGATTTTTTATGTTTGTCAAGTCCAAGTTATTCACAACCAAAATAAAAGCCGTTATTCCTATTCCTTACGGGAACACACGCATTGGTTTGCGGCAGTTCGGGACAACGGCAATCCATTATTAGTTTACCACTAAACAAAGCAATATCAAAAGCAATAACTACCTTTCAGGAAGTTCAATAAAACCTCTCTCAGGTAGTTAATGCAGAAGCGAAGGGAGTTGCACCCTCATCTTCAGCTGAGGATGGCTGACGGTTTACTATTATAAACTACGCTTCTATGAGGAAGAGGTCTTTTAAAACAAAAGACCTCTAATTTTTTTTAATCTTTTTCATCTTCTATAATCTCTCTCCAGCCCCCTGATTCTTTTTTTTCCTTTCTTGAAAACTTTACATCGCAAACAAGCTTCAAGAGCTTTCGCATCACAGCAAGGCACATCTAAAACTTCCCAACAACTCTTATTATCTTTAAAGGCCTTGCATTTAAAGTATAAACTTGCTGGGCAACCTTTAACTATTCTTTCAATGCATACATTCATTTTACTCACCTCCTCAACTTTTTTAATAGTTTTTTTCCCTCCTTGTAAACTCCACAAACTTTACATTCGCTTTCCTTTAAAGAAATTTTACAACAACCTAATTGTGGACTATCCCAACAATTCAAACTCATCTTCTTCAGAAAACAACTCAAATACTTGAATTGTTTTACAAAACAATCTTTATTAACCACGCCGCAAGCATTCATCTTCCTTTTCATCTTTTCCACCTCCTTATAAGCCAAGTTTCTTTTCTAGCCTTCTTTTGTATTCTGGGTAGTGGTAATACTTCCACCAAATATCTATTTTATCTTTAAATATATTTTCAAAAGTATGGTAACCATAAACTAAACCATTAATTTCTTGATTTGTAGGTAGTCTTTTAATTTTTTCTATTAACCAAGGGTTGAAAGCAATCGCTTTTTCTTTTAAATAAGTTTTCCAAGTTCTTTCAAATCCATACCTTTTATCTACTGGCAAAATCTCCCAATCAGGAATTTCAAAATTACTTTTCTTCCAGTAAAAATAATTGCTATAAGTGTTAGGATGTTCAAACAGGGGATAGAAATCAAAATAACCAAAATACCCGTTGTTATATTCTAAAATTTTATTGTTATAACCAGATACTAATCTAATCCCCAAGTGCAAGTGGCTACCACTTGAGAATCCAGTATTACCCGCCAAAGCAATAGTTTGCCCTGCTTTTATTTTATCTCCTACTTTAACCAAGTTCTTTTCGTTATGCCCGTAAACAATATCAAGTTTTACTTTTTCGTTATCAAGTAAAATCAATTCTGTAAATTGCCTTACATACAATCCGTATCCGTGCTTAGTATTCTTAACTCCCACTGCTTCTCCATCGCAAATTGCTTTTATTGGCGTTCCTTCTGGCACTACAAAATCTAATCCGTTGTGTCCAGCCAAACCGAATCTTTTATAAGTTTCTGGATTCTTTCCGAAGTGTTGCCATATAGCGTTATGCTGTTCTTCTTTGAATGGGTATTTTAATTTCACTTGCTCTCTTAATTTTAAAATTTTTTCTTTGTTCATAATTATTTCTTGATACTTTTTAAATTTTATGCTAAACTAATTATTGGAATTGCCGTCGCTTTGAACTGTCGTAAACCAATACGTGCGTTCCCGTAAGGGATAGGAGCGGCGGTTTTTGTTTTTGTGAACCTGTAGCGGGTTATATCCCAAATAGAATTTATAGGTTTTGTCTCTCCGACCCTAAAACCCTCAAAAATGCCTCCTTTAAATTATAGACAACCTGAATTTTACTAAACTTACGATTTTCAGGGGGTATAATCCTTTACAGGTCATATTACTTGTGAAAGGCAATATCCCTCGTTTTTTGACGGTTTATTTCGCTTTCAGACACTCTATTAACCACTCCAACAACTCGGTTTTTTCTGATTTGTAATAATCTTCTTTTTCAACTAAAGAATTAAGATATTTTTGTATTCCTTTTTTGTTTCGTGTGTTATACTCCCATAGCATCTCGCAAAAACAAACCCAACTACTCCAAAAAGGATTCTTCTCTTGATTTTCTTTAAATTTTTCTTTAAAGCTAATCATAGTAAAGTAATTATAAGTTATTCAGAGGGTTCTTCTTCAATTCTTTCTTTTCTTTTTTTTAATAATTCTCTTAAGGCTTTAACAAGAGCTGAAATTGCTCCAACCCATAAAGCGGGAATAAGTGTTTTTTCTAAGCCTGTCTCTAAAACTCCCACCGCTCCAGAAACTACAAAAATTTCTACAAACCGCATAATAATTCTTCTTGGAATTGTTTTATAAATGACATTTAACATTTTTCCACCTCCTTTCTTTTTAATCCTAATTTTTTCTTTATACGAGATAAATATTCTGGTTTTGTATAGTACAAGGTCCAGTTTCCTACTTTATTTTGAAAAATACTTTCAAAATCCCAATAACCATAAACTCCCATTATAATTTCTCTATTAGTCGGTAATCTATTTATTTTTTTTCTTAACCAAGGGTTAAAAGCCCAAGTTTTTTCTTTCAAAAGTTTATCCCAAGTTCTAGTTTGTCCGTATCTATTATCAATCGGGAAATTTTCAAAATCTTCTATTAACTCATTTTTTTCAAATCCTTCGGGTTTAATCCTTTTCCAAAGCGTATAATTCCAAGCTGTTATTTTATCTTCTAAAAGAAGATAAGGATCAATATAACCAAAATAACCATTATTATACTCTAAAATTTTATTGTTATAGCTAGTTACTAACCTAACTCCTAAATGTAAATGATTTCCAGTTGAAAAACCGGTATTATCAACAAAGCCAATTATTTTTCCTTTTTTAATTTTCTGTCCTGATTTAACTAAAGCCTCATCTAAATGTCCATAAACTATATCTAAACAAATTTTTTCATTTTCTATTTCTACCCAATTACTAAATTGTCTAATATAAATTCCGTAACCATCTTTACTTATCTTAACTCCTTTCACAAAACCATCACAAACCGCTCTTATTGGAGTTTTAAGAGGAACAGCAAAATCAAGTCCATTATGACCGAGTAATTTAAATCTTTGATAAATTTCTTTATTTATTCCAAAAAACTGAGAAATAGAATTATATTTAGGTTCAAAAAAAGGCAATCCTAATTTAATATACTTTCTAATTTCTAATGGTTTAAAAATTTTCTTCATATGGAATTCTAATTTTTAGACTTTTAACCCTCTTCTACAATCAATTCTAAGCCCCTTAATTGCCCCGTGGTAGAGAGTTTTTTCTTTTTAGGTAGAATCCCCTTCAAAGAGAATTAGCCCCCCAAATTTTGCGATTTTGTAATATATTAGTTTTCAATAATACTTTTAAGAAGTTACAAGAAAAATAGTTAATCCTGTAACTAAGGAACTAAGTAAAGTTATAATCATTGTTATGGTCCAAGAAGGACGAGAAGATATTTCTTTTAGTATCTTTTTTTCTAAATCAGCAATCATTTTTTGGAAATTATCTAATTTCTCATAAATTTTTATTAAATGATTATCTTTGATACTTTTAATATTACTTTTAATATCTAACATTTCCGTCTCTACTCGTGTCAGTCGTTGGTATATTTGTATTTGATTTTGTTCTATATCAAAATTATTTTGAGACATAGGATTAAATTTTAATTTCTTTAGTTTTATGGATCTTGATTGGTAAAATTAAGTAAAGGAACTTTTAATTTATCAAAATAGAGCCTAAAATTACTTGCTCGAACATAAGTTTCGGGATTCCCAACAGAAGTTTTTCCATAAACTTGAATTAAATCATTTTTTGAAAAAGATCCTAAATCCTCTGTAAAAGTAGCTCCTACTCCTCCATCTCCTGTTAATGTTCTTTCTGTTCCAAGAGAACTTCCATTTTTATAAATCCGCATATATCCTGAGTGTGTCCAACCTGTAGGTTGAAACCAATAAAAGTAAAAACTAATACGAATTTTTGATAAGACTATATTCATATCAACCTTTATTTCTTTTAATTTTGTATAAGTTCCTGAAGATGTTGATTTTTCTGCATCATTAGATTGTTTCAAATTATCTGTAGGAAATATTATGTATCTTCCTAATGGATTCAAGATTATTTCTGTAGTTTCTATAGCTAATCCAATAAAAAACATATTATCAATAGGGGGAAAAATAGTAATTCCTCCTGCTGTTGTAGATAAATAATAATCAGTTCCAATAGTTAATCCACTAAATCCAGAAACTTTTCCTCCAATTTGGACCTTTTTAACATCATTCAATGCTCCCGCTTCTTTAGCAAACCCAACAAAATTATGTATTCTCTCATCATTAAAAGAAGCCGAAGTTTTATAAACTTTACCATCTGCCGCCTTCAAATAAAGAGCATCATTTATCGCTATCGTTTCACCATATGTAAATTTCTCTAATTCTACTTCTAAATTAGTTTTTGCTTCCGTGGGAGTAGTTGCTCCTGTTCCTCCTTCAGCGATTGGAGTTGGGATAGCAGTTGTCAATCCTCGACTAATAAAGGACCTAACATCTCGGTAAATATACCCATTAGTTCCTTGATCAGTATCATAAATCGCAGTCGTTCCTACTCTTAAATAAACTTCACATAAAACAAGCTTATCAGTAGGATAAGTTGGTGGTGAAGGAGTAACTGCTTCTGTTCCTGCAATAATTGATAAGACTCCCGCCGAGTTAATGACTAAAATATCAATTTTAGGATTAGTTGTTGGGGCTGTAAAAGTAGGTGAATTGCCTCCATTAAAAATTGTTCTAGTAGTTCCAATATAACAAACTCCTGGTTGAACATATAAAGTCATTCCAGGAGTAGATTGTTGATGAGCTAAAAGATTACCTGCTCCTTTAGCATCTTCTCTTAAATTATTATATTGACTGGCTGTTGCGTCTTGACCTGGATTAACGGGTTGACTTCGCATATTTTTATCTTATTAAATAAACTTTTTAATTATATCGGCTTTTCGTAATTTAAAAATTCTCCTTTCTTTTTTAGAAAGTTTTGAGATAAATTATTTTTATTAAATTTATATTTTTTTCCTTTATAATCAGCTTCTAAAACCTTGCTTTCATTAGCTATTTTGTTCAGAACTCGGTAAGCTTCAGTATCTCCGTTAACTTCGATTGTAATAATAATTTTTTCCATATTAAGTAATAGTATGTAAATTTGATTTAAGAATTGGTTTATTTTTTAATCCGTGATAACTTTTATGTTGACTATCATTTGAGAAATAATAAAGATTTTCTGATCTATTATCTGTTTTTATTTCATTGATATGATGAATTGTTTCCCATTTTTTTAATTCTCTTCCGATTATTTTTTCTACTATAATCCTATGTTCTTTTCGCCATCTATTTTTATCATCGTGAATAAATTTATAACCGTGTTTATCAGTATATTGACCACCTGACCAGCGAGGATTTTTTTCACCCAACCAATTTTGTCTTGCTATTTGTCTTTGTTTTTCAGACGGTTTTTGTCCTTTTTTGAACCAAGTTCTACCTGTATTTGTAATCAATCCTTTTTTCCCCTTATTCCAAGCTTTATGTCCTTTCTTGAATAATTTAAGCCATTGTTTCACTTCTGGTCTTTTTTTTCCTAACCAATAACCTTGTCCTTTTTGAAATCCAAATTTATTTCCTTTCATTCGTTCCGATAATATTTTTTTCCATTTTTCAGTATGAATTGGTTTTCCAAGATGATGTATCCTTATTTTTTCAATAACTATTTGTCTGTTTTCTGTTTTTGACCAATGCATATAATTAGATTTAATTAGTATTATATCTAATTATACTATCATTAAACAGTATTGTCAATATCTATTGTACGCTATAGCAACAATCCACGGTGAGCGTCTCCGTGTTAGTTTTTACCCAGTTAACAGATATTCTGGTAAATAATTGACCTGTATTGGCACTTGCTGTTCCATCAATAAAATTTCCAAATTCCCTAAAAGTTCCAGAAACTTCCGCTGCACCAAAAAAGAAAGAAATATAAGCAACATTATTTTCATAAGTGGCTGAAGCGGTTGTTTTTCTAAAAACTTCTGTTTCTAATTGAGTATCAGTATTAGCTGGAGGAGTAGTTCCAGTTCCTAACGCTCCATAATTTATCACTCCTGTATAAGTTAAAACATTGGCTAATCTCATTGCTATTGTCTTTCTTCCTACTGTGACAATCATATTTGTCATATGACTTCTCTTTTTAATTTTACCAGTTTTAACATCTCGCCAAGTAGCGGTAATTTCTCCTTTAATTTTAACTAATTTTTCAATTTTTTCATTATATTTTTTCATATTTTTAACTCCAAGAGCTTAAGCTCCACCTAAGACGGGCTGATTTCGGATCGTAAGGGGCCCATTTGAAAGGAGGAGTATGTTTATAATTATCATAACTTTCTGAAATAGAAATTGATTCTGGGATATTTTTTGCTGTTGCCGTTTGTAATTCTTCTATGATCCTTGTAGTTTCATAAGCTGTTTTAATTTTATCCAAAACCTCATCTTTGGCTACTTTAATAGTTTTCTTATTTTGTTCCAATAAATCAATCATTATATCAGTAAAGGTAGTGGTCCCTGAAGCGATTAAGAAAACTTCATATTCTAACTCATTAGGAGTTCTTATTTGAGTAATAATTTTGTTTATTTTGAACCATCTATCAATTCCTCTTAAATTTGATTTTATATGGATTTTCTGTCCTGCCTTTAAACCAGGATTTAGAGTTCTGAAAGAAGCTTCATAAACTGAAGAAGCAAACTTTTTTAATTCTCCCCTTGCTACTTCTCTTGCTTCCTCTCTTGAAATAATACTTTTATCAATTATTATATGTTGATACTCTCCATAAGTAGAAATACTGGCATCATCAGAAAGACTGATAATAACTGGAATAAAGGGTCTTCCTTGAATTTCTATCAATGTTCCCGCACTTGGTTTATTATCTTCTCTAAATTTAATTAACTTTTCATCAAAATTATAAAGAATATCAACGAGAAGAGGATTAGTAATGTTATCTGTTCCGATTGTTTGAACTACTCCTGCTCTCCTGACTTCAATTTCAGTAAGTTTATAAGGAACATAAAAAATTCTCTGTTGTCCATCAGCGGTATATTTCCAAACATCTGTTGCTCCTTTATATTCTCCGCCTCTTACAAAAATTGAATTTTTTACTTCTAAAAGATTTGAATTTACTTCTAATGAACCCCAAATATGATTTCCTGAAGTATCATCTATATTAAAGGGAGCAGTATACTTTTCTTCGTCAAAAAAATGAATATCTTTATTATAATCTACATACCAGTCATAATAAATCTGGTCAGCTAAGAGAGTTAACGCTCTTGAAATTTGTTCATAGTTAAAAGAAATTGAAGGGACTATTTTCGGAGCATCTACATTAACAGTTGTAAAACCAGGAGCATATTGAGGAATTATTCCATAAGTTGGGTCTTTAATAATATAATTAGCAGTTTTATTTACATAGGAAGCAATTACTAATTTTTTATCTAATAGATGAGTATAATCTTTACAGCGAATAGCATATCCCAGTAAAATTCCTCCTAATACTTTTTCTTCTCTTTCAATAACTACTCCTCCAAAAATTTTTAATGCTCCGTCAAAAAGAGTGATATCATCTCCAAGTTTTGGAACAAACTTACTTCCTTTAATTTCAAAATCTAAAGTATCTACTTCTTTTGTTAAAACTTCGGTTTTAATTAAAGTTTTCCAATCTACAATAGATGCCTTTGAAACTCCATTTACTTTAAGGTCAAGCATAATTTATTAAATTCTTAACTGATATTTAATTATTCGGGCGATTTGATTTGCCCATTTTTCAGCTACTTCTTTCTCTGTAAGGAATGTCCCTGATAAGTAAATGTTTACAGTTCCAAATTTTAATCTTTCAAGAGGTAAAACTGCTTCTGGACCCCTTTCTCCAATTCTGGCTAAAGTTGGTCTGGTGACAATTCCTCCTTCCTGTAATCCAATTACCTCTCCTACTTTTCCCACTACTCCTCCTGTTTTTTCCGCAACCCCTTCAAAAAACCCTCCTATTTTTTCTTTTACCTCTTTAAGTTTATCTAAAAACCAAGTAATTTTACTTACTAACTCGTCCCATTTCCGAGAAAACCAATCTACTATCTTCCAGAAATAATCTTTAATTCTTTCCCAAGTATCTACAAAAATAGGATAAAGTGTTGTCATTCCTTCTATAATTTGGTTTACAAAAAACCAAAATGCTACTCCAAGTGCTGTAAGAGCAAGTATAATTGCAGTAATTTTTAATCCTACTAAAACAAAAACACCAATGAGAGCTTTCAAAGCAGCCACTACGGCAATTATTGCCACAAGAAAAACAGCACCTAATACTCCTGCGATTGCATATATCAAAACTTTATTTCTTTCTAAAATTTCCTGTATTCCTCCTTGAACTTTTACCCATTCTATAACTCTTTGAATCGTTTCTTTTATTCTAAGATTTTTCACAATAAGTGTTCCAATCCATTCCCAGCTTTCATCTACTACTTGTCCTAAAGCTTCTCTTTGACCTTGTAGAGTTTTAATATAATTCTTAGACGCTCCTTCCACTACTCTTGTTAAAGCAGTCATTACTGTTGTCTTACTGGCATTTTCATCAATTTCAATTCCAAATTCTTTTAATAAACGAGTATTGCCTCCCCAAGCTAATCCTACTGCTCTTACTGCCGTATCTAAATCTATTCCTTTATATCTCGCTAAATCCATAGCTAACCCCCAAAGTTTTAAAGCATTTTTCATATCTCCAGTAATACCCAAAAGGTGAACTATATTTTTTGCAGCTGTTTCACTACTAAAACCTAAATATATTGCTTTATCCGCAGCTTCTAAAATTTCCTCTCGAAATGCTTGTAAGTATGGAGGCAAAGCTTTTAATCTTGTTTCAAATCTCATCATTTCCACTTCACTTTCTTCAAAAGCTTTTATTCCTTTTATCGCTATTGTTGTTCCTAAAGCCGCCAAAGTTCCCGCTACTATTCCTCCCGCCCAACCGAGAGTTTTCATATTTAAAGTCAAAGCTTTTACTTCTCTTCCCATTCTTTCCATTCTACGGGTAGCTTCGTCTCTCATCTTTACTAAAATTTCTAATTGATGAGTAGCTATCATATTTCTTTTCTTTTTTGAATAAATTCTCCTTCTAATTTCATTTTTATTAGAATTATTTCAATAAACCAGTAAGGCTGACTTAAAAACTCCTGATAAGTCCAACCATAATCTTTACAAATTTCAGTAATAATAATTTCTTCTGGCAATTCTCCTTTTCCTTTTTCCAAAAATTTTCTATAACTCTTCTCTAAAATTTTTTTTTTCCTCAAATCCGTAAAGTTTAGTGATTTTCTTAACTTCCAGAATAATAAAATTGTAATCTTTTCCATCTAAACTTTCTATTTTCTCCAAAATGTTTTCTTTTTCACCATTAACTGAAATAATTGTCTTTTCAATTTCTTTCTTTTCTAATTTAATTAGAAGGTCGGCAGACACTTTAGGAGTTTTGGGTCTGCCGTATTCATCATACTCTATTTCTATTTCTTTAGCTAAAGTCGCATTTATCTCTTGGACTTCTCCAAAAGTTAAACTTGTTTTCAATTCTAATTCTGCCCCAGAAGGAGTCCTAATTTTTTTAGTTTCCATTTTAATAAGAGGTTTGATTATTCTTTAAAATAACACTAACCATTTCAGCATCAGCTAATTTAAAGGAGGCTTTCATTGTAATTGTTTCTACTACTATTTCATCTAAACCACGAGAGCTTGCCCAATCAGTAAATATAACCTGATTCAAATCAGTCTGTATTGACCTTAAAGTTGCTCCAGTTCCAGTAGAAAACAATAATCTCATCGCTTTCATTGCTCCATCTTTAAAATAACTCTTATATGTCTCGTCCTCCATTTTTTTAGTTAAAGTCAATTCAATCTGGAATTGTTTATTAAAGAAATCATTAGGGTCAAAAGAACCTAAAATATCATCCTTCTCCAGATTTTTATTGTAGTTGATTTCAGCAGTTATTGCTTTTATCACTGGAGCAGCATTTAAACCCGCTTTCGTATCAGCAAACTTTACAGTAGTATTTCCTCCAACAAAATTATCCTCCAAGACGTAAAAAGGAGTCAAAGTTGCCGATACTGCCTTTTTACTCATAAAATCACTTTCAAATTCAGCAAACCCACCTGTTTCAATACTTAATCTAAAGGTTTTTAACATTGCTAAAGCAAATGCTCTACCAGCATCAGGGTCTTTTACTGAAAAAGTTAAACTGGGATGCTGAACGTTTTGTCCGACAGAGAAAGTATGAGTATAAATTCCATCAGCATCGGGACCAGTAGTGGTAACCGACCCTAAAACTCCTAAAAGAAACAAACCTATTGACCTCGCTCCTGTAATTCCTCCAAAAGTTCCTTCTGCCCATTGAGAAACTATTTTATGACGAGTAATATCTTCAATTCTACCATATCCTTGGTCATCAAAAATTATTTCCCTTTTTTCTTCAAAATCAAAAGTCTTTCTGGGAATCCAAAAACTTGGAGTAACAGGAGTTCCTCTTGTAGTTTCTTTAGCTATTCCTATGTTGTATTCTCTACCTAATCTTGTTGGCATTTAATTTTTCTAATGCTTCTTCTAATGAAGTAGCTTTAATTGTTTTTCCTTTATCAGGGAAAAAATAAAACTCCTCAACGACCTTTAGGTGTTCTTTTTTTTGAGAAGTTTCTTCTTTTTTTTCTTTTTTTATCATTTTTTTAAACATATTTAACTCATCTGATTTGATGAAAATGTGCCGTAAATTTGCTTTTATTTTTTCACTTTATTAAAAAATCTTTTTGACAATAAGGACATCTTATTTGTCCAAAGTGTGCTTTATTGATTACTATTTCTAAATTCTCTATTCTGTTATCAGTTTTAATTCCATTTTTATGATGAATAAATTCCCATCTATCTAATTTTCTGCCGAGATATTTTTCCATTACTAAACGATGTTCTTTAGTATAACCGTTTTCTGTTCTAACTTCAATGTATCCTTGACTATTTCTATATTTTCCTCCTTTCCATCGGGGATTATTTTCCCCCTTCATTATTTCTCTCATTTTCCTTTTTGTTTCTTCAGAACACTTCCTTCCTAAACAAGCTTTATTTCCTTTTTTACTTTCACTTATTTTCTTTTTATGTTCTTCTGAGAAAAGTCTTCCTTTATTTGCTTCACTTATATTTTTTTTATGATTTTCAGATAATTTTCTTCCTTTCATCGTTAAACTTATTTTTTCCCTTATCTCTATTGGTCTTTTTTTATTTTTTTCTAACATATTCTAACGAATTTGGTGAAAATTTGCCGTAAATCGAATTGTTCCTTCGGCTGACCAAAATCCTGTTATTCTCTCAGCCACTACTTCATTTGGAGTAACTACTGTCATAGTTCCTACATCTGTTCTTAAATGTTTTGCTGGGTCTATATCTAAATTATTTCTTAAAATATGTAAAATACTATTAGTTTTTAATTTGTAATCTTCGTCTCTTCCTACTAAAACTTCTTTAACTTTATTTAATCCTGCAATAATTGTCGGAGTATCTTCAAAATTTCGTCTTATATCGGCAATGTATACCAAAACTAAACTAATTTTGTGTTCATCCTCTATATTATTATACTCATTTATTTCTTCTTTTTCAATATCTATCATTACTGCAGGAACAAGAAGAGAAGGGACTTTTCCCGCTATTCCATTATAAAAAACTTTAATATCTTTTCTTCTTGATTTAATTAAATCAATATACTTAGCAATAATAGAGTCAAAGTAAGGCATAATTATTTTACTTTATGTCTAATCTACATTTTCTTTCCATTAATTTTTCGCATTCTTCTTGCGACATTTCATCACAACCCCATTTAAGTAAATTATAACAATTTCTATCATAAACATCTGGTTTAACTGGTTCATCTGGTCCACTTAAAATTAAGATAATCCCAAAAACACCAAAAACAATTATCAAAATCATAATAAAAATATTCAAACCTAAACCAATTTTTATTGTTTTTTCTTTAATCTTTCCCATATTCCTTGATGTAAAATTTTTACCATTTTAATTTTTACCGACTCAATTAGTTTCATCATCACACGACGAGGCAATTTGTGTCTTGGTAACTTACTTTGATGATATTTAAAATATTCGGCTACATTCCAAACCCTTACTTGATTTGGGGCTGATTCTGACCTAAATCCAAATCTCATTTTGCCTGTCTTTTCTAATATCGGCCAAGTATATTTTCTTTCATTTTTTCTTGATTTCCAACTTTCCCCTAAAATTGCTCCTTTTGATTCAAACACTGGTCCTGAAAAAAAATCTGTTAAATAATTTCCTATTTTTTTAAACTCAGGAGAAAAGTCTTTTATCTTTCCAGCTGTTATTCTTAATCTTCTTGACAACTCTGTTGCTCCTTCAAGTTCAAAGGAAAGTTGTATTGATTTAGCCATATTAAAAGTTTTTTACGATTTTATTTATACATTCTTCAGCAGATTTATTTATTTCGTGTTCCCAAAATCTATAAACATTAAAACCATTGAAAATCAAAACCTTATCTTGTCGTTCATCTCTTTCTTTTTGCTCTAATTTATTATGCCAATAATCGCCATCACATTGAATAACAATTCTATATTCAGGAAGATAAAAATCTACAATCGCTATTCTACATAAAGGAACTTGTTTTTGATAATTTATATTTCTTTTTTGTAATTCTTTTTCAATTTTTAATTCAATTTTGGTATCTCTAAAAACTCTATTAGGATTGTTTATAGCCGATTCTCTTCTTTGTTGATATAATTTAGGATTTTTTCTATAACTTTCTAAACCTGATTTTTTTAATTTTTCTCTAACTTCTGCTCTTTTAGAAGGATTATTATCTCCTTTAAACTTTTCACCTATTTTTTTATTTCTTTCTTCTGTAAACTTTCCTTTTTTCCAAGCGGCTTTTAATCCTTTTTTTATCTTCCTTTTTGTCCTTTCTGATAATTTTTTACCTTTATTCCAAGCAACCATTCCTTTCTTAAATCCACGAGTATTGCCCATCATCAACAAACTCATTTTCTTTTTCGTTTCTTCTGAATGCTTATATCCTTTAAGAGCAATACTATTTGCTAATCCAATCTTTCTTTTTGTTTCTTCTGAATGTTTATGTCCTTTAAGAGCTTCACTTATTTTCTTTTTTGTTTCTTCTGGTGTTTTTGAAATTCCTCTCGGCATATTTTTCTAAAATTGCTTACCTATACGAAAACATATATCCCCCCCACTTTCTTCAGTGGAAGTAGTAGCAGTCGTATCATCGGGCCAGCCTTTAATTGTTCCAGCGGTTTTTTGAGGCAAAATTTCATTAGTCGCATCTAATAAAAGTAAATTTTTGTCTACTATCATCTGGAGTTTTTCTTCTGCCCATTTTATCCATCTTCTTCCTCTTGTATTTTCAGCTTCTTCCTCTCCAACTGAATATTCTTTATCTAATAATAATCCAGCGGTTAATTTCTTTTCAATTAACTTAATTAAATCAGGAACAGGATTTAAAGGCAAAGCATATAAAATAGAAATCTTACTATCTATCTGACTTGTTGCTTCTTTATGATATTTATCTAAAAGTGTATCCTCTATATTTGTCCAATCATAATCACAGGTAACTTTTGCTCCATTAGCAGGAGCTGAAGCTAAAGTTAATTTTCCTTGCTCTGGATCTATAGCTGATACTACCACTTCAAGATTATTTACATAAACTTTAACATCAGCCACTGTTACCGTATCGCTATAAGTTCTATCTACAATAGGTTTTTGATTGGTATAAAAAATAGTATTTACTCCATCACCAATTCCTATATTTTCTCCTCTTTCTTTATACTGAAATCCACACTGCTCACGGATACTTTGTATTTTACAATATCCCATAATTTTTATTTTTTAATTTAAAAAACAATTATTCTCTTGCCATAAAGAATATAAGAAATTTAGAAGACAGATAATTAATTAACTGCTTTAATTTTCTGTTATTGTTCCTAAAATGACTCACCATCAGGGAGAAGTAAAAATTTTTCTCCCTGATAAGTGAATACATTTAATAAGATTGAGTAATAAACCTCTTATTAGGGTTCTAAGGATTAATCAATTATTTTCTTTTTCCTCTTCGCTTTGGAGTTTTTACCTGTTTTTCCTCTTTTTCTTCAATCTCTTCTACAATTCCAGCTAAGTTTTGGATTTCTTCTTCTGTTAACTCAATAATACTTCCTACTGAATAATCTATACCGTCTTTTTTCAAATTACTTAAGACTTTATATTTCATCTTAGTAAATTAGATTTAAGCGACAGCATTCTTAATCAAATAGGCAGCTTCTGTAGCAACAAATTTTTGTTCGTAAGAATCCGAAACTCGAATAATGGTAGCTTTAACCCATTGTTCATACCAACTTTCAACCTGTCTTGGTTTAGTATAAAAAGTATAACCAAAACTAACTTTTCTAATTCCAGGCGTAGGTTCAATATAAAGTAACCAAGCGTGTTTTCCCCAAATATAAGCCATTGCATCAGTTTGACCTTCTTTAGCAGTATTGTATCCAGCTCCAGCAACTAAAACATTATTTACTCCAAACAATCTTGCTAATAAATCAGTAGTTGCTACACCTAAAGCTGAATACTTTATCCTATCTATAATATCTGGGTGTTCAATTAATTTGTCAAAAACTGGCTTCCCCAAAACTAAAGTATTTGGTTCTCGGAAAATACTAGCGTGAATTGTTTGTTTCGCTGTTTTGACATCTGAAATTGGGTTAGAGTTAGCATAATCACTCCATTGACTTGTTCCTGAAAGAGTTACATTTTGAGTAAGAACAGAAGTATCCGCCATTTTAACAGCTAACGATCTTTCCTTTGCAATTAAAATTCTTTCAGTGACATTTTCGGTAGCATCAAACTTTGGCTCTAATGGATTATCTGCCTGTTCTACAATTTCATCTGGGACATCTTGTTCTAAAGCGTGTTCAATAATCGGTCCATAAGTATCCTTAACTAATCCATAACCTACTCTCCCTGCCCGTGTTCCAAGAGCTCTTTCATCATTTACTGGTCTAAACTTTGATTTATCATACTTAAAGTAGAATCCACTATCTTTAGCAACTTTAACAAGCGGAAGTATCTTTTCACTAATATAATCTTCGTTCTTATAAGCGACGGAAATATTAGTTAATACTGGGTCGACATAAACGTCTGCTTTTGTTGGTTTCATTTTTTAGTATTTAAAGTTTACCAGTAAAATTTCAAAAATGTCACCTGACACGGCGGCTTCCAAGGCAATCCCAATTACTGTATTTCCTGCGACAGTAGTAGCAACTGCCTGTCCATTGGCATTAGAAGTAATACAATCTCCCTTTAAAATTGTTCCTCCTGCTACTACTTTACTTGTTCCTAACATTGCTACTTGTCCTACTTGATTTAATTTTGGTTTCTCTTGTAAGACACCAACAATTCTGTCAGTGGCCGCATTTGCTAAAATAATATCATTTGTTCCTACTCCTAATTTAACAAGGAAATACTGTTTGGTGCTTAAATCAGCCCCAGCGATAAAACTCCTCACGAAATCTCGTGTATACTGGCTCATTTTAGTTTTCTTAACTTACTTAAAAAAAAGGATTACCGACCTTTTTCTATTTCCTTTGCCAATTCGGGATTTTCGGAAAAGACTAAGTTATAAGATTGACGTAAAGTCAACTGCGGATTTTCCTTCCTTTTCTGTTCAGCTAACTTAATCAATGTCTCGTGAGGTGATTCCTCTCCGATTTCTCCTTTTCCCAATTCGGCGAAAAGATTAACTTTTAATAATCCTTCTATAAAATCTTTAAACCCTTTTACCTGTTCCTCTGATAAAGTGAGCATAAAATCTATCACTTTATCTTTGGATTTTGGTAAAATGGGTCCAAAATGGTTTTTCTCACTGAATGTTTTGCTTTCAATATAACTTTCAACTTTAGCTCTCCTTAATTCAGCCATTGCTTTTACTCCTTCTTTAGCATTTAATTCTAACATTTTTAAAACTTTTTCATCCATCATAATTACTTTCTTTTCGCTTGCTTCTTTTTTTTCTTCTTTCTCCTCTTCTTCTCCCTCCTCTTCTTTTTCTTTTAATTTAGCCAAAACTTTCTTTTTAACTTTTTCTTTTCCTTCAGTTAATTTTTCAATAACTATTTCATTAAGTTCTTTTTCTCCTCCTACTCCTAATTCTTCAACTACTTCGTTAATAACTTCCGTTTCCCATTCAGTAATTACTTCATTTACTAAATCTACTACTTCTGTTTTATCGGCTTCTGGCACTTCTTCTATAACACTTTCAGCGATATCTTCAATCACATCTTGTGCCTGTTTTTTAATTGTGTTTAAAATTTCTTCTTTTTTCATTTTAATTAAACCTCCTTCGGAAAGCACTACTGCCTGCATCCCTTTAAAATAGGGACGATTTGTTAGTGCTCCTCCGACTAAAATATTCTTAAATATTTGTCCTGACTCTGGGTCTTTGTAGGTGGTATAGAATTCAGGGCTGAAATACTTATAGGATTTCTCCTTAAGTAATTTTAGTCCCTTATCTGTCCATTCAACTATAGCCCAAAGCCCCTCACGACCTTTATTAATTAACTTCTTAAACCAACCTATGGCTGGCTTTTCTTCTTCGTTAATTATATGACCTTCGGTTATTGGTAAATCTCTTCTAATCCCTTTTTCAAAGTTTTCTACAAAATCTTTTAAATTTTTTTGAGTAATTTCAATCTTTCCATAAGTTGGGTGATTCCAAAAACCGTAAGGTAAAACTTGAATTTCACTAGTTCTTTCTCCTGTAAAAGAAAAAGTCTTTATATCTGTAGGATATACAAACATCTTAAATTCACTTGAAATTTTCTTTTGAGCTTCTTTTACCCAATTTTCAGCCTTTTTCGGAGTCCATCGTTCTGTTTCAAATAAATAAGATTGAACTTGCACTCCTACTTGACATCTACCTGCTTTATAATTTCCTTTTGGACATCCGACTACTGCTTTTATTCCTTCTTCTTTAGAAATATCTATTGTCCTAAAAGAAACTCTATCAAAAACTTCTGGATTTTTAATCCTAATCCGAATATATTTTTCTGTTTCTTCTATTGGCATATTTTGAAATTTCTTTTTTTTCTTAATAATTTTTATTAAACCAGGAACATAAACATCTTCTTTTGTAGGTTCAAAAGTTTGCTTCTTGAACATCTCCATTTGTTGAACCCTCAACTGACAAGCTTCTAAAGTAGGATAAACCTTTGGATATAATCCTCCTCCTTTTTTTTGAATTCTATATCCGTTTTTTACTTTAATACAGGGCATCTTTTAATTATCTAAATAAATCTTTTTGAATTTTATAATGATAATAAATTTCCTCAACTGACAAAGCTCGGTTATAAATGCGGACTTCGCCGATGAGGCCATCTACGAACCCAAAAATATCTGTTCGCCGCCCTATATTCAAGTCATTTGTGAGAATAATATCATTTGTAAATGTGCCTGTAGTTGGCTGAGAAACCCCGTTCAAGTATATTTTAGTAGTGTTGCCATCGTAAGTAAAAGCTAAATGAGTCCATTTTCTAACTCCTACAGCAGCAAAAACCCCATCGGCGTAAACGACTATAGTACTGTTGTAAAAAACGCCTACATCATTTGTATAAGGTTCATTTCCACCAACAAAGAATCCCCAACCAGGATGCTTAGCTATAAAATAATTAACGGCTTGATGAGTATATCGGTTAAAATAAATCCAGACCTCTACAGTTAAATTTTTAGCAATCTGCAAACTCGCTGGATTTCCGATCTGCACATAATCATCTATCCCATCAAAACTTAAAGCTTGATCTCCAATTTTCTCTAACTTTTTCTTCCATCTAATATAATATTCATCTCCAGTCTTTTTTAAAGAAGCTCCTATTACTATTCCATCATTTCCATAACCTGATAAATCTTTTGTTATTCCTGTTTTTATCTCTCTTAAAGGACAATATAAAACACAGCCCAACTCTTTTAACTCTATTGGACGCAAATTAGAATTTCTTACTCTTCTTAATCCTTGCTTAAAACCTTCTAAAGTATAAGAAAAACCTCTTGCCATTTTTTTTATTCAGATTTTATTTCTTCAATTATCTCACAGGGTTTAG
>DDKT01000079.1:26373-26563 GCA_002339755.1 Patescibacteria group bacterium UBA2591
ACTAAAATTAACTGCTTTTTTACTATTTCTTTTAACCAAAATCCAAAAAGCCTTAGCTTCTAATTCTCCATCAAAAGCAAAATCTAATTGAATTCGGTATTTCATTTTTTTAACCTAAGCAAACTAAAATTTCTAAACTTCCACCAGCAACCGCTGATCCTAAAGCTTTTCCTAAAAGTCTACCTTGAGC
>DDKT01000080.1 GCA_002339755.1 Patescibacteria group bacterium UBA2591
CTACAGGAGTTACTGAAGGTCCAAAAAAGATAAGATTCTACTTTGAAGGAGAGGTGCTGTAATAATAGACCAAATATTAAAAATAAAAAATAAAAAATAAAAAAATGTTATTAAAACCAAAAATCAAAAATAACAAAAAGAGAAGGGTTTTTCCATCCTTCCCTTCGCTTTTCCCCTGCTCCTTTTCCAAATAGGAAAACATAGAAATTACATTATTTTAAATCTATTATTTATTATGTTCAACTGGAACTGGCGAAAGTTAGTTTTAATCTTCGGTTTTTTTATAGCCGTAATCTTCATTGCTTGGCTTTTGTATTTCTTTTTCTTTAAGCCACCAATTGTACCGCCTCCTGTTGAACCTCCTGTAGAAATTCCTCCAAGACCTTTTCCTGAAATTGAACCAGGAGTAGAGAGACCACCTATAGAGATAAAGCTCCCTGTTTTGCCTATAGAAGTAGAGGAAATAGAGGAAGTAGAGGAGGTATCTGAGATAGCTTTAGGTGGACTTACTAAAATTACACCTCTTACTTCTGAATTTATTCAGACTCCAACTTTAGGTCCTGATGGCCAAAGATTACTCTATTATAATCGAGAAGAAGGAAAATTTTATCAACTTTTACCAGATGGAACAAGAAGCTTATTATCAGAAAAGAATTTTCCTGAAGTAACAAAGATTACTTGGGCTCCGGATAGAAAAAAAGCTATTTTAGAATTTCCTGATGATTCAAAAATACTTTATGATTTTTCTCAAGAAAGGCAAACTGTTTTACCTAAAAGTTGGTACGATTTTTCTTTTGCTTCTCATTCTCGTGAAATGACTTTTCTTACTGAAAGTGATGATCCTAATAATAGATGGTTAGCTGTTGCTAAACCTGATGGCTCTGGAGCTAAAATTATCGAACCTTTGGGCGAGAATTTTGATAAAGTTCAAACTAATTGGTCTCCTAATTATCAAATTATTGCTCTTTCTCGAACAGGCAAAGCTTTGGGCGGATTCAGGCAGGAGGTTTTAATGATCGGTCAACATGGAGAAAATTTTAGGTCTATTATTGTCGAAGGACGAGGTTTTAAAGCAAAATGGTTTCCCAAAGGGGATAGATTGCTATACCACGTTTGGCATCCTGATAATAATTATAATCCTACTCTTTGGGTTGTTGACGCCCAAGGAGAAAATATTGGTCTTAATAGAGAAAATCTTGGTTTAAATACTTGGATAGATAAATGTGTTTTTTCTAAAACAAACGATTATCTTTATTGCGCAGCTCCAAAGGATCTTCCAGAGGGAGCCGGTCTTTATCCTCAATTAGCTAGTGAAATTCCTGATGAATTTTATAAAATAGATCTTGAGACTGGCAATCAGAGCCTTTTGGCTAAACCTGATGGCGATTTCACAATAAAAGATTTAGTTTTATCTGATGATGAAAGTTATTTATATTTTACTGACCAGAGTAAAGTAGGAGTTTATAAAATACAACTAAAATAAATTAAGCATTAAAACGATAGAGCTAAAATTTAAAAATATGTCTATTTCAGAAGAACTTAAAAAAATAATTTCATTTTCAGATCTTTCCAAAGGAGATCAAGAAGGTCTAAAAAATACTTTACTCCTTTTAGGAGAGAAAGAGTTAAAGTTATTTTTAGATTTATTTAAAGAAGATATGAGTTGGATAAAGAAAATAAATGAGAATCTAAAAACGAAAAGAAAAGCTTTTAAAAATCAAGACAAAGAACTTTGGGATAAAATTCTAAAACAAGAAGAAGAGGAGTTAAAAAAATATGAAGATTCCATTAAAGATAATGACAAAAATTAATATTTTAATTTTTTAATCTAAAAATTATGAGAGAACAATTTGGGCTTCGTGAATTTTACGGAGAACCCCATTCAACAGATACTCACAAAGAAAGTAAAAAACCTTCTTCAGAATCTAAAGAAGCAGAAACAGAAACTCCGCCAGAAACTAAACCAAAAGATGCAATGATAAAAAAAGAATTGAATCTTTTTGAAAAAGTGAGAGGCAGAGCTAAAGAAGTAGCTGCAGTCCTTGCTTTAGTTACTGCTTTATCAGCTCTTGGGCCAACTAGAGCAGAAACAGGATCTTGGTATGGGTCAAAAACAAAATCGAGAATAGAAACAGTTCAAAAAGAGGAGGAAAAAGAGAAAGTAAGGGTACTAGAATATTGTTATGCTTACGATAAAAAAGGCAGACCTCCTGAATGGGTTAATAAGAAATTTTTTAAAGGCCAAGAAGATGACAAAGAATATGTCTATTCAGTAGGTAAGGCCAGAGGAGTTGATCTCTCACTTACCCGCCGAGTAGCTGAAGCAGGTGCTAAGAAAGAAATTCTTAAACAACTCCGAGAGAAATTTATACAAGAAATAAAAAAAGAATTATTAAAGAGAGGAAAAAGCAAAGAATATGTAGAATCCGAAGAATTTGAAACAGGAATAAATTATTGGTTAAATGAAGCTTTTAAGAAAGGGATTCCTTTTGTAGGCGGAATACCTGATGAGAGTTGTTATCGAAAAATAGAAGTAATTGAGGAAGATGAACCAAAGATTCTTTATGAAGCTCATGCTCGTTTTAAAATGCCTGAGGAATCTTTTAATTTTGCTTATACTCAGTTAAAAGATAACGTTAATGAAGCGATGAAACCTAAAAAATAATTTTTCTAAATTAACAAAATTGGATTAAATAAAGGCTTTGTTCTGTTTCTCTTTATAAGAAAAATTATAACTTAGTATGAAAATTAAACTATTTGGTGCTTTCTTGTTTCTTTGTTTTTTAATTCTTTTGTTTTTTAATTTTACTTTTCTACAAGCAACAGAAAAAGAATTTAAACCTGTTCTTCCTAAACTTCAAATTGAAATTCCTGGCCTTCGATTTAGAGATGCTATTGTGGAAGACGAAGACGGGCAAAGATATCTAAACATTCCTTGGATTGCTGATTTTATTAGCGCTTTTTTTAAATTCTTCATCAGCGCTATTGCCATTATAGCTACAGTTATGATTATGTGGGCAGGGCTTCTTTGGCTTACGGCTGCTGGTAGTGCTTCCCAAATTACCCAAGCTAAAACAAAAATCTCCAATGCTTTAATTGGTTTAGTTATTGCCCTGGGTTCCTATTTAATCTTACATACAGTTAATCCAACCTTAGTGAAGCTGAAAAGCATAAAGATATTAGCGATAAAAAGGATTGAATTAGAGTTAGCAGAACTGGAAAAGACGTCAAAAAGTGCAAAAGATAAACCAATAGGAGGCTGGATAGAAAAAGAAGATATAAAAACTTATAATGATGCTTTAAAACTTGCAGCTCAACAGAATGGGTTAAATTGTACTCTTTTAAAAGCAATAATGTTGGTTGAATCTGGCGGTAGGCCTAAGGTTGTTTCTAGTGCCGGAGCTTGTGGATTAATGCAGTTACTTCCTGTCACAGCAAGTCAAATAGCAAAAGAAGAATTAGGAAAAAAAGATGAAGTAACGTGTGATGAGTTAAAGAACCCCCCTTTTAACATTCAATTAGGAGCCAAATATTTTAGAAGATTAATAAATAATCCTTGTCCCAAAAATGCTAGATTAAAATCAGGAAAACTGGCTGATTGTACAAAGCACCCTTGTGGTTGTTCGGTTAAAGAGGCTGAGTATTTTGCTGTAGCTGCTTATAACGGCGGACCAGGAGCTAATTGTTGTAGTACCACTTGCAAGGGACAGACTTGGTGGGAATGCGAAGAGAACCCAGGTTTTTCGGAAACTCGTAATTATGTAAAAAAAGTTTTTAATACTCAGGAGTATTTAATAGGAAAAGGATGGGATTGCTAAAATAATCTCTAGATATATTTTTTAAAATGCACTTTTGGAGATTAAAATGTCCCAAAAGTTTCAAACAATTTATGTCTGTTCAAAATGCGAAGCTCAATTTCCAAAGTGGTCTGGTCGTTGTTTGGAATGCGGGAACTGGGGAACTGTTGAAAGTCGAGCCCTAAAAGCCAAAGATCGAAAATTAGAAGAATTATCAACTGGTGAAGTAATAGATCTTGAAAAGATCAAAAGCAAGGAAACTATAAGAATCAGAACAGAAATTGGAGAATTGGACCAGGTTTTGGGCGGAGGTATTGTAAAAGGTTCATTGGTTTTATTAGGAGGAGAACCTGGAATAGGGAAGTCGACTTTGATTTTACAAATAGCTCAAAAAGTGGCTCAAATTAACGGGAAGCCCATTTTATATATTTCTGGCGAAGAGTCAGCTGAGCAAATCAAAATGAGAATGGATCGCTTGGGGATAAAATCAAAAAAACTCCAATTTTTAGGAGAAACTGATATCGAAACTATTTGCGTCACTATCAATAAAAATAATCCAAAATTAGCTATTATCGACTCTATTCAAACCGTATCTTCTAGTGAGTTGCCCTCGGAAGCTGGTAGCGTTAATCAAGTAAGAGCTTGTACAGTTAAGCTTTTAGAAACAGCTAAAAAAAATAATATCTCTATTTTTATAATTGGTCATGTAACCAAAGAAGGATTAGTAGCTGGACCAAAAACTTTGGAACATTTGGTTGATACTGTTCTATACCTTGAGGGAGATCAGCATCATTTTTTTCGGCTTTTGAGATGTACCAAAAATCGTTTTGGTTCTACCAATGAGGTAGGGGTTTTTAAGATGGAAGAAAAAGGTTTAATAGAGGTAAAAAATCCTTCTGAAACTTTTTTACAAGAACGAAATCAAAGAGAAGCAGGTTCAGTTGTTACTGCTATCATAGAAGGCTCAAGAGCTTTTTTGGTAGAAGTTCAGGCCCTGGTTTTTCGTACTTCTTTTGGTTATCCTCAGAGAAAATCTTCAGGTTTTGATTTTAATCGCCTGACTCTTTTAGTTGCTGTTTTGGCTCAGCGATGCAAATTTCCTCTTGGTAATCAAGATGTCCATCTTAATTTAGCTGGCGGAATTAAAGCAACTGAGCCAGCTATGGATTTAGCTGTTTGTTTAGCTATTATTTCTGCTTTCAAAAACAGACCTCTTGATCCAAGACTAGTGGCTTTTGGAGAAGTTGGTTTAGGCGGAGAGATAAGGAGTATTTCTCAAATAGAGAAAAGATTGATTGAGGCAGAGAAAATGAGATTTGACAAAATCATTATGCCAGAGATGAAATTACAAGATTCAAAGTATAAATTGAAGATTATAAAAATTAGAAGCTTAATGGAAGCGATGAAGATCTTTGGTTAATTTCATTACAGGACTTACGCACTTTGAATTTTTAGTTTAAATAAAAGCAATTCTGTCTTTTCGGGACGAAAACTATAATTGCGTTTTAATTGATAGAGTGTCTGTCCAGTTAATAGCTTTTCCTTTTCTAAAAGAAGATAAGCCATTAAACAAAGATGAAGATGAGCCTTTTGGCTATTTAGGGATCTGGCTTGGCAATCATTAATCCCAAGCTTAGAATGAAGAAAGCGAAAGAGAGTTTCCACCAACCATCGTCCTTGGTAAAAAGAACGGATTTCTTCTTTGGACAAAGAAAGATCATTGGTAGCAAAGTACTTCCTGCCGTGTCTGACAATAGTTACTTTTAGATTACCAAGGATGATTCCTTTCTCTATCCAGTAAGGTTGACGTTTATAGAGCTGAAGCGAGATGCCATTAAACTTTCTATTCTTCTTGAGTTGAGTTATAAAAATCCATCTATATTTTTCGATCCTTAACAAGATTTTTTTAGAACTATACCAACTATCAAAAGTGACATATTCTGGCTTAATTCTAAGGAAATTCCTGGCATAGCTTAATAACTCTAAGGCTAAATCATATTTTGATTTACCTAATTTCTTTCTCCAGATACGAATAGCCAAAGGAATAGTTATCTTGCCATTGCTCCAAGCTAGAACAACTATGGCTAAACCTAAGACAGGTCGACCTTTTTTCGAACAGTATATCCAAGAGATATACTCAATTAGTTTAGCAAAACTTTTATCGATAATCGTATCATCTATTATCAGAAATCCTCCTTGCAGTTTGCCAAAGATTCTTAAGATCAGACCCTGAAGGAGTGTCTTCCATTCAAGCCTTGGATTCTTAAGAATCCTTGTTAGACTATCATGAGAGACTTCAGAAATGATACGACTGAAAGATAGGCAAGTTGCCTTTTCAGTAACTGATAAGAGACCTTTAAGATAGGCTAAAATTTGATTAGGCATAGGTTTTGTTTTGATTTTTATATTTTTATAGATTTTTGTTTTAAAATTGACCTTTGCCTTTATTTTAGCACAATTTTAAAGGTGCGTAACTCCTCTTCATTATATCAAGCTAAAAGTTTTTTAAGCTTTGGTCAGGACAAGGGCCCAGATCTTTCTGGCTCTTGCTTTTTTTAAAACTTTAGCTGCTTCTTGTAAGGTAGCTCCAGTGGTAAGAACATCGTCAATTAGGATGATGTTTTTATTTTTGATTTTGTCTTTGGGCGAGAGAGAATTTATGGAGCTTTTAAGACTCGATTTCTGAAAACAAAAAAGAGACTTAAGGGTTATTTTAGATCTTTCTGCATCTACTAAGGAGAAAGCATTTTTAATATTTTGTTTTCTTGCTTCTGGATCTTTTAGTTCGGTTTGGGGCAAGGTGAAGATTTTACGTTTTAAAATTTCATTTTCTACTTTAAGATTGAGTTCTTTTCCTAATATTCGAGCTAAAAGCTCTGCCTGATTAAACCCTCGAAACAAAAATCTTTTTCTGTGCAGAGGAATGGGAATTAAAATAAATGAAGGGTCAATTTTAGCCTGCTTTAAAGTATTTATTAGTAATTGTCCTAAAGGATTTACTAACTCCTTAATCATTTCGTATTTAAAGATATGAATCGTTTCTTTTAAAATAGGGTTTTTAAAATCAGAAGCTAGAATGATTCTTTCAATATAACTTTTTTTAAGACATTTAAAACAAAGAAAGCCTCTTTGGGAGGCCTGATAACAAAGCGGACATTTATCTTGAGTTAAAAGAGGAATTTTTTTAAAACAATCAGAACAAAGCCAAGTTCCGTTCTTCCCGCAACTGTGACATTTGATAGGAAAAAGAAGATCCAGGAAGAATGTTACTGTTTGTGATAGAAAATTTTTGAAGAACATACGGACTAAATAAATTCAAACCAAATCTTAAGACTCTAGACCGCTAAAGGCTAAAAATAATGTTGAAATATTCGATACTTGATATTGAATCAAGCAATAACTAAAAAATAGCGGCGGCTGGATTCGAACCAGCGACCCACAGCTTATGAGTCTGTTGCTCTACCACTGAGCTACGCCGCCTCATTAACAATTATTAATTTATTATCAATAATTGTCAACTTAACTTTAAGTAATTTTTGTTTTGGAAAGAAAATGTCGTATTTTGGCTCGGACATTTAGGCTTTTGGTAAAGTTAAGCCAATTAGGAGAAGGGCCTTTTCGATTTTTATCAACTAAAATTTTTACCATATCCCCGTTTTTCAAAAGTGTATCTAAAGAAGCTATTTTATCATTTATTAAAGCGCCAACACATTGATTTCCTAAATCCGAATGGATATGATAAGCAAAATCAATGGGAGTGGCTCCTTCTGGAAGATTAAGCACATCTCCTTTAGGAGTAAAAACAAAAATTCGATTTTGGAAAAGATCAATTTTCAGTTTTTCTAAAAATTCTTCATTATCCTTTATTTCTTTTTCCCAATCAATAATTTCTTTAATCCAAGAGATTTTTATAGGCGATAAAGCGTCACGTTTATTCGATTCAGTATAATACCAATGACTAGCAATACCAAATTCTGCTTTTTGATGCATTTCTGGAGTCCTAATCTGAATCTCAAAGATTTCTCCTTTTGGCCCAAAAACTGTGGTATGAAGTGATTGATATCCGTTTGGTTTGGGTTGACTGATATAGTCTTTAATTCGACCTTTTAAAGGCTTCCATTTTTGGTGAATAACACCTAAGGCAGCATAACAATCCTCTAATTGAGAAACAATAATTCTTAAAGCTACTAAATCGTAAACTTTATCCAAATCTTTATCATAAGAAAGTAGCTTTTTATAAAGACTATAAAAATGCTTAACCCGACTATGGATATCTAAAAATTTTATCTTTGCCTCCTTAAGTATTTTAATTATTTCAATCTTTATTTCATCTATATATTCTTTTCGTTTTTCATACCGACTTTTAATTAGATTCAAGACCCAATTATATTCTTTAGGATAAACATATCTAAAAGATAGATCTTCTAATTCTCCCCTTAATTGTCCCATTCCTAAACGATTAGCAATAGGAGCATAAATCTCTAGACTTTCTTTGGCAATTCTGAATTGTTTTTCTTTTGCTAAGGCATCTAGAGTTTTTAAATTATCAAGGCGATCAGCAAATTTAATCAGAATAATTCTAATATCTTTAGCTATAGCCACAAACATTTTTCTTAAATTTTCTGCATATCTTTCTAAGCCACGGTATTTTAACTTACCTAATTTAGTAACTCCAGCTACTAAAAAACCGATTTCTTTACCAAATTCTTTTTCTATTTCTTGGAGTGAATAAGAAGTTTCTTCTGGAATATCGTGTAATAGTCCGGCACAAATAGTTGCTAGATCCAATTTTAATTCAGCCAAAGTTTGCGCTGTGGCTAGAGGATGTTTGAAATAATCTTGGTTATTTTTTCTTTTTTGGTTTTGATGAGCTTCCTCTGCAAATTTATAAGCTTTTTCAAGTATCTTAAGATCAGCCTTGGGACTATTTTTTTTAATTGTCTGGGAGAGGAGCTGAAGAGACATGATTTTGAATTTTTAAATTTAAAATTTCAATCCCTGGAACGGTTAGAAGATCCACTCCTATTTTAAAGTTAACAAAGCCATTAAGCTCATTCCTAAAACAAGAAATAATAATTGGCCAAAAGATTTTTTAGGCAGATACTCCTTATGGAGCTCAGGGATCAAATCGGCGCAAGCGATGTAAATAAACCCTCCAATAGTTAAAGAAAGAACAAGAAGAGAAAGTTTTTCAATTTGACTTTCTAAAACTAAAATTAAAACAGTGCCACCAAAAGCAGTTAGAGCTGAAAGAAAATTAAAAATTAAAGCCTTTGTTCGATTAAAACCAGCTTGGATTAAGACTCCAAAATCACCAATTTCTTGAGGGACTTCATGGAAGATAACAGCTAAGGTAGTGGTTATCCCCAAATGGGGGCTTATTAAAAAGCTACCTGCAATAATTATTCCATCTATAAAATTATGCAAAGCATCGCCTACTAAATTAGTATAAGCAAAAGGAGCAGGATGAGAATGATTTTTTAAAGGAGCAGGATAACAGAGATGGCAATGTCTCCAATGAAGGAATTTTTCTAAGATAAAAAATAGCAGAATTCCTGATAAAATAAAAAGAGAAATTAGTGGAGTAGAGCCAAATTCTTCAAAGACTTCTGGAATTAGATGAAAAAAGGCATTGCCTAACAAAACGCCAGCGCTAAGACTAACTAAGAAAAATAAAATTTTTCGCAAAAGACTTTCTTTGAAAAATAAAAATAATACCCCAATTAAAGAAACTAGACTTACTATTAATACACTAACTAGAGAATAGATCCAAGTTGAAATCATATTCATAATTAACAAGTTTTATTTTTTTATTGACATTTTTCTTCGGTAAAAAAATTTTCGTATTTCTTCGACTAAGATAATAAAAATGGTAATAGAAAGAATAATAAACCATTCTGAGAGCTTAAGTGGCACAACACGAAAAACCTTTTGCATTATAGGATTGTATATTGCAAATATTTGAAGTGGGATGACGATAAACATGGCGCCAATTAAAAATTTATTAGAAAATGGATTCATCTGGAAAATGGATTTCGATTCATGTCTGCAGTTCCAAACATTTAACCACTGAAATACCACCAGTGAGGTAAACGAAATAGTTAAAGCTTTATTAAAGTCATCTTCAAGATATTTTTTGAAAAGAAATAAAGTTCCTATGGCCATTGGTGAAGCCATAAAAATTATCCTTTGGATCATCAATTTATCCACTAAACTTCTTTTCGATTGCTTGAAGTGTTCGTGCAGCAATCCTTTTTCCTTAGGCTCCATAGCAAGCGCTACATCAAGAAATCCATCAGTTACAAAATTTATCCAAAGGATCTGCCCAGGTAAGACAGGAAGCGGATAGCCAAGAAATAAGGCGCTAGTAATTGTTAAAACCTCTCCTGTACTTGTGGAAAAGAGATAGAGAATTACTTTTTTGATTGTTTTATAAATATTTCGACCTTCTTCTACGGCTGAAACAATACTTCCAAAGTTGTCATCCAGTAGCACAACGTCTGAAGCTTCTTTGGCAACTTCTGTGCCAATTTTGCCCATAGCTACTCCAAGATCTGCTGCTACCAGTGAAGGAGCGTCATTTACTCCGTCCCCTGTCATAGCCACAATTTCTCTTCGTATTTTATAAGATTTAATGATTTTCAATTTATGTTCAGGAGTTGTTCTGGCGAAAACGCTTATCTTTGGAAGCTTCTTTGAGAGCTCAAGTTCAGATAGGTTTTCAATATCTTGTCCTGTAAAAACAAGATCTCCTTCCTGATAAATTCCTGCTTCTTTGGCAATAGCTTGAGCAGTATTTTTATGATCACCAGTGATCATAACTACCCGAATACCAGCTGAGGTTGTTCTTTCTGTGGCTTTTGTTACCTCTGGTCGAAGACTATCTTTTATGCCGAGCAATCCTACAAAAGTAAGAGAGTGGATCTTTTTAGGTTCAAGCACTTCTGATACGCTACCTTTCTCCGCCAAGGCAATAATCCGAAGTCCTTCTTGTGACATTTCTAAAAAGACAGATTTTAATTTATGTTTTTCTTTATTATCTAATAAAATATGCTTTTTGGCATTACTTTGTATCTTTGAGCTGAGATTTAAAATCACTTCTGGCGCTCCAGCGATTGCTAAAAATTTTTGATTATCAAATTTATATACCTTTGCATGGTATTTAAATCTATAATCAAAGGGCATTTCAGCAATGACCGGGAATTTTTGTTCCAAATCGTCTTTTTGAAATCCAATTTTTTGGCCAAAGACAAGCAAAGCTGCCTCGGTAGGATCTCCAGCGATATGCCACTGTTTATTTTCTTCTGAAAACATTACTTGGGCATTAGCGCAAAGAGTAGCAATTTTTCCTGCTAAAATAAGTTCAGGATAAGATGTTGGATTAATTATCTTTTCTTTTAATCGAATTTCTCCTTTGGGTTCATAGCCTACGCCACCAATTTCAAAAAACTTGCTATTTATATATACTTTTTGAACCATCATTTCATTTTTGGTAATGGTGCCTGTTTTGTCTACAGCAATGACATGAGCTTGACCTAATGATTCTACTGCCTGAAGTCTCTTTACTAAGACATTGCGTTTACTCATTCTCCAAACTCCTGTAGCTAATACTAAAGTCATTACTATAGGAAGCCCCGCAGGAATGATAGAAACAGAAAGGGAAACAGCAATAGTAAACATCTCTTTTGCTGATTTCCCAAAAATAATACCTATAAAAAATAATGATACACTAATAGTTAAAACAATAAAAATAATAAACCGAGAAAGATGACGAATGTTAGTTTTGAGGGGGATTTCTGTATCAATAGCAGCAATTTCTTTTGCAATCTTGCCAATAACTGTTTCAAGTCCAGTAACAACTACAACTGCTTTTCCATTTCCACCGACAATGTGAGTGCCTTTAAATACCATATTTTTTTGTTCTGTTGTAGGCAAATCAGGGTTTTCTAAAATATCGGTGATTTTATGCACTGGACTTGATTCGCCAGTCAAAACCGCCTCATCAACCCTAATATTGTAAGAGGAAATAATTCGACTATCAGCTGGTACTCTTTCGCCTTCTTGAAGGATAAGAATGTCGCCTGGAACAAGTTCGGTATCCGAAATAATCAATTCTTTCCCTTCGCGTAAAACTATCACCTTTGTTTCTACAAATTTTTTAAGAGCTAGAAGTGTATTTTGCGCTTTTCCTTCCTGAACTGCTCCCACAATAGCATTAAAAAGAAGCACAGCAAAAATAAGGAAGCTATCAATTATTTCTTTCATTATAAGGACAATCAATCCAGCAACAAGGAGAATATAAATTAACGGACTTTGGAACTGGCGCAGAAAAATAGTTATTATTTTTTCTGCTTTAGTCTCTGGTAATTTATTGAGTCCGTATTTTTGAAGACGACGCCTTGCTTCTTCTTTACTTAAACCATGTTCATTGGTATTTAGTATTTGAAAAAGCTCAGAAGATGTTTTTGTATGCCATTTGATGTCCATAAGTTATGTTTTTGAAACAACGAAAAGTAAGAAAAAATAACATAAGTTAGATAATAAATCTAGTCCTTTTATAATTTACCACAAAAGCGTCCTTAATAGCAATCTTTTGAAATAAAATATAGCCAGTAAACTCTGGCTATCATTTAACCTTCTCAAAGATAATACATCAATTTCATTTCTTTCTCTATCCCTAATACTCCATTTCTCTCTCTGGCATACCGGTAGTCTTTTTATCTTCTTTCTCCGGTAAATCTGTAACTACTGCTTCAGTAGTTAAAAGCATACCAGCAATTGAAACAGCGTTTTGCAAAGCAGAACGAGTAACTTTGGTTGGATCGATGATCCCTGTTTCTACTAAATCTTCATATTTATCTGTAGCTGCATTATAACCAAAATTTCCCTTATGTTTTTTTACTTCTCCTACTACTATTGAACTATCCTTGCCAGCATTAAGGGCAATTTGACGCAAAGGCTCTTCTAGAGCTTTTTTCAATATACTAATACCAATTCTTTCTTCTCTTTCTGTCTCTGTTTCTATTTGTTCTAAGGTCGGAATACATCTTAAAAGAGCTACTCCTCCACCAACTACAATTCCTTCTTCTACTGCTGCTTTAGTTGCTTCAAGCGCATCTTCTACTCGATGTTGTTTTTCTTTTTGTTCTGTTTCGGTGGCTGCTCCTACCTTTAAAACAGCTACTCCGCCAACTAATTTTGCCAAACGTTCTTGTAATTTTTCTTTATCAAAATCAGAAGTAGTTTCTTCTAATTCCTTTTTAATTTGGGAAATTCTATCTTTAATTGCTTTTTCACTTCCTTTGCCTTCAATAATAGTGGTTGTTTCTTTGGTGGAGATAACTTTTCGCGCCTGACCCAGATCTTCTATATTGACGTTTTCTAATTTTAAACCTACTTCTTCTGAAATAACTTTTCCGCCGGTGAGAATAGCTATATCTTGAAGCATTTCTTTTTTTCGATCGCCAAAGCCAGGAGCTTTAACTGCCAAAACATTAAAAGTGCCACGTAATTTATTAACTACAAAAGTAGCTAAAGCTTCTCCTTCAACTTCTTCGGCAATAACTACTAATTTCTTTTCTCCTGCTTGAGCCATCTTTTCTAAAAGAGACAAAATATCATTCAAAGAAGAAATTTTTTGATCAGTGATTAAAATATAAGAATCTTCTAAAACTGCTTCCATCTTTTCTACATTAGTAATCATATAAGGAGAAACATAGCCTTTATCAAATTGCATTCCTTCCACTATTTCTCTTTCTAAGCCAAAAGATTGAGATTCTTCTACAGTAATAATTCCATCTTTGCCTATTACTTCCATGGCATCAGCAATAAGGCGACCGATTTCTTTATCATTGGCTGAAATAGAAGCAACTTGAGCAATTTCTTCTTGAGAAGAAACGGGTTTAGAAATTTTTTCTTTTAATTCTTTAATCACTACAGATAATGCCTTTTCTAATCCTTTTTTAATAACCATAGGATCAGCGCCAGCTGCTACATTTTTTAACCCTTCATTGATTATTTTTTGGGCTAGAAGAGTAGCAGTAGTCGTTCCATCTCCAGCTACCTCATTGGTTTTAGTAGCTACCTCTTTTAAGAGTTCTGCTCCTACATTTTCAAACTTATCTTCTAGCTCAATCTCTTTAGCTACAGTTACTCCATCACTAGTAATAGTAGGAGCGCCAAAACCTTTGTCTAAAGCTACATTTCGACCTCTTGGACCTAAGGTAATTTTTACAGCATTAGCTAATTTGTCTATGCCTCTTTTTAAAGAGGCTCTTGCTTTTTCATTGTAAAGAATTTGTTTAGCCATAGTTTTTAGATTTTTATAGATTTTTATAATTATTTAAAATACGATTTTTAATTTCCAAATTAAGAAAAATTTCATCAAAATATATAATAAAACCGAGTAAAGCTTTTATAAGGGCTTACTAATACGTGTTGCTATCTTTTTAATCTCTTTCTGTTTTTCTTTACTATCGATTGTTTTAACTTCGACCTATTAAAGTCTTTTTGAATTTTTCTTTTTAGAATTCTAAATTTCTGAGATTTTGAGGATTTCTTCTTTATCAATTGGTTTGTGTGTTAATTTTTCCATTGCTTTGTTATCTTTACAGAGAGTACGAACCGTATTATAGTGAATTTTTAAAAGACTTTCAGCTGAGTTGGCTATTCCTCCCTCTGTTCCTGAAGAAAAATTATGTACTCTTTTCGATTCCAAATACTTCAAGTATTCATTTACTATTCTTGCATCATCTGCAAGTCGTTTTTTCTCGTCTTCTTTTCTGCTTGTACTTATCCTGCCCCTGCTCTCAAACATCAAAAACACTCGGGCTGTTGCAATTTCATTATTAATTTTGTTTTTTTCTTTAGAAGATAATGTTTCTCTTTTTTTACTTCTTTCCTCTCGATTAAGAAAAATTTTCGCTTTCAGCTCTTCGTTAGAAAGAGAGCCAAGGGTAAGAATTTTTTGTAAAGACTCGTTTAAATCTTTAAAACCAGGACAATTTTTTTCCTGTTCTTCTCTTATTTTTTCTGTCCTAGCTTGAATTTTTTTTCTTATTTCTTCTATTTTTGCTGATTCTTCTGGTACTCTTTCTGCTGATAGGGAAACGGAGTCTCCTTTAATTTCCATAATAGATTTAGATTTATTTCAAAATTTATAATTTCTAAGAGGCTGAAAATTTTTTTTAACACCTATTTTTAGAATCTCTTTTGGTTAGCTATCCAAAGTTTTATAATTTGTATTTAAATTCTTTCTAAATTTCTGAATTTTCTAAGACCATAGCTAGGCCTTCAAGATTTAAAAAGTCTCTACTTTCCTCTGTATATTAAAGCTGTTTGATTTTGTCCTTAACGGTCTCTTTTTTAATTAACCAAACAATTCAATAGCTTCTTGTGTGATTTTTTAAGAGGGATTAAATTTCATACCTTCCGTCTCTTTGGTTTATACCGCAATTGCTATTACATCTCCTTCTGAGATTATCAAGTATTCTTCATCGTCTACTTTGATTTCATCAGGAGAATATTTTTTGAAAATAATTACATCGCCTACTTTAACACTCATTTCTGCTCTCATACCGTTTTCTAAAAGCTTGCCAGGACCAATAGCTAATACTTCACCCTTTTCAGGTTTTTCTTTATCAACTGTTTCTGGTCGGAGGATACCAAATTTAGCCTCTTCCTCAATTGGCTTGATAATGATGTAATCGTGTAATGGTTTTAATTTCATGATTTTAATCTTTTATTTTTAAAAAATAATTATTTACTTAGATTATAGAATTATAACCTATTGAAGTAATTTGTGTCAAGAATTAAATTAAGAAATTTTAGATTTTATTTTGTAGCAAAAATTATTATATAAAAATAGTTTAGAAATATCAACTCACAGATTATCCACAGAATATTCAACATCAATTTTCTGAAATGACTCTGAACTGCTCTTCAAATTTTTCTCGGTATTTCTTCCTTCTTTCCTGAAGATGGAATTTAAGCATTTTATCGTTAATAATTACAGCTTGAGGATCTTCTTTTACTTTCTCTTTGAGAATTTTAGGCATAAACTTGAGTTGAAGACAACAAAGGAATCTTTCTAAGAATCCTTTTTTAGAGGACGACTTCTTGCCTTGTTGGAAATTAATCAGATTAGATTCATCAACAATATTTGGTAAGTATTTTCTTGTCCAATCATTAACTTTTAAAAATTTTTTATAAGTTTCATCCTTGTCACAAAAAGGAATTAATTGATGAATCCAATAAGTTAGATAAATATCGTAAGGCTTTAAAGCCATAGACTCTAAATTCAGATTATCTTCGGAAAGAAAAAAATTTAAACATATCTTATCTTTTCGATGATTAGGTTTTGGTCTTAATCCTAAAATTTCTATTAAACTCACAGCAAAGAATCTTGTAGTCCAAATTCGATTTTTACTAGCAATGATAAAAAAATCTAAATCACTTTCTTTTGAAAAATTATTTTTGCCCATAACATTGGAAAGGCTAATCATTTTTACAAAAGGCACAAGACTTAGGAGTCTAGCTACTCTTTTGGCTTTTTTTAATTTTTTAAAACTTATATTTTCTCGCTCTTGCCGAAGCCGCACCAAATCACTTTTTCCTTTTAAAAAATAAAATTCTTCTTTGAGCTCGACAACTCTTTTTAGGTTTTCATTTTTTTCTAAAACTTGACGGATATTTTCTAAATCTGTATTGATCTCTTTAAAAGATTTCTTAAAAGAGCTATCTTTTTTGTTATCAAAAAAGTATAAATACTGCCATAACTCTTCTAATTTAAGCGGCCATTGGAATAGGTCAAACCAAATTAGAGTAGCAAGAATAGCTGATTCTAATTGATTTAGTTTCATTTTTAAATACTTTAAGATTAAAGAAAAAATATTTGATAAACTTTTTCATTTTTGTTCAAAAGTCCTTTTAAATCTTAATTTTGCGACATGTTCTGCGGCCGCGAAACAGCCTTATCAAATTTGTATTTTTTCAACTGGCGGTATTTTTTGGACAAAATCCAAACCTACTTTGACGAAAATCCGGGAATTGATTTCTAAAAACTTTTCCGTTCGGCCGAGCAAAAAGGGAAGGGGGGCTGGAGGAAGGAATTTTTACTTGTCTTTGCTTCCGTCATTTTTTTGCCACCGCAATTTTTCGTGTTAGTAAAGCTGGCGCGTAGTCTAAAATTTATACTTGCCGTTCTTCGCCTTTCCTGAGGACATTATGTTCTACAACATGCATTATAGCATCAGCAAAAGTTTTAAATACAAAGAACAAAGGTAAAGTGCTACCAGATGAGGAACCAAAAATTATTGTAAAATGCATTGGGATTATTCTTGCATAAGGGTAAAACATCAGTGAGCCAATGTTTTGTTTTTTGGTATCTCGCGGTTTATTATAACAGTAAGAAAAGAGATGGTTGATAAAAAAGAGTAAAGCGGTTAAAAAAATATACTTTAATTCAATAGAGTTTGGTATATTTCCATACGTTTTAATGAATGTACCAATTGAAAGAAATGTCCAATAGCCAAAGTGAAAAAATCCATAATGAAATAAAAAGAAAAAGGCGATAAAAAATTTTGTACCTTGCGTTGGTTGGGCAGGTCGGTAGTTTATTTTAAGACCCTCAGTAGAAAATTCTTTTAACTGAAGTATCCGAACAAAATTAAAAAATCCGATTGTTATACTCTGAAACCAGTACACCCGCATTATGGTTGATAAATTCCAGTTTTCCGTTATTGCAAAAAAAATCGTCACAATATTCGACAGCAACAAAAACCATAAAGTCGGGTCTCCAAATGGATTTCTTTGAGGTTGATTGTTTATAGACATAGTACTTGCCAGTGAGCTTGAGCTACATCTTAAACTCAAGCGGCTTGCGAGTTATATTTTTTCGCTTGATGATAAAGTGGTACAAAATTGCGGCGATAAAATTTAAGAAGATGAGCAAGATAATCCATAATGCCTTATCATCAAATTCCCTTTTGGCGTGATTAATCAACATTCAAGACTAAAAAGCAAAAAGCAGAAGGAATATTGGTCCGCTAAAATAAATACTTTTTTCAATATTTCGAAGACATAATCGACCCCTAATTTTTTTATAGAAATCTGTATCGGTAACGAGCTATCGATTGTTTCGTTTTTCAAAGACAAAGTATGTGGATAAACCACTAGCATTCCAGTCGACGCCCGAAGCAGTAAACCTCGCTTTAACTTTAATTTGATCTTGACCTATTACCTTTACATTTTTGTCAAACGGGGCATAATCAAGCTGATATGCAATACCGCCCCTTATTCGCTCTTGTATGTCAAATTGTAATAATTGGTTATTGGGAAATATTAAAGTAGGAATTTTTTGTGTGTCGCCTATAGTAATAGTTTAGATCAAGTTATCCAAATTATTTGCGATTTGCTGTTCATCAGTCGGAGAAAAACTGTTTGAGCGAAAAAGCAATAATCGGTTCGAACTCATGATAAACTTCATAAAATAAACCAATTAAGCCAAAATTATCGCTTTGCAAGAAAATCATGAGCAAAGCCGTGATTTCCTAAAAAAGATTGACTCGAACTTCCGTTTGAGCGGATAGAAATTGTTTTTGGATTTCAAAAATTCCTTTAAAATCTTGGCAGAAGTCGAGTCCCGCTTTTGGCGGGGCGAGGCAATAATCGTCCAAAATCCGAATTTTGAAACTTGGCGGAGAGGCAGGGATTCGAACCCTGGAGAGCATTTCTGCTCTACCTGCTCTCCAAGCAGGCGCACTCGTCCACTATGCGACCTCTCCTATCCTGCTATTATTATAATCTAAATTCAAATATGCTACAATATAGCTATGGAATTTACTATTTCTCCCCAAGAAACAAAAATTCGTCTGGATAAATTTCTAGTTCAAAAGTTTCCTCAATACTCTCGTTCTTGGATTCAAAAATTAATCAAAGAAGCATTAGTTTTGGTTAATAGAGAAAAGGCCTCTCCGCACTATTTTCTAAAAGAGAACGATAAGATAGAAATAAATTTAAAAAAACCAAAACCAATCAGTCCTCAAGCAGTAGAAGGTAAGATAGAAATCATTTTTGAGAATAGAGATTTTTTGGTTATCAACAAACCTAGCAGTTTGATGGTTTATTCTTCTCAGAAAAATAAAAGAGATACTTTGGTTAATTTTTTATTAGCTCGTTATCCAGAAATTAAAAATATAGGTCCAGATAAATTACGGCCTGGCATTGTTCATCGTTTAGACAAGAATACATCCGGATTGATGGTTATAACAAAAACAGAAAAAGCTTTTAAGCATTTAAAAAGTCAATTTGAAAATGGTAAAATAAAAAAAGAGTATCTCGTTTTGGTGTATGGAAAAGTAAAAGAGAGAGAGGGAAAAATTACTTTTCCCATTTTTAGATCCAAAAAGAAAGGATATAAAATGGTTATTAGGAGATTTCAGGATTTAGTTGATTTAAAAGCTAAACCAGCTCTAACCGAATTTAAAGTAATTAAATATTTCTCTTCCTATACTTTTCTTAAGGTTCAAATCAAAACAGGCAGGACTCATCAAATCAGGGTTCATTTCAACGCCATTGGCCATCCTTTGGTTGGCGAAAAGATTTACAAGCCTCGAAAACTGAAAACAAAAAATTTAGAACGACCCTTTCTTCATGCACATATCTTAGGATTTTATGACTTAAAAGGTCAATGGCAAAAATTTAAACAAGACCTGCCAGAAGAATTAAAGAAGTTTTTAAAAAATCTGGAAAAGGACAATTGAATTGGTAATTAATTTTGTAGCTAATAAAGTTTTTTACTTGATTCATAGTTCTTGAGGCTAAGCATATTCTAATATTTATGGATTTTTGGCAAGTTATCAATCAACGAAAAAGTGTTCGAGGATTTAACCCACAAAAGAGAGTTCCTAAAGAATTAATTGAAAAAATAATAAAAGCAGCTCATCAAGCTCCTTCGGCTGGGGATGTTCATCCGGAAAGTTTTGTTATTGTTTATGAAGAAGAAGCAAAGAAGAAACTAGCTCAAGTAGCTTTGAATCAGGATTTTATTTCTCAAGCGCCAGTAGTTATTGTGGTTTTAGCAGATCTTGATAAATCGGCTTTTTGTTATGGCGATCGAGGCAGAGAATTATATGCTATTTGTGATACATCTGCAGCTATTGAAAATCTTCTTTTGGCAGCTACAGCTTTGGGTTTAAGTACTTGTTGGATTGGCGCTTTTGATGAAGAGAAAATAAGAGAAGCCTTGAAAATAAAAAAAGGAGTAAGGCCTATAGCTATTATTCCTTTAGGATATAAAAAGGATTAAAGAGTCTTTTCCTTTAGTCTTTTTTTATAGTTTTTTAAATAATATAACTTAGCTCTTCTGACTTTAGCTTTTTTAAGTACTTTGATTTTAGTAATAAGAGGAGAATAAAGAGGGAAAATTTTTTCCACACCAACACTATGAGAGATTTTTCTTACAGTAATGGTAGCGCCAATCTCTTTCTTTTTTTTTCTAGCTAAAACAATTCCCTCAAAAACTTGAATCCTTTCTTTTTCTTCTCCTTTTGTTGTTTTTTCTTTTATTTTTTGATGGATTTGAACAGTTGTTCCAGGTTTAACTTCTGGATAAATTACTTCTTTTTCCTGTATATTTTTCATAGGATTGCATTTAATAGTTATTAATAGTTATTATAAATAATACTAAAAATTTTTCGGACAGACTTTCAATTTGAAAAATCTCTCGTTTCCGTTTGGTTTATTTTTTAATTATTGTTATTTCTCCAAATGTTTCTTTTTGTTGAATAATTATTATTTTTTGTTTAAATAATTCCAATAAAGCCAAAAAATTAAGTATGATTTCTGTTTTCGACTTTAATCCATTAATGAGATTGCTAAAATTTATTTGAGAATTTTTTAAAATAAGTTCATTAATTTGTTTAATTTTTTCTTGCAAAGAAATAATTTTTTTAATTGTTTTTTGAGGAATTTTGAAAATTGGCTTTAGATTTTTTAAGGTCTTTTGAAAAGTTTGAACTAGTATCTCTTTAGTTAACCATAGAGGTGGATTGAAAATTGGCTTTTGAGTAATTAAGGGAGTTTTTCTAGTGAAAGTAAAATTTTTCTTTAAAATTATTTTATTTAAAATTTTTGAAGCCTCATAATATTCTTTATAGATTTTGAGTTGTTTCTCTAAATTAGAAGCTTCCTCTTCCTCTTCTGGGCTTAAAACAGGCAGGAGCTCTTTTGATTTAATAAGCAAAAGTTTAGCTGCTATTACTAAAAAGTCAGCCAATTCACTTGGTGGAATATCTGGATTTTGGTTTATATATTCGATATACTGATTAGCTATTTGAGCCAAAGAAACTTGAGTGATATCTAATTTTTGTTCTTCTATGAGACGTAAGAGTAGGTCCAGCGGTCCTTCGAATTGCTGAAGGCGAATCAAATAAGGCATAGTTAAGGCAATCAAAATACTGCTTTATTGCTTAAAAGAGGCTTTATAATAGAAATATCCAAAGCAATTTCAGGCTTTTAAAACCCTAACTACCAAACATTGAGCTTGGTTTTACAAATGGATTAGTGGGAGTCAATTGCTTTACTGATATGTCAAGAAAGATCAAAGAAAGGCTTCAAGTTATTCTTTCCGTGTTTTTCCGAATGTTCCCTTTATCGGTTTTTCGAGTTTTTCAAATGCTTTACTGCTTAATTTCAAAGAGTAATTATAATCTCCACTGTTAACAATAATCTTGGGATTCTCCAAAATTGCTGAATCAACAAAAATTGGTAGTTTCAATAATCCTCCAAAAGGAGGGGTAGCGCCAACTTTACCCAAGACATTCTTCTTCATCCAAGCTTCCTTGGCAAAATCAATCTCTTTTACTTCCTTTTTACCCATTTTCTTTTGCCAAACATTGACTATTTTTTTAAATTTAACTTCATCCAGTCTTTTATTAGCGGGTAAACAAGCCAAAGCATATTCTTTTTTGTCTAACTTCATAACTAGAGTCTTCATTATCAAAGCAGGGCTAAGATGCTGAGTACGAGCTGCGTCTACAGCAGTATAAACAGTCTTATGTTCGATTGTTTCATAAATAACTTTGTTGTTTTTTAGATAGTCCAAAACTTTTTTAGGAATACTCATGATTTTTTCTAAATTGAGAGACTGAACTGAATAGTTCGATAATCTCTATCCTAAAACCAGTAAAGAGTCTCAAAGTTATTTTAATGGCAATTTAAGCTGCTTGCCTAATAAAGTTTTTGCTATTTGCCGACCTTTTAAAGTTAATTTAATTTCCTCTATGTTCCATTTATGAGGGGTCTTCTTGCCGTAGCCAATTAATAATTCTTTATTGTTTTTAAAACCCCGCCCCTTAGGGCGGTTGGGTAAACCGCTTAAGGGGGATTGCTAAGGGGGATATCCTCCTTAGCATAAGCAGCGAAGCTGCTTTGTGATATATTGGTAATGGCTAAAACCCTGAAATCCTCTC
>DDKT01000003.1 GCA_002339755.1 Patescibacteria group bacterium UBA2591
TTATTAGTTAAGTAAATTGTAAAATTTACAAACATTAAGACAAAAACGTATTTGATTTATTAATCTAAGAAATTTGATAAGCTAGCAAGCTGTAGATATAGTTGGCAAGATATCCGCTTACTGATCTTGGTAAACTGGTTGCCAGACTATAAAACATTTTTAAATTTCTGAAACTTAATTCAATAAGCATTCTCTTCGTTGCTGAAGTGACTCCCATGATCCAACAACTTTTTGGTAAAGTTAAGATAAGAAGAGCTGTAGAAGAATTTTACAATTTCTTTCAAATTTTCATATGATTGAATGATAGTTTTCAAAATAGTATGAGTTATTAATGCCGAAGCTTTAACTGAGAAGCTTTAGCTGGAAATCAAAAAACCTAAATTCTTCAGCACTAATATTTTACACTATTTTCAAAATTTTGACTATATTTTTGATATTTCGTAATTCAAGGATTATAATTTCAATTATGAATCAAGAGAAAAGAAAACCAGTAGTTTTAATTATTCTTGATGGCTGGGGAATAGCGCCGCCTTCAAGAAGTAATGCCATTACTTTAGCTAAGACGCCAAATTTCGATCAATATCTTCAATCCTATCCCCTTTTTACTCTTCAGGCATCTGGAGGAGCGGTAGGGCTCTCTTGGGGCGAAGTTGGAAATTCTGAAGTTGGACATTTAAATCTAGGAGCCGGTAAAATTGTCCTTCAAAATTTTCCTAAAATCACACAATCTATTTGGGATAAGAGTTTTTTTTCTAATCCAGTTTTTCTTAAAGCCATTGAGCATGTCAAGAAAAATAATTCTAAGCTTCATTTTTTAGGATTGGTAAGTAATGCGGGAATTCATGCTTTCAATGAACATCTCTATGCTCTTTTAGAATTAGCTCAAGATAAAAAAATAAAAAAAGTTTATGTTCATGCAATTTTAGATGGTCGGGATTCGCCCTATAATAGTGGTTTTAATTTTATTAATCAACTCGAAGAAGTAATGACCTCTTCGAAGATAGGTGAGATAGCTACTTTGTCTGGTCGTTTTTATGCTATGGATAGAGATCATTATTGGGAAAGAACAGAGAAAGCATATTTAGCAATGGTTCAAGCTGAGGGAGAGAAAACTTCTCTTAAGCCTTCTGGGTTTATAAAATCTTCTTATAAAAAGGGGATTTTTGACGAAAGAATGCCGCCCACAGTTATAACTAAAAATGGGAAGCCAATAGCCAAAATAGAAGATGGGGATGCTGTTGTTTTTTTTAATTTTCGAGCTGATCGAGCCAGACAGTTGACTAAAGCATTTGTTTTACCAGGATTTGAAAAATTTTTACGACCACGTCTTTTGCAAGATTTATTTTTTGTTACTTTTACAGAATACGAAAAGGATCTACCTGTTGAAGTAGTTTTTTCTAAAGAAGAAATCGATTTTCCTTTAGCTAGGATTTTAAGTGAGAAAGGATTGACTCAGCTCCATGTTGCAGAAACAGAAAAATATGCTCATGTTACTTTCTTTTTCAATGGCGGAAAAGAAGAGCCTTTTCCGGGAGAAGATAATGTTTTAATTCCTTCGCCTCGAGTAACTACTTATGCTGAAATTCCAGAAATGTCTGCTTTTCAAGTAGCTAAAAGAACTGTAGAAGCAATAGCTAGCGATAAATATGAGTTTATTGTTGTTAACTTTGCTAATCCTGATATGGTTGGCCATACTGGAGATTTAGAAGCTACTCGTAAAGCTATTGAGGCAGTGGATAAATGTTTAGGCAAAGTTGTAGAAGCTGTTTTGTTTAAAGAAGGAGTGGCCTTGGTTACTGCTGATCATGGTAATGCCGAAGAATTAATTAATTTGCAAACCGGAGAGATTGACAAAGAGCACAGCACTAATCCTGTCCCCTTTATTATTATAGGAATAGAAGAGATGAAAATAGAACCCAAAAGAGAAGAAATACCTGACTTAAGTTTAATTACACCAGTTGGTGTTTTAGCTGATGTGACTGCTACAATTTTAAAAATTATGCAGATACCTCAACCTCAGGAAATGACAGGGCGGCCATTGATTTAATTTTGTTTGTTCTGTTTAATTTTTATTTTTTCAAATATGCCAGAACTCCCTGAAGTGGAAACAATCAAAAAACAACTCCAAAATAAAATCATAGGCAAGAAGATTAAGCTGGTAGAAATAAAATCACCCCGATTTATTAATCTTCCAATTAATGATTTTAAAAAGATAGTAGAAAAAACAACAGTTATCGGAATTAGTCGTCGAGCTAAAATTTTAATAATTAATTTATCGAATAATTGGAGTTTAATTATTCATCTGAAATTAACCGGACAATTGATATACAAAGAAAATCAATCAAAGATTGATAAGCATACTCATTTGATTTTTCATTTTACTGATGGATCTCAGTTGCTTTACAATGATCTTCGACAATTTGGCTACCTTAAGTTAATAGAAAGTAAGAAAATTTCTGAATTTTTAATAGAAGAAAATTTTGGTCCTGAGCCTTTAGAAAAAGATTTTACTTTAGAAAAATTTAAAAAACTATTAGTTAAAAAATCTCGTCAAAAAATAAAGCCCCTTCTTATGGATCAAACTTTTTTGGCTGGTATAGGTAATGTTTACGCCCAAGAAATCTGTTTTTACGCAAAAATTTTGCCTTATCGAAAAGTTTCTACTTTATCAGAGAGAGAAATCAAAAAAATTTATGATGGCATTAGAAGGATTTTAACTTCAGCTATTGCCCATCGCGGTTCTTCTGTCGATACTTATCTTGATATTTATGGTCTAAAAGGTGAATATATTCCCTTTTTGAAAGTTTATGGTCGAGAGAATCAACCTTGTTTGAATTGCAAAACAAAGATTAAAACGATTTCTTTAGCTGGTCGTGGCACTTGTTTTTGTCCTAGTTGCCAGAAATGAAAGGATTACAAAAATAAAATAATAACTTTATGGTTTACACCAGAACCATTATTATTTCTACACAAGGTTTTTGTGATATTGTCGATATTACTGATCAGATCCAAAAAATAGTGAAGGAATCTAAAATTAAAGAAGGCATCTGTTCGATTTTTGTTTTAGGTTCAACAGCTGGCATTACTACTATGGAATATGAAGATGGTTTAATTAGAGATTTAAAAGAATTTTTTCAAAAGACAATACCTCAGGATCGAAGTTATTATCATGATAAGACATGGAAAGAGGCAAATGGTTTTTCCCATTTAAGAGCTAGCTTGGTTGGCCCATCGATTACCGTGTCTATTAATCAGACTGAATTAAACTTAGGGACTTGGCAACAGATTGTCCTTCTAAATTTTGATAATCGGTCTCGGGAAAGAAAAATTTCAGTAACTCTAATAGGAGATTGATAGTTTTGAGAAAATTATTATTATGAAAATATTATTTACAGG
>DDKT01000004.1 GCA_002339755.1 Patescibacteria group bacterium UBA2591
TGATTAGTTCCTTTAGAATCATCCCAGTTATTGTTCATATGCCAAAGACCTACTGTGCTTGCGTCAGGAGAAATCTCTGGTCCGGTAACTGGAACTACTTTTCCTGGTGGATGGCCTGTACCATACCCAAATCCTTTAGCATCATTAGGAATCGTTCCTTCAAAATCTTCTTTAGTTTGAACAGTGTAGATGTGAGTGTGGGTAGCTGGCGAGGTAGCTAAGGAATTGATTGAGTTATCAGCTAAATTAAGTTCTCCTGTGCTAAAGTGTTGTTGTTGAGTTTGTTGTTTTTGAGTTTGGCTTTGGGTAATGAGCTTACCTAGTTGACCGACGAGAAAACTACTGGGGATAACAAAGAGGGAGATAAGAATAATAAGAATGAAGTAAGCAAGAGGGTTGCCTTGAGAGAGATTGTTTTTGAGCCAGATTCTTGAGAATTGGAACTTAGAGATGGTAGTCTGGATGGTTTTTATCTTAAGGTTCTTAAGAAAACCAAAGAATACTTCTTTTAATCCTAAATCTTCGAATCTAAGACCTCTTTTAAAAATCTTTTTGAGTCGCTTCTCTGCTTTTTCTGCTCTTTGACGTTCTGCCTGTAATCGAGCTTTTAGTTCTTCGATTATCTGATCACTATCGAATTGTTGTTGATTGCTGTTCATAATTTATTAAATTTTATTAAGTTCACTAATGAATCAATGAATTGTCTTAATTTTAAATAATGTTAATAAACATAAAATTTAACTTATGTTTTGCTTCGCATAATGAAAGCGTAACATTCTTCATTCTGGATTTATTTTTCTCTAAATCCTCATTCCTCTCAAGGCTTTTACTCTTTCTTCAATTGGTGGATGGGTCAAAAAGAGTTTATGAAGCCAAGATTTTTTTTCCTCACTACGAAAAGGATTAGCAATAAAAAGATGAGCAGTAGCATCAGTAGCAACTCTTAAAGGCTGCGAGGCTTGGGAGATTTTCTCAAGAGCCCTAACTAGTCCTTCAGGATATCTAGTCAAAAGAGCTCCTGAAGCATCTGCCAAAAATTCTCTTTTTCGAGAAATAGCTAATCTAATTAAAGTAGCAAACAAAGGAGCTAAAATAGCCAAAAGAAGAGCTATTAAAATGGTAATTAATCCCATTGCTCCAGAAGTTCGACCAGCTCGTCTCCTGCCACTCCCTCCCCAAAAAGCCATTCGAAAGAAAAAATCAGTTAATATTACTACTATTCCTACTAATATCACTAAGATGGTAGCAAGTAACATGTCTCTGTTGCCAATATGGGCAAGCTCATGGGCTATTACTCCTTCTAGTTCTGATCTTTCTAGTCTGTCTAGTAATCCTTGTGTTACAGCTATAACAGCATTCTTTTGATTTCTGCCAGTGGCAAAAGCATTAGGCTGAGCTTCATTGATTATATAAATTTTAGGCAGAGGAAGGCCGGCAGTGATACAAAGATTCTCTACGAGTCTATAAAGTTCGGGGTTATCCTTTTTTTCAATTAACCTTGCTCCGCTTATAGCTAAAACAAGCTTGTCAGAAAACCAATAGCTAAAAAAATTCATCAAAATACTGAAGATTACTGCTCCATATAAAATTGCTGGTTCTTGAAGAAAATAACTAATAATCCAACCAATGCCAATAATAAAAAGCAAAAAGAAAGTTAAGTAAAGCCAAGTTTTCCGAATGTTAGATTCGGCTTGAGCATAAAGGGTGGGCATAATTATCTTAAATTAAAACTAAAAATAAAGCTGCGATTTTTTCAAATCTCAAATTTTAAACTCAAATAACTATCTTAAGCAGCTTAGTTTAGAATCCGATTTTTACTGGCTCCTTCTCCTTTGCCTCTTCTATCTCGAAGAACTCTGCTTTTTTAAATCCAAAAAGGTTAGCCACCACATTAGCTGGAACACTCTCGATCAAGATATTCATCTCTCTAACATTTCCATTATAGAATCTTCTAGCTGCTTGAATTTTATCCTCTGTATCGCGGACTTCTCGTTGAAGTTCTAGAAAATTTTCCACAGCTCGTAATTGAGGATAGTTTTCTGCTACGGCAAAAAGACTCTTTAGGGTCTGACTGAGAAAATTTTCTGCTTCAGAATGTTCTTTCATTGTTTGAGCTCCCATGGCTCTGGTTCTTGCTTCTGTTACTTTTTCAAAAACTTCCCTTTCGTGAATAGCATACCCCTTTACTGTTTCTACCAAATTAGGAATTAAATCATATCTTCTTTTCAGCTGTACATCAATATCTGCCCAAGCTTCTTGAACTCGATTTCGTAGAACTATCAAACGATTATAAGCAAAAACAACATACAAAACTATAAAAATCAGAATTCCTAAAATGATATAGGGAAAATACTGAATAATCATATTTTTTAGAATTCTATCATTCAATGGCTTTTTAAAAAGTCATTGTTTATTATTTTTGATTTCGACCTTTATTTTCTTTATAAAAATTAAACTAGCAGATTTTATTTTTTTAAAAATAATCCTTTTGTTGTTTTAAAGAAAACTAAAGTTAAATCTATTTTGTCACTCCGAATGCCTTAAGTGAATCTAGTCATAATATCATAAAAGAAATCTAAGCGGTTCTAATGGATTGAAAAAAATCTAAAATTTCTATTGCTTAAAAATGTAACTAGTTCAGAATTACTACAATACAAACAAAACTTATTTATTTTTAAAACAAAGAAGTGCATTTTCATTATACCAAAAATCATAAAAATATACAAATTTCTGTAGCTTAAACCCTTGAGCTCCGAATTTATTTTAGGGCTAGATTCCGAGCTTTAAATTCTCTGTATCAATTTGTATCAGATTATCTCCTGTCTCTAGTTATCTAACCTTCCTTTTCTTTCTGCTTCTCTTCCAATAATCTTTCCGTTTCTCTTTTATCATTCCAGGCTATACTTTTTTCTCCTACATACATAACCTGAGCTGGGCCCATACCAAGAATAAGAACAATATCTTTTTCTTTAGCCATTCCTAGTGCTTCAGTAATAGCTTTCCTGCGATCAATAACTATTTTATAATCTTTGTCTTTTACTTTTTTAATCTTTTTAAACCCTTCTTCAATTTGATTACAAATCTCTTTTGGATCTTCTTTTCTTGGATCATCAGAAGTTAAAATAGAAAAATCTGTAAATTTAGCAGCTATTTCGCCCATAAAAGGACGTTTAATTTTATCTCGACCACCAGCACTACCGAAAACACTGATTAATCTGCCTTGAGGATTCATTTTTCTCGCAGCTTCAAAAACAGCTTGCATAGCCTGAGGAGTATGGGCAAAGTCGATAAAAACTCGGAAATTTTGTCCCTTTTTAACCTCCTCCATTCTTCCTGAAACTCCTTTTATTGCTTCCAAGCCTTCTTTGATTTTTTCCAAGCTTATTCCTAAAGCAAAAACAACAGCGCTGGCTGCTAAAGCATTATAGATATTATACTGACCAGGTAAAGACAAAATGATTTTAACTTCTTTTTGTAACATCTCCTTCATCTTTCCAAGGGACTTAACTGATAAAATAAATTCAGTAGAATCAGGATGGAATTTAATCTCTTTAGCCATAAAAACAGCTTCTTTTTTTATACCATAAGTTATTTTTAAATCAGCTGGAAAATTTAAAAAATAATTAGCATTTTCATCGTCTAAATTAACTACACTTATTGTTTTTTTGGCTTTCAATCTTTTGAATAATCTTCCTTTAGTTTCTCTGTATTTTTCAAATGTTTTATGAGAATCTAAGTGCTCTGGACTAAGATTAGTAAAAACAGTAACTGCAAAATTAATTCCTAAAATTCGATACTGAGCAATTCCTTCAGAAGTTACTTCTAAAACAACATAACTACTCCTTTCTTTAACCATCTGAGAAAGCAATTTTTGTAACTGAAAACGACCAGGTAAGGTAGTTCCAGGTTTATTTAGCCAGATTTTATTTCCTATTCTAAATTCTAAACCATTAATCATCCCAACTTTAAAACCCGCCTCTTTCAAAATTGAAGTAATTAAAGTAGTAGTAGTAGTTTTGCCATCAGTCCCCGTTACTCCAATGATTTTTAATTTTCTAGCAGGAAAGCGATAGTAAAAACAAGCTAAAACAGCCAAAAGCCAGTGATAAAATGGTTGAAAAAAATTGAAAATCGATCTAGGAATAATCTTTCTTCCTAAATTTAAAAGTTGCTCTAACATTGATATTACATTAATATTTTGGTAATCAAATTATAAGAAGCTTTTGTCAATTAGCTTAAAGGATGTTTAGAAATTTTTTTACATATTAAGACTTGACGAATAGTTTAATTAGTATTATTATAATTATAATCTAGAAATAGAAATTCTTTAAGAGAAGCAGATATTTGAAAATAATTTAGAATTCTATATTTTATTAAGACTGGAATTGTTAAATCTTTAACAATAAAAGTCCTAAAAATTAAAAATTTTGTTATTTAATACTCAAATTTATGTTTGCTATTATCGAAGTTAAGGGAAAACAATACAAAATTAAAAAAGGGGATGAAATTAAAATTGGGAAAATAAAAGGAGAAAAGGGGGATAAAATAGAATTTGATAAAGTGCTTTTATTGACTAAAGAAAGAGTCAAAGAGGTTAAAATTGGTCAACCATACTTAGAAGGCGTAAAAGTAGAAACTGAAATTTTAGAGCAAGGAAGAGATAAGAAAATTATTGTTATTAAATATAAACCTAAAACTCGTTATCGCCGTAAACGTGGTCATCGACAATTTTATACTAAAATCCGAATTATTGATTTGCGCTGTTAGCTCAGTCTGGTAGAGCGGCTCCCTTTTAAGGAGATGGCCGGGGGTTCGAATCCCTCACAGCGCATCTATAAAAAGGAAACTCAAAGCCGGCGTAGCTCAGCGGTAGAGCAATGGTTTTGTAAACCATCGGTCATCCGTTCGAATCGGATCGCCGGCTCTTATCCCAAAAATATCTCTATTAAAACTATGTCACAAGAAAATCTTATTAAACTTGAATGCTCCCAATGTCATCGGATTAACTATTATTCAAGAAAAAATAAAAAAATCAAAACAAGACTTGAATTGAAAAAACATTGTAAATGGTGTCGAAAACATACAATGCATAAAGAAACAAAATAAAGAAAATTTGAAGAGATAAGTTAGCTTAATGGTTATAAGAAAGAATGCCAAGCGAAGCGAAGTCTGTCGAATTTTGAAAATTAAACTAGTTACTGATGAATTATCTCTCCAATGAATAATGGAAGTGAGCCCCTGAAT
>DDKT01000005.1 GCA_002339755.1 Patescibacteria group bacterium UBA2591
ATAACTGAAAGATTAGAAACCAGTTCTGCCCCTTCTCCTATCTTTTTTAAAACCTTGAAATAAGAATTTATTGAAGATGGAATAAGCTTAATATTTTCTTATTTTAGTGTTTTAATTTTAATGAAGTGTTCTTTAAAAATATTAAAAAACAATTCAATTATAGGGATAATTTATTAACATCTTTATAGTTTTGTTTTTTAACATAGAGATGGTGAATAAAATTTAAGGAGGCTGATAAAAAATGGCTAAAATGAAATATTGGAAACAGGAACAACTGATAGGTTTTTCGGTCAAAGATTTAAAAGAAGTAAAAAGAGTTTCAAAAATAAAAGGAATTAATATGGTTGAAATTAGGCTTTCCTCTTTTGCTGAAAGAGGCATGACTCTTTATGAATTTAAAGAGGGGATATTTATTCCTTGTCCTGATAATCTTGCGAGAGTGAAAAAGATTACCCAGAAAAAATTAAAAGTTCAGTTCCATCTACCCTTTGAAAACCAAATTGATCCCGCACAAGAAAGAGGATTAAGCATGGCTATTTCAGAGCACCATCCGTTTCTTTTACAGAGATTTGAAATGTTTAACCAGATTCTGATAGACTACGGATTAGGCGAGACATTAACAATTCATCCGCCACAAATCGTAGCCAAAGGAAAAAAAATAGCCACTTTTACTGAGGCTTTAAAAAGTGCCAACAGCTTTTTCTGGAGCCTGGATCAAGAGATCCTAAAAAGGATTGGAGGTTTTTTGTGGCCGTAGAAAATCAAGCAGATCCTAAGGAAGGTTCGGTAGCGCTTGGCTATGAAGTAACGCATTTCAGAGAAATGCTTAGAAAGACGCAAGCTATCGGTTTATGTATTGACCTCGGTCATAGATTGCTGTCTAAGCATCTTCGTCTTAGAGATCTTGTGCAGCTAGCCGTGCCCATAGAAAATATTCATTTTCACAGAAATCCTGGGAAATGGATTTCAGGAGGCCATGGAGACGATATTCATGGTTTGGCTTTTCCGGATAATGTGGGGGGGTATTACAGACTTTTAGAAACTGTTCGCCGATGGCGGATACCCTTAGTTTTGGAAATCAGCCACTTGGAACGTTATTCCGATCAAGTATTAGAGGACTATACAAAAAATCTGGCGATGATTTTAGAATAAGGGGGAATGAAAAATGGAAGAATTTGATCCTAAAAAATTTACTGAGGAAGCAGTAAATTGGCTAAAAAAAACACTGAAGGAGCAAGGATTTGAAAAGGTAGTTCTTGGGCTTTCAGGAGGAGTTGACTCAGCAACGGTTGCTGATTTAGCAGTCAAAGCCCTAGGACCAGGAAATGTGATTGTAGCTTTGGTGCCCTATCTAGGGATACCTATCGAGGACGGAAGAAATCGAGGCCCTGAAAGGGATGAATTAAAGATGGTCAAAAAATTAAACATCCCAATGGAAAATCTGTTTTTTGGGCCGATCGATTCTGTTGTAAATGAAATAGATTTTACATTAAACCTAAAAGGTCTTAAGGAATATGATGGTCCCGGAGATTTGCCTGGAACTGGTTATGATCGAAAAGAAGTAAAAATTGATCAAAAAGAATATGATATCAGAAAAGGAAATGTGATGGCGCGTGTCAGAATGACATTTCTTTTTGATCTGGCTAAGGAGAAAAATGCTCTAGTCCTTGGGACAATGAATAAGAGTGAATACCTAATGGGGTATTTCACTTGCTACGGAGACGAAGCTGCCGGTATAGAGTTAATTCGGTCCCTCTATAAAACTGAGGTGTATCAGTTGGCTGAGTATCTCGGAGTACCAAAAGAAATTATTGAAAAACCCCCAAGTGCTGAGCTTTGGCCTGGACAAACAGATGAAGATGAGATGGGAGCTCCCTATTCTATAATAGATAAGGTGCTCTATTATCGAGTAGAAAAGGAATTTTCCGAGGAGGAAACATTCCAATTTGGAATTACACCAGAAGATCAAAAGAAAGTTTTAGCCTTTAGGGAGAAAAATCGCTTTAAACACGAGGTGCCTTATGTGTTTAATGTACCTTAACAGATATCTATCACTAAGACCGACAGGAAAAAGGAAATCATTGATGAAAGAGGGAAAAGAAAATAAATGAGTTTCTGCTGTCCGTACAACAAGTCCTTAAAACTTGAGTTCTATGAGTAAATTGAGAAAGGAGGAAAAAATTATGGAAGAGGTGATGTTTGAGGTTGATCAAAAAGGAGAAATTATCTCTCGTTCGTTGAGAAAGGTCGGATTCCCTACAAAAGATTGGTTTCCTGAAACAGGGAAACCTTATTGGGTGGATGTAATAAAGGAAGAAAAGAGGAGTTACCTCTTTTCTCCGGTAACGGATGAGATTATTCTCATTTCCCATCCTTCCCGTCCATTATTTAGTCCCCAACTTAGATTGGAAGACGAGGAATTCTGGGTTTATGTTTTTCAACGTAAAATTGAAAAAGGGTTAGTGATTAGCGAGAAATATGTGCCATATTCCAAAATTCCTCAAGAAGATATCTCTGCCCGCCAAACAGACGATAAATTTGTCATATACTTTTCTGCCTATGTTCGTATAAAAGTTGGGGGGAGTAAAAATGGATATAGAGAGTATGTAGAAGTGACGTCAGAAGGATATCCGCCACCATTCTCCACCCTTCCCAAAAAATATCATTCTATGGCGGAAAAATCTTGGAAGGGAAAAATTCTCTCGGATGGTATTTGGGTAAGAGATCCGGCAAAAATCCCAACAACTGGCGACGAAATCCGAGTCGGCGGGCGCAGCATAAAATTCGAGCGAGACAATGAAACAATTGCTGTAGTTAAACGCAACCTTGTGGAGAGAAAAGTAAGATTGTTGTCGTTCATAGAGGGCCACAGGATTTACGAGGGAGAAATTTGGGAGATTTATTATGAGACACCTTTCGGAACTTTCTTTTCGTCTAGTATAAGGAAGATTCAGACTTCAGGATGGGAAGAACGTGTTCATTCGATTAAAATCTACAATTCCTCTAAGGACGTCTTTGAAGAAACTCATTGGGCGACAGAGGGAGGAATTAAAGATCTCATCGAGAAATTTGACAAGAGAATTCCTTGTGAATTCTGCTATTCTCCAAAAGGAGAAGAAAAGACTTTTCGATCTACCTGGAGGACACTGTCATATGCAGCCGATCATGGTCCTGACATTGAGACTTATCACGACAAAGTGGTCAAGACAAAAATTTGCCCCCTTTGTGAAAAAAAGGGGCGAGAAGGAAAGCTTTATGTGTGTGGATCGCCAGCGCTCGATCATATGGATATAAAGCTCTTCGACATTTAAAAAGGAAGGGGCATCAGGGTCTCGACAACGAGATTGCTGATCCCCTTCCTCTTAACTTTTTTAAATTTGTTGTGTTAAGTAATTTCAAAAGTATGATACCGAACTAAGTGTTGTTCTGTAATATGTTTTGTTTTTAGTCTTAAAAGTACATTTTCTTTCTGTCTTAAATAAAATTGTAAATTTAAAATGGTCATCTTAAAAAGATCATTTTATACTAGACCCACTCTTAAGGTAGCCCAAGGTCTCTTGGGTTGTTTTTTAGTTCGGAGGATTGGAAAAAAGAAATTGATCGGAAAAATTGTTGAAACAGAGGCTTATATTGGGCCTGGAGACAAAGCCTCTCATGCTTATCAGGGAAAAATAACTAAAAGAAACCGAGCAGAATTTCTCATAGGTGGCCATGTTTATATTTATTTAGTTTACGGAATGTATTATCAGTTGAATATCACTACCAGTAAAGAAGGAAGGCCTGAATGTATCTTAATCAGAGCCTTAGAACCAATAAATGATTCTAAGGCAAAAATTAAAAAATCCGCCTCTGGTCCAGGAAAGTTATGTCAATATCTAAAATTAGATAAATCGTTTTACGGAGAAGATCTTTGTAAAAGCAAAAGACTTTGGCTGGAAAACAAAAAAGAAAGGATTAGCCTTTCACAAATTGTTCATTCCAAAAGAATTGGTATTGACTACGCCCAGGAATACAAAGACAAACTTTGGCGCTTTTATCTCAGAGATAATGAATTCGTTTCAAGAAAATAAGTTGATGATTCTAAAAATCGAACTTCTAGTAGACACTTGTTAAATAATCATTGTGTTTTTTTATAAAACACAAAATGCCGAAACAATTCTATGGTTATTTCTAGGTCTTCAGTTTATCAAATTCAAAGTATGAAAATCGATAATTAAAAATATCCGATAATATTAGCCCCGCTTATTCCTTAAATAAATGATCCTTTTTAGGCCCAATCCTAATAAAATTACAATTAAAGCAACCATAAAAAGAAGTAAATATTTAATTACTTCTTTTTTATTTTGAGAAATAGGCAAAGGAAGCACAGAGCTGGAGGGGTTTTCTTTCGCCAAAACAACAGGAATAATTTCAATATCTTCTTGATAGCGAGGCAAAAGTTGCCAAGCATTTTTTGTTTGAGAAAGAATACCTGTAACTTTTACTTGACCTCCTAATTTAAAATTAGGTCTCTTAATATTAGTAGAAAATTTAAGATAAACTTTAATTTCTCCTCCTTTATCATCGAGATAAAAATAGTTTTTCTTAATTTCTGTTAATTCTCCCTGAAGAACTACTAAAGAACTTATCAATTTTTCATTAATTTCATTTATAGAAATCTTTTTTGGCAAAGGTGGCCCAAGATGACCAAGAATTTTAATCTTTTCTCCAGAGGCTATTTTAATTCTTTTCTCTCCGCCTCTTTGAGAAAGCGTCCCTTCTACTTCTAGAAGGTCTCCTAATTTTATCTCTGGGAAATCTCTTTTATAAGAATAAATCTGGATGCCGCTGCCAGCTAAATAAAAAACTTGGTTACTTAAAATACCTGGCTCTACGGAAACAGTGCCTTTTACTTTAACTCGAGTGCCTATTTCCAATTGAAAAATTTTATCTAAATCGGTTTCAATAACAGATTTATTTTCTGAAAGCTGTAGCTTATCCTCAGATAATTCATCTTCTGCTTCTGTCTCTTCAAAAATATTTTCTTTGCCAGGAGTAGGGGAAATTGTCCATCTCCATTGACCATCTTTATCACGAGCATAGGAAGTGCCTTCTTTTGCCTCTTTATAATCTATTAGAAAAATAAGGTTTTCATAAGGATCGATTAAACGAACTGAATCAAAAGTATTATTTAAAGCAATTTTAGTTTCTTTTCTTTTAAAGACTAAATATTGTTTTGGTTGAATAAAGGTCCCTTTTGAAATTTTGTAAGGTCGGCTTCCATCTTCTGAATCGTCTAATTTCCAGCCTTCTAAATCAATGGTTTCCTCTCCTTGATTAAAAACTTCAATCCATTCTTCTTCAACGTCTGGTCCTCGAGGATTGGACAGAAATTCTGTAATTAAAATAAACGAACTACTTCGAGATAAAGTAGTATTCTCTGACAATGAAACAATGATAGTTTTCTCTGCCTTATCTTCCAAGCCCTTGTTATCCCTTACTGTTAAACTTACTTTAAAGGATCCTTCTTTTTGAAAGACATGGATTGGACTTATTTCTTTACTTTTTTTTCCATCCCCAAAATCCCAAAGATAAATTAAAGGATCATTATCCGGATCAAAAGAATCAGAAGCATCAAAAGTTATTTTCTCGCCAACTACTACTTTATCTTTAGTCTCTAATACTGCCTGAGGCGACCTATTAGGAAGAGCAATAATATTTTCTTTACCAGGGGTAGGAACAGTTGTCCATTTCCATTGAGCATCAGTATCTCGTGCATAAGATTGGCCTTCTGGAGCTTCGGTGTATGAAACCACATCTAACAGTTGACCATTGGATTGAAAAAGTTTAATTGTGTCTTCTTTGTTTTTAAGAACTAAGGAGGTCTTTTTTCTTGGTAAAAGAAAAAATCCTTGAGCTGGAATAGTCAAGGAACTAAAATTTTTTGTGGTAAGAGAGTAACTTATACCTTCATCTTTGGAAAGTTTCCAATTATTTAAATTAACTTCTTTTTGTTCAAGATTTTTCAGTTCAATAAATTCTTCTTTTTGATCAGAACCTTTAGGGTTGGGGTAAATTTCATTAATGACAACAATCCTTCCGAAATTATTTTCTACCATGATATCGGAGGACTTAGTCTTTGTTTCTGGAGGAACAATAATATTAGAACTGTTTTTTGTTAAAACAGAGGTGAGCTTAAAGTCTTGAGAATCATTATCTGTATCAAAACCGTCTTTGATTCTAGCCAGGGAGCAAGAAATTAAAGCTTTCGGAGCATTGCCATCTTTGTTCTCACTGTCGAAATCTCCATAAGTAACTTTATCAATAATCCTTCCAGAGGCATCTTTTAAGATGATAATATCACCTTCATTGTTTAGTTTCCCTTTAATGTTTTCGATAATTTTAAATCCGTAAGGTTCGAGGTAGTCAGAAAGGACAATCCTAGATTTTGATCCTTCTTCAATAACCCAACCCGTTAGATCAACAATTAAATTTTCTTTATTATAAAGCTCAATCCATTCTTTTTTGTCTTCTGAATTAGGAACAAATTCATTTATAACAACTTGGTAAAAATTAGGAGGCGCTAATTCTTTTATAATCTCTTTTTCTTTTGTTGTTTCTTTTGTCATCTCTTTTTCTTCTTGGTCGCTAGATTCTTTTTGATCACTTCGTTGACTATTTGATAAGCCTGGTGTTCCGCTTATCTTAAAACTCTCTCGCCAAATATTTCCATCCACTCGTTCTAAAGATTTTCCATTACCCTTTCCTCCCCAACTACTCTGATAAGTTATTTCATCAACTACCTCTAAAGAGCTATTTTTTAATGCTAAATATTCTTCAGAATTCTTTAAGGAAAAAGAACTGTCAATTAAAATGCCTTTATAATCGGGATAATCCCTTAAAAAAGCGGTAGTATCATCAGCAATAATGGCGTATCCTTGGGGAGGAATAACCATACTCTCTTGTTTCGCGGTCAACTTATGATTAACACCGCCTTCGCAAAATTTCCAACCAGTAATATCAATTTCATTTGAACTAATATTGAAGATTTCAATCCATTCCCGTTTATCATCTAAGCCGGAAGGGTCGTACATAATTTCATTGATAAGAACAATTGGTTCTTTTGTTTGAAATGAAATGGGAAGGGAAAGAAAAATAATAATTAAGGAGCAATAAATAATTTTTTTGTGATTTCTAAGTACTTTAAATATAATTTTAAAAAACTTAAAATTTTGCAAATTTAAAATTCTTAATCTAAATTTCGAAATTAATAATTTCATTTTTGAGTCTTGGATTATAAAGATCTATCCAATTCTGCTTCTTATTTAATCCAACGAGCGCCTGCTGTACTTATCTCATGAGGAAAAGAATAAACATTTTCAATTTTATAAGTTTTTAGATTAAAAATTCTCCAATGCAAACCGTTCTCTTCAACAAGTAGATAATCTTCCGCTGGAGACCAGATTAGAGGAAATTGACCTTTTAGAATATCAATAAATTCAGCTTTTTTGTCTTCGAGAGAATATATAAAAGGCGCAAAGTAAACACCAGCTCTGGCCCAAAGAAGTAATTTCTTGCTATCAGCCGACCACCAAAGAGTATAACTCTCTACTCTCAACTCTTCAGGTATCGGCAGAATTTCAGTCCTCTGTTCTTCCAGATGATGGATTCGCAAATCAGGTTTTTTCAATATGTGACCAAGGAAGAAAACAAATGTTTTTTCATCAGGAGAAAGATTTTTGGTGTCAACAGAATAAAATTCATTTTCAAGATTGATAATAACGGTAATTTCACCAGTTATTAAATTAAATTGTCTAAACAGTATTCTGTCCGGATCATTTAGTAAGATAGCTTGATAGATGAAGTTTCCGTCTTTCGACAAAACTAACTCAAGATGATAGCCCTCTTGCTCAAGATTGTTTATGTCAGCAATTTTTCGAATTTCTTTACTAAAAAGATTGATTTCTAAAAACTCTCTTTTAGGAGTGTTAGGCACCTGATGAATAAGATAAACTACTGGCCTATCAGGGTGAGTGATCCAAGAAGATATTTCGCCTTTTGAGGTAAAAATCACTTGAGGCGCCTCTTCATCTTTAAAAGAGGTGGACCAAATAGCTTTAGAATACGGTACATCTGTAAGAAATCCGTTATCATAAAACGAGACATTATTTACAAGTAAGAGAATTTGATCAGCAACAGAATTATATTGGACCGAATCATTACTTCCCCAGGCTTCAAATCCCGAAGGGCCTAATTCTAGACCATTTAGATCTATAGTTTTTTCCTGAACGATCTTATTTTCAATTCTATTATAGAGAATAGCTATTGGTGTTTTTTTTTCTATTCCATTGAAGGCTAGAAAAAGAATACTAGGCTCTTTGGAAATAGAAATTTGTCTTGTCTTAAATTCTTTTTTGTTTTCCAAATGCCACCAAACAAAAATCCCTCCGATTGAAATTAAAATAAAACAAATAATAGAGATGGCTACTATATAATAATTTCGGAGGGTAAAACTTGACATAGTTTAGATTATAAATTATCAATCTGTATCTCTCGGCGTAGATTAGACAATGTTTCAACGTTTTAGTCAAAATCAATATCAATCAAAATCAAAATCTTATTCGAAAACAGAGACTATCTATTTTAGTCTACTGCCATACAATTTTCCTCTCTCTTCTTCTCTTTATCTATCCTTCTTTTTGAACCGTCTTCCAAATTTTTTCTTTTATCTCTTCTCTTAATTTAGGATTTGTTTTGAGAAAAGTTCTGGCTGCTTCGCGGCCAACGCCTAGTTTAATCGTATCATAACTAAATGTGTTACCACTTTTTGAAATTATTTTGTATAATGTTCCGGTATCAAGTAAGTCGCCGGCCAATGAAATTCCTTCATTAAACATAATATCAAATTCTGTCGACCTAAAAGGAGGAGCAACTTTATTTTTAACTACTTTACATTTAATTCGATTACCAACGAACTGATCTCCTGATTTAAGTTGAACTGTTTTTCTTACTTCAATACGAACAGAGGAATAAAACTTTAAAGCTGTACCACCAGTAGTTGTTTCTGGATTGCCAAAAAATACTCCTATTTTCATTCGAATTTGATTAATAAAAATAACTACAGTTTTTGTCTTTCCAACAATGCCAGCCAATTTCCTTAAAGCCTGGCTCATTAATCGAGCCTGTAGTCCTAAATATTGGCTTCCCATTTCTCCTTCGATTTCTGCTCTCGGAGTTAAAGCTGCTACTGAATCTACAACCACTACATCAACTCCATTTGACCTGACTAAAGTTTCTACAATTTCTAAAGCTTGCTCTCCTGTATCAGGTTGAGAAATTAATAATTCGTCAATATTAACTCCGATTTTTTGAGCATAAAAAGGGTCCAGGGCATGTTCAGCATCAACAAAAGCAGCAATGCCTCCTTGTTTTTGACATTCTGCTATAACATGAAGAGCTAGAGTAGTTTTACCAGCAGCTTCTGGGCCAAAAATTTCTATTACTCGACCACGAGGCACCCCACCTACACCCAAAGCAATATCTAGGGAAATGCAGCCAGTGGGAATGGTTTCTACTTCCATTCTTTTAGCTTCTTTTAATTTCATAATTGAGCCTTCACCAAATCGTTCTTTAATTTGGGTTATTGCTTCCTGGGCTGCTCGAGTTCTCTCTGAAATTTTTTGGGTGTCATTTTTTTTAGGCATAGTTTTGAGAATTTTGAGAATAATTAAGTAAATTCAAAATTAAAAATTTAAAATTCTGTTGAATTCCGTTGCTTCATCATTATTCTTTTCCAAACTACTCTCTCCTGATTATTTTTCCCGAAAACAGAAATTCTAATAAGATTTAAGCCTGGGTTTAGTGAAACGGTTTCTTCAAAGTGGCCCTCTGTATTATAGGAAACGAGCTGATTGTTAATCAAAACCTGAGCCTCTTTTTCTGTTTGACCAACAATTTTAATCAAATTTTCTTCGGTCACAAAATTGTCCATTGGTTGAGTCACTGTCAAATAAGGCGGGAAGATGATTTCCTTTATCCCGGTCGTCAACCAAAGAATAATAATTAAAATAATCAAACAAAAAATAATTTTTTTAAAAATTTGAGAAACAGTTATAGAATCTCTAAAGTAGGTAGTCTTTTTCTCTATTTCTGCCAAAGTTGGTTTTCTTTCTATAATATCTTTTGAGGAAATAATTTTTCGATACTGAAACATAACATCTAGATAATGATAAATATTTATTATTAGAAAATTTTTTTAAGAAATCTTGATATGGAAATAATTTTTTAATTTTAAAAAAATTTAAATTGAAAATTGAATCGAGAAACAAAAAATATTGTTTTTTATTTTAAGCGTAAGAGCAATGTGAAATATTGTTTCGAAATGAGCCAAAAAATCTTTATCTGTTATCTTATATTTCAAGTTCGAAATAAAACATTTGCTAAAGCTGTTGCCAAAAAAGCAATAGCCAAAAAAATAGTAATAAAAAAGAGAATTTTTTCAGCTCCTCTTTTAGTTCGATAAATGCTACTTTCTCCGCCAAAAACAGCTGAAAGGCCAGTGCCCCTAGCTTGAACTAAAATGGCGCAGATAAGAAGCAGAGAAACGATGATTTGAATAAGATTAAGCCAATTCATAAAATCAAGATTGAATGAATTTGATATTTGAATTTTAATACTTGGATTAGAGGTCTTTCAGATGACTTGATTAGGGAAAATTCATCGAATTTTATTACTTAACTAGCTTTAAATTTAAAACGTATCACATCTCCGTCCTTTACTAAATAATCTTTCCCTTCTGTGCGAATCCAGCCTTTTGCGTAAGCTTTATGTTCTGAACCAGCTTCGACAAATTTTTGCCAATTGATTACATCTGCCTTAATAAATCCTTGAGCAAAATCAGTATGAATTTTAGCCGCTGCTTTAATTATGACATTTCCTTCAGGTAAAGTCCAGGCCTGGAGAATGTCATTTTGGCAAGTAAAAAAAGTGATTAGATCTAACAATCCATAACAATCTTTTATAAATTGATCTAAGCCAGAAGTTTTAAGATTTAATTCTTTAATGTATTCTTGAGCCTCCAAAGCGGGAAGATCGGCTAATTCTGACTCTAGTTTAGCGCAAATAGGCAAATAATTAATAA
>DDKT01000052.1 GCA_002339755.1 Patescibacteria group bacterium UBA2591
CGTAGTTTGGCATGGAAGTAGCCCCCTTGGTATCCAGTTGGTCAATATAATCAACCAACTGGGTCAAGCTGTCAAAGGGCATCCTCTCTTTAAGAATGTGCGCACAGTCATGCGCACATTCCGTAAAACAATGCATACCTGAGATACAGCTTTGACTATATCCCAGTTCGGCGGCTATAGCCACCAATCTTGCAAATGTTTCTTCCCAAAACACTTGCTTTGTTGCGGATTCAAGGGGACCCCCTTCTTGATGATGGTCCCAGCTGCTAAAACTATTTTTAGTCCAGCCACATTCTATGCAGAATATTTTTGGATCAGCAAGCTCAGTAAGAGAAGCTTCTTCTCTTACAACTTGAACCTCATCTTCTCGAGTGATCCCGAGAATAAATCCAGCACCACAAATGTCCAAATCGACCTTCCCCCCGATTCGTACCTGCTTTTTTCCCATTTCAATTACCTCCTTCGAGATTTATTTTATTTCGTTCCACGCCCACTTTATTTTCTTAAACGCCCATTGATACAGGGCACAAAGAAATATTATTTCGCCCATCTGAACGAAATTGTGGACTGTAATCATCATTACGATTTTGTTCAGTCCTAATAGCTGCGATATTATTTCCATCGCAGCTATTACGAGTACTCCCAGTGCGACAATAGCAAATACAAATGCCGCACAAAGGAAATAGAACAATCTGAAATTCTTTGCTTCTTCCATTTTCGCTTCTTCCATTTTCTTTTCTCCTTTTTTCCCACCTGCTCCTTTGGGAGTTCAGGTACCTGCCTCCTTTTAAGACGACAGATTTTAAGGGTTTTTCTCACCACAAAGTGGCGCTTCTAGTGACAATCTTTTATCACCAAAAGTACCACTTTGTGGTTTTCCTTTATTCAGTTTTCAAAGAACTTCCCATCCTCAATCCTCTAAAAAGAACTGGAGGATGAGAGATAAGAGCTTTTATCCCGCCTCCATTTTGCCTTAGAATTAATTTTATGATAAATTTGAAATATGAATTACGTGTATATACTTCAAGACAAAGAATTTCGCAAAATATACATCGGCTCCACTAATGATCTCAGAAGAAGATCGAAACAACATCTGAAGAACAATCAAAATTGGATTCTCGTTTATTATGAAGCTTATCGCCCTGAAAAAGACGCGAGAGAACGAGAACAAAAACTGAAATATCATGGAACTTCCCTTTCCAATTTGAAACGCCGAATTAAATATAGTTTCTTATAAAGCAAAATGGGGGCGGGATGAGTTATTAGAAAGTGGGTTAGGCTTCCTTATAACCGGCCTCTTATCAGAACCGTTGGTAAGTTGCGCCCCGTCTTATTTTATAAAGACGAGGTCCTTGCCTTTTTAATTAAAGGCTTGGATTTTCAGGAGAGCTGATCAAGAAATTGCTTTCATCCTACTCTCTCCTCTATTTTAAAGAAAGAATAAGAACAATTTCTTAACTTTACTCATACCTTACTCAGCAGATGAGATCTGCTCAAGATCTCATACTTAACTTACCGCCTAAGGTGAGCATTGAATTAAAAAGTCCCTTAGGCTTCTTTTTTAATTTTAATATACTCATTCTCTCCTCTATTAACAGAGAGAAGGATGAAGAAGGTCTTTTATTTCTCCAGGTAAGGGTAGTAAAGGTAAAGAGTTTTATCTTTTATAACCCTTTCCCTAAGATTCTTTAATTTAAAAGCTTTTTGATCAAAAATTATATTCCACGAACCCAGATTATCTCTCTCCTTCATCCCTCTCTTGATTAAAGAGAGGAAAGCAATGATTTTAAATTTTAAAGGTTCTGGTTTAAAAAACCAACGGCTCTCAGAGAGAGCCGTTGGTAATATTTTCAGCAATTAATTACCAAGCTTGGTAATCAAGACTCTCTCCTCAATTTGTGTTTAAAATATTAAAAATATTTTAAAAAATTCTTTTTTATCAATTCTAACAATTTTATTATAGCATATTATCCTAATTTTGTCAAGACCTTGTGTCAAGTCATTTAAAAAGGTAATCGAAATAATCTATTAAACTAGCGCACAAAAGGCAACTAAATTTTTATTAAATTTCGACCTTTTTCTCATTTTACCAAATATTTGTTTCACTTACATTTTAGATGATTTAACCAATACCATTCCACTTACATTTTAGAGCGGTTAATGCGGCTCCTTGCTAGACTTTGAAAAATTTGTTATCATTGTAAAGTAAGGTTGTTAATAAATTAGAACAAAATAAACTATGTTGTACACAAGCCAAGATTTGCTTTTTTTCTCTCTTTCTCTCTGCGTGATATGGTTGACAATTTTTCTTTGTTTTGTACTCTATTATCTGGCGGCTATCTTGAGGCGAATTTACAAAATGATCCAAATTTGGGAGGAAGGGTTGCAAAAAATTAGTGAAACTATTGAGGTAATTAAGAAAAAAATGGAACATACTATTTCCTCCTTAACTCTTATTGCTGAAAGCATAAAGCAAGTAATCGAATTTTTAATCAAAAAGAGGAAGAAAGGAGAAAAAGGGGAAACAAGAATTAAAAATGAATAATTTTTTATCTTTTATTAAGCGCTACGCATCTCGATTTTTCTTTATAAAACAAATTTCTCAACAAGTTATGCAAAAAATAAAATTTCAAATCAAAGGTATGGATAGCAGTTCTTGCGCTTTTTCAATTGAAGAGAAATTAAAAAATCAAACTGGAATTATTAAGGCTAAAGTTGATTATGATTCACAAAAAGCAACGATCATCTATGATAAAGAAAGAATCGACAAGCCAGAAATCTATCGAATAATCAAAGAATTGGGAGATTATCAAATAAGAGAAATCAAAAGAAAAAAAGGAGAGGAAGGGAGTAATAAAGAAAAGAAATTGATCACCATTTCTCCCAAGACTTCGTTTTTTTTGGGAACTCTTGTCGGTTTTAGTATCTTTTCTCTTATTTTAAATATCGTCTTTATTAGTGCTTTCTTTTTGAAACGAACTAACCAGGCAGTAGATCAATCTGTTCAGGTTCAAAATCTTCCTTCATCAGACGATTCTCTGCCTCCTCCAGAATCAAAGCCAGAATCAGCTATTCAAACTTTTGAGATTACAAAAGATGATCACGTTCAGGGGAATTTTGAGGCGCCTATCACTTTAGTTGAGTTTTCTTCCTTTGAATGTTCATTCTGCGTTCGTTTTTCTTCAACAATTAAACAAATTTTGACTAATTACCCTGATCAAGTCAGACATGTTTTCAAACACTTTCCTCTTTCCTTTCAGCCAAATTCTTTTAAAGCTGCTGAAGCCAGTGAATGCGCTAGTGAGCAAGGAAAATTTTGGGAAATGCATGAAGAACTTTATAAAGCTCAATCACTTGGTTTAAGCATGGAAAGATTTAAAGAAATTGCCAAAAATCTAAAACTTGATCTGAATAAATTTAATAATTGTTTAGATTCTGGAAAGTATATTCAAAAAGTGGAGAAGGACTTTCAAGAAGGAATTCAAAAAGGCGTAGAAGGAACGCCAGCTACTTTTGTGAATGGCCGATTAATAAGCGGCGCCTTACCGTATGAAGCCCTCAAACAAATTATTGATAACTTGTTAAATCAACAAAATGAATAAACTTAAAATTTTTTTTATCTTTTTATTAAGCTCTTTTCTTTTTTCTTCATTAGAAGCTTTTGCTTTTTGTCCGTTTTGTGTGGTGACTACTGGCGCAGCAACAGGGTTTTTTCGATGGCTTGGCTTCGATGATACCATAATAGGCCTTTGGATTGGCAGCTTTATTTTTTCTTTAGCTGTTTTTTTTAATGACTTTTTAAAAAAGAAAATTAAAAATTACAGAGCTCCTGCATTTTTGATGATTTGTATTTTCTATCTTTTGAATATTTTAATCTTATCTTGCTTAGGCGCCTTAACTCTTTGCAATGAGATTTTAGGGGTTAATAAAATAATTTTTGGTACAATTATTGGAGGAATAGTATTTTTCTTTGCTTCATTTGTAGATAAATTTTTAAAAAAACAAAACCAAGGAAAAGTTTTTATTTCTTATCAAAAAGTGCTTCTCGTTATAGGATTACTTTTAATTGTCAGTTTATTTTTTTATTTAGTCTTTAAATAAGCGTATGGAAAGGGAGCAAGAAATTAACGAATGGCTTAAAAAAGTTGAAAAAATGAAAAAAGAGAATAAATTAGATCTATCTTCTGATGAAGATTTGTCTATTGCCATTATGAATCTTATCTCTATTGAAGAGCATTTTTTCTTTACTGGAGCAAAAACTAGAAAATCTGAATATTATGATTTGTTAAATCAAATAAGAAAGATTAGAAGAGAGTTATTAAAAAAAATTGTAAAAAGCGATGAGCCAGGTTCTGAAATTTGGTGCATTTCAAAACATCTTTTGGCGGCTTCAATGAGACTAATAGAAGTAGGAACAAAATATTATTCTCAAGCGCAAGACAAAAGAAAGGAAGCTGAAGACCTGTTTGACAAGGCTTATAATCTATATTCTTTATTTTGGGGCATAAATTTAAAACTAGTTAATCTTGAGGAAATAAAAAAAATTGATGAAGAACAATTAAATATTCATCACAAAGAAAAAGGAGGACTTTGGAATAGACTTGGTGAAATTGTAAAAAAAATTATTGATTGTTGTAAAGAATAAATATGGAAAATAAAAAAATCCAAAAATCAAAAAGAACTCTTTGGTTAATAATTTGCAGTGTTATAATCGGTTTAATTATTCTTGGTTATTTATTTTCTAAAAAACCTACCCCAGTCAAAGAGCCTAAATTAAAAGAATTAACAAAAGAACAATGCCAAGTAAAAGAGTTGATCTATTACTATTCGCCTCAATGTTTTTGGTGTCAAAAAATAGAAAATGAAGAAATACTAACAATGATCGAACAGTTAGGTGTCAAAATTAAAAAAATTAATGTTACTATTGGACCAATCCATCACCAATTTCAAGGAGTGCCAACTTTTGCTTTTGATGAAGAGGTTTATCCTGGATATCGCACCTTCGAGCAATTAGCCGAATTATTAGGTTGTCCATCAATAAAATAGGTATCTATAAATATTAATGTAACGATTACTTCTCTAGTCTCTAGAAGGAGAGTGAAATATCCTCTCTTTTTTAAATGGGTTTAATTTTAAAAGTAAACGTTTAATTATCTGATTAGAAGTAATTATTTTTGAGATATATGGATTGATGAAGGCTTTCATGAAAACGTTTTGTGTTTTTGTAAAAAAGTTCGTATTTCGTGGCTAAGCTAAAGAAATAAGAGATTAAAAGAGGTTATGGAGCAATAATTAACTTCTACTTTAAAAGATTCGAGACTGACAAAGAATCCAAAAAAACAGAAAATAGGGAGGAAAAAATAATTTATGAAATTTGATAGGATATTTCAAGAATGCTAAGAATATAATTTTCGACGCATGCTTCACTGTATTAACCGACCTGAAATGTAAGTGAAAAAACGTTGATTAAACATATAAAAGTGAGTGAAATGCCACAATCGGTTGACAGAGTATAATTTTTCAGAAAATTCAACTTTGCCCAATTATTCCAAAATTTGTTAAAATCGAAACAGAACTTATCTATGGCAATCTTCAAGCTTAAATCGTCATTTAAACCCAAAGGGGATCAACCAAAAGCAATTTCTCAGCTTGTTGAAGGAATTAAAAAAAATTATCACTATCAGACTCTTTTAGGAGTGACGGGCTCTGGTAAAACTTTCACCATGGCCAATGTCATTTCTCATTTCGATCTTCCAATTTTGGTTATTGCTCCTAATAAAGCCTTGGCAGCTCAACTTTATCGAGAGTATAAAAATTTTTTTCCTGAAAATTCAGTTAATTATTTTGTTTCTTATTATGATTATTATCAGCCAGAGGCCTATCTCCCCATTGCTGATACTTATATTGGCAAAGAGGCTTTAATTAACGAGGAGATCGATCGCTTGAGGCATCAAGCAACTTCTGCTTTGATGACTCGACCTGATGTAATTATTGTTGCTTCGGTTTCTTGTATTTATAATTTAGGAGTGCCTTTAAATTATTTTGGAGCTTCTCTTTGCTTGGAAATTGGCAAACCAATCACCCGAGGCGATCTTCTTCGTCAATTGGTTAAAATTCAATTTTTGCGCGACAATCTTCTTTCAAAAAGAGGAACTTTTCGAGTTCGAGGTGAAGCTTTTGAAATCCTGCCAGCAAGCGGCGCTTCTCTTTATCAGGTCCAAATCGAAAATCAAAAAATTAAATCTCTTAAACTCCTTGACCCTTTTTCAAGAAAAATAATTGAGGAGCTTAAAGAATTAATCATTTTTCCGCCTAAACATTTTGTTTCTACTGAGCCTCAAAGGGAAACAGCAATTAGAGAAATTAAAAAAGAATTAGAAGAAAGGCTTAAATACTTTAAAAAGAAAAAATTAGAGCTTGAAGCAGAAAGATTGAAGCGCCGAACCTTATATGATTTAAAGATGCTTAAAACCATTGGCTATTGTCATGGAATTGAAAATTATTCACGTCATTTGTCTGGGAAATTAGCTGGCGAGCCTCCTGACACCTTGCTTTCTTATTTTCCCTATAAAAATAATAAACCAGACTTTTTAACTATTATTGATGAATCCCATATTTCTATTCCTCAACTTTATGGAATGTATGAAGGAGATCGATCCCGAAAAGAAACTCTGGTTGAATATGGCTGGCGTCTGCCCTCAGCTTTAGATAACCGACCTCTAAAATTTGAGGAATTTGAAAAACGAATTGGCCAAACAATTTTTACTTCTGCTACGCCAGCCTCATGGGAGATAAAACGTTCAGCCCAAGTGATTGAGCAAATCATTCGACCAACTGGTCTAATTGATCCTGAAATAGAGATCAGACCAGTTTTTGATCAAAAGAGAAATAGAAATCAGATTGATGACCTAATTGAAGAAATAAAGAAAATCGTGGCTAATAATGAGCGGGTAATTGTTAATACTCTGACTAAAAAAATGAGCGAGGATTTAGCCGAATTTTTAAGTAAAAAAGGATTTAAAGTGAATTATATGCACTCAGAAACAAAAACTTTAGAAAGAGCTAAAATTTTAACTGATTTTCGGAAAGGAAAATTTGATGTTTTGGTAGGAGTGAATTTACTTCGGGAAGGTTTAGATTTGCCTGAAGTCAGTTTGGTAGCAATTTTAGACGCTGACCGCGAAGGATTCCTACGTAGCCAAACTTCTTTAATTCAGACCATGGGTCGTACTGCTCGAAATGTTAAAGGCAAAGTAATTCTCTATGCTGATGAATTAACAAAATCAATGAAAAAGGCAATCAAAGAAACTGCTCGTCGAAGAGAAATTCAGTTAGAATATAACCGAAAATATGGAATTAGGCCGGAAAGTATTAAAAAAGAAATAGAAGAAATATTTAGAAATTAATGACCAGATCCATATTTCTAATTAATCTTACAGAAAATACAAACCTTAAACATCTACATCTAATAGGAAGAAACTATCTAGCAGTAGGTGATTTTCTTGCTAACGATAATGTAATTGGAGAAATGGCAAGAACTCTTAAAAAACCATGAATTCGAAGAAAAACTAATTTGTACTTTAGGGGCAAGAGAAAAAGCAGGAGGAGATAGAAGAGAAGAATCCTCGGCAGCATTAGTGATAGCATCTTCAATTAAAAAAGAGATAAATTTAAGAGTGGATGATAGTGATAAACCAATAAAGGAATTAAGGCAACTTTTTGAAAAGCGAAAGTAAACTCCATTAGAAAAAACAAGGATTTAAATCCAGCCACCCTCTCTAAATAGAAAATTCTTATGTTGAGACAGATTTAATCTCCAGAAGCCACTTTCATTAAAAAGAAAGGACCTGTCCTTTAAAAATAGAGCAGGTCTATTTGGGGGAAGATAGGAAAATACTCATCTATTCTCCTGAAAATAGATGACTTTCACAGGGAATTCTTCAATATATACCGATCTACTCTCTTTTAGTTTTTTTAGCATCTCTCCTCGCACAGAACCCCTCTCGGGGTAAACAGAACTCATATTGAGGTAAACTGTAAGTCCCGAGGGCTGGAGTTTTTCATTAATTTGACGTTCTGCCTGGATTATCTCGTTAAAAAGCTCCTTTCTTTTTTCGTCGTTAGGCTCATCAGTGAAGATCCTGAAGGAGTACGCTTTAGATTCACTAACCCCATAATTCAGTCTCACCAGTTTCGTCTCCTCCAGGAAGATAGCTCTTATTTGGGGAAAAGTCTTTATCTTTTTGAGATTGCCATTTATGATCGGCTTTTCTTTTTTCCCAATAACTAAATTCTTCCCTTTGCCCATCTTAACCACCTCCCACAACTAAAATTTGTTTTGGAAAAACCCTTCCTTCTCTTCCTTGTTTTAGAATTTATCATACCTTAGATTTGATGTCAAATGGTCCATTTCATATAAAAATAGAAGTGGAACAGGTCTATTTATTGGGGAAAAGCACTCATTTTTCCTGGCAATATTTACTATAGATAACTTCTCCAGATTCAGAAATTCTTGAAATCCACTCTGATCTCATTTCTCTTGGTACTTCTTCTAATTCAGGGGTGGCTTTAAAATAGACTTTACATCCAGAAGGAAGTGTCTCTTTAGTGTTATTAAAATCAAATTCTGTACCATGTATCTTATTTAGAAGTTCTCTTCTTGCTTCCTCATCCGGCACATCAACAAAAATTTTGAAACAGTAGTACCTACTTTCACCTTTCAAAATAACATAACTCAGAATAATACATTCTATTCCCTGGAGAGCCTTTAATTCTTTAAGACAGAGATCTATAACTTTCTTTTTCTCACCATTTGAATTTCCCATCTTAACCACCTCCCACAACTAAAATTTTGGAAGAACCTCCTTTTTCTTCCTTGTTTTAGAACTTACCATATCTTAGATTTGCTGTCAATGATTGCTTCGCTACCTATAAGTTAGACATTTTGACAATTTTCTGCAGGGATGTTAAAATGAAATTAAAAGTTAAAGGAGGTGATATTATGGATCTTTTAATAATTGGTGTTCCAAAAGAAATAGTTGATCTAATTGATGAAAAAAAGGTGGAAGAGTTTAACGAAAAAGAATGTAAAGAGATTATAGAGCTATTAAAGGAGACGTTTAATAGAGTAAGGGAGGCTTACAATAGGTTTATTGAAATGTTGAAGAAAAGGAGGATAGCGCCGGACATCGAGGGGGAAATAAAAATGGAGTGGAGGCATAATTTAGAACTTCACTTTACACTCCGAAAAGGAGTATGCAGGATCCCGCGTACTCCCAGAGAAAACTTTATTAAAAGTGAACTAAAAGAAATTCAAAAAGAAATGAAGGAACAATTTCCGTTGTTGAACATCAAGATTGTACCAACGGCTCGATATGTTATAGCCTAACCAAGGTAGTTATTAACCCCGATTAGGTTTCAATATTTCCTAATCGGGTTTTTATTAAGTATCCATATTAAAAATGCTTATATTACATTTGCGTCACTATAAGATTGAAAATTTACAACTTTGAATTACAAAATGTAAATCTAATAAATAAATTTAGACAATACAAAAACTCCTTTGGATTAACCAAGTTTATTTATTAGTTAAGCAAATTGTAAAATTTACAAACATTAAGACAAAAACGTATTTGATTTATTAATCTAAGAAATTTGATAAGCTAGTAAGCTGTAGATATAGTTAGCAAGATATCCGCTTACTGATCTTGGTAAACTGGTTACCAGACCATAAAACATTTTTAAACTTCTGAAACTTAATTCAATAAGAATTCTTGTGCCACAAAGAAACTCTTGGAATTTGGTCATGATCTTTTTCATATTCTTTTTAGGTTTAGCTAATAGTATTCTTTTATTTTCAAGATAAAAATCAGAAGATAGTTGTTTTGACAG
>DDKT01000023.1:0-7819 GCA_002339755.1 Patescibacteria group bacterium UBA2591
TTATTCAACCACTGCCTCACAAAAGTTTAACCAAGCTTATTCCTAGAATAATGCCTAATTTAGAAAAAAAATGGCAAAATTAGAGCGGGCTTGTATCGGAATTATTGAAATCCCGATACAACAAGACAGGTTTGATAATTTCTCGCTAATGCCCAGGGCGGGACTCGAACCCGCACGCCCAAATGGGCACGGCTCCTCAAGCCGCCGTGTTTACCAATTACACCACCTGGGCAGACAAATAATAAATTTCTAAATCTTCAAATTTTCATAGAGATAGAATAAAAAAATATGGTTCTAAGTTTAGATAAATAATGAATTTAATTAAAAAACCATTTTGTTTTTAGACAAGAGTTTGATTCTGATTGATTTTAACTAAATCTTTGAAACATTATTTATCTCAAGAACTGTAAGTTTAAAATTCAAAACTTTAGTAGACTTTCTTTAGTTCTGTGCCTGGATAAAAATATTTTAAAATTTGAATAAAATTTGCTCCTTCTTGAGCTGCTAGACGGCCACCGTTTTGAGGCATACCTACTCCATGTCCTCGCATAACTTTTCCTTTTCCTTGCGGATCTCTTTTTGGAACGAGATAGGGAGCAAATTCTTTACACATTCTTACTTTCTGACAATCACGGGTCCAGCCATCGCTTTGAGCATAATAATAAGTTTTGGCTACAGCTCCTTGATAAAAAACCATTATCCCTTTCGTTTCTTGAGCTGCCTCAATTGTTCGAGGGCTACGCATTTCAAAACCATAACCTCGATAAACTTGATCTGCTTGAGTGGATTTCAGGTCAAAAATAGGTTTCCTTTCTGGAGTATTAGAATATTTAGGTAAAAGTTTGCGAAACATAGCATAAGTTCTAGCAGCAATCATTTGAGCTTTTAGAAATTCTTTAGGCGAGGAATCAGCTACTTCTGCTACTCCTTTTAGATACTCTTCCATAGGAAGTTCATTCACCACCCAAACTCGATCAGTATTAGGATTATAATGGATTTCTAAGGAGCCTCGAAATTTATTATCATTAATCTGAGCGCTCCAAAAGACATTATTTTTAAAACTGAGAATTTCAAAAATTGTATCTTTGTTTTTATTTAAGTTTAAAGGCAGGAATTTCAAATGAGAATCTGTGGAAAGATATCGTTTTCCTTCTAGATTCACCATAAATCGCTTAGATTCGAAGTCAAAGTCAATTTCTGTTAATTCTCCAGCCGTCTGCTTGAAGAACGGATAATCATTTCTGTCTTTTACTTCATAGGCCTGAAAATTTTTGGTAATAATTTGAATAGGCAAAAAATTTCCCTTCTCTTCAGGTTTAATAGAATATAAAGCAACTCGGATTTTAGGTTCTTCGTATTTTAGGTCTTCTTGAACTTGGGATAAATCTGGATTTACTTCCTGCCACCAAGGAAGAGTTTGATTTTGTTCAAATTCGTTTTTTTCTGGTTGGTTTTGAGGTTGGTTTTGGAGAATGACTGGCTTTTTGCCGCCATAAACTCTTAAAGGGATTTCTATTTCTCCTCCTGGAATTGGCACTGAATTAACAAAAAGATTAAACTTTTCCCAATAAAGTCCGTTAGTTTCAGGAGCCTGAAGGGCAAATCTAAAAAGAGCTGTCTTATTTAAAAGAGCAGGGGCTTTGAGTTGGGAGGGTTGATTTTCTTTTGTCCACCAAGGATGATAAAAAACTCCTTTTCCTCCAGAAGCAGTTCTTAAAATCACTCTATCTGGTCCTTGAGTTTGCCAAATTTGGGATCCTGTATTTTTGAATTTCACCCAAAAAGTAAAAGCTTTACCTGCCTTAAGATTGATAATATCAGGATAGCCTTGCTCTGTTCTCGAAGCTTGATAAGAAAATTCTGGTTTACTAGAAGCATAAACAGGTTTAATGAATCGAAGATCTAAATGATTTAAATTTTTATTAATGACAAACTCTAACAAACTCTGTTCTTGATTAACTGAATTTTTCAAAAATAGATCTTTTTTGGGAGTTAAAATTTTCTCCAAAAGGAAAAGTAATTGCGAGATTACAATAACTACTAAAGCGGCAAAAAGAAGAGTAAAAATAAGATCTGAAGATGATAAAAAGAAACGAAAAATCCCTCTTATTTGATCCAAAAGCTTATCCTTTAAACCCCGAAGGAAATTTAAATAATTTATTTTTATTCCAAGCATATTATTTTAAATTAGAATATTTAGAGTAATTCCAAATATTCGAAGTTATGAAAAATTTTTCTAAATTAAAATAAAGACTTTGTTGCTTTCCTTTTTAAAATTTTCAATTATAATTGAATTATAGCATAAATTAAGGAATTAGTAAAGGAGGGCCGATCTTTTTTGGAAATTTAAAAAAAGGATAGACAAACTTGAAATAGAAGATTTTTTGAAGAAGAAATTTATAAAATATTTTAATTTTTGATTTTTAATGCAAAAAAAGATCACTAAAAAAACAACTTTAGGAGAGATTCTAAAGCTTCCTAAGGCAGAGGAAATTTTGAAGAAATACAATGTTCCTTGTCTTTTTTGTCCAAAGATGGTTTATGAAATAGGAAGATTGCAAATTGGTGAAATTGCTAAAATGTACGACCTTGATTTAGAAAATTTACTTAAAGAATTAAACAAAATTTAAAAAAAGACAGCAATTTAATTTGAAGTCCTTTTCACGGGCTTTAGGATTAGGATAAAATTGTTGAATTAATTCCATAGCCTTAATTTGTACGATAAATAATCGTGTCAAATGATTTAAGAAGGCAGGCGAAATGAACCTTATGGTTTATTAAAGAAACGATCCATCCTTTCGCTTAGACCCTAAATCAATTTATTAATACAGAGCCTTGACAAAAAGAAATAAGTATGTTATATTAACCTTATGTTGCACCTTGTGTTGTTCATTTACAAATTTTTATTTTGGAGGCGACGGTCATGAGAAAAGTAAAAAATTTAGGGTGGATACCAATACTATTGGCGGTACTTTTGGCACTGCCTACCTCTAGTGCTACATCTATGCCATTTGCGGAAGAAAGACTAGAGAATTTGTCAAAAGAAGAAGCAGTATGTCTAGTTACTCTTTTAATTCTGGTAGAGCTGAAGGGCATAGAGAGAATAATTGAAGTCTGCGCAGACAGGCACTTAAAATATGACGAAAAACAGGAGTTAATCAAAGACATAAAGAACCTCAATGTGGTATTTAATAAATGGAGGGTATACTTAGAAAGGAATTATGACTTAGAAATGGAAGGGATAGTTAATAATCAATTATTACAGATGGCTGCTATTGAGGAAATGAAAGCTTTTGAGGGAATTTCAGAGAAGTCATCTGTGTCCGAGGAGGCCCTCGAAGAAATCGTAGGAAAGGGATGGATGGCCCGTAAACTTTCAGGAATGGAAATGGTAGGTTTAATATTCGTAACGGGAATGATTTTCGTGATTATCATCCGCTTTCTCAATTGAATCTCCCATCTGAATTCATTCTAAATCCGCCCTAAATACAGAAAGGAGGCCAAAGAGATACGGTATACAATCATATTGATCTCGTCGTCTTTTATGATGTTAATTGTGGGTGGAGCATATACTATCCCAGGGCAACGAGAGGGCTACCGAGATTATCGAAAGGTAGCCCTTTTATATTATACAAGAGGAGTTACGCACCTTTAAAGTTGTGCTAAAATAAAGGTAAAGGTCAATTTTAAGACAAAAATCTATAAAAACCAAACAAAACCTATCTCTCTAACCAAATCCTAGCTTATCTTGTTAAATTTTAAAGAAAAAACTATTAACCAAACAGGGATTTTATCAATTAAAACAGAATTATAGTTTTCATCCTGAAAGAACAGAATTGCTTTTATTTTTTAAACTAAAAATTCAAAGCGCGTAAGTCCTATTATTTTACTTAATTTACTTTAATTTACTAAATTTATCTCACTTACTTTTTAAATCCGTTAACCAATGTCATTTCACTTAGATTTTAGGTCCGTTAATACGGGAGACTTGACAAAGTTAAAGTGAGGGGATATAATCTATATTAAAAGAGCGTAAAATTTTTTACATTGTTCTTACAAAAATAAAAAATCTGCTCTCCCTGGCAGGGAAAAGGAGGAATATTATGAGGGAAGAAAAAAAGCTTTTGGGATGGAAGATTTTGAGAACAGCCTCTTTGGCAGGAATAATCCTGGGGGCAGGGATAGCGATACTAATGGCAATACTAAGGATAACAATGAAAGACCATCCAGACTTCTTAAGCATTTTTGGTTTTGTGGGATTTGTGCTATTTTTAGCTAGTGTTGGCATCAGGGCCGCTTCAATAGAAGAAATAGAAGCAAGAATAGAGGGAAAGATAGTAAAAAAAGAATGCAAAAGTTGTAATAGATTAGAAAGAATTCACCCCGAGATACCATATTCCGAGATACCATATTGCGAAACATGCATGGAGAAAGCCTGGGATAAAAGTGAGGAATTGATAAAAGAGGCCGAGAAAAGAATCGAATTAATCAAAAAGTGCAGATTAGAAGGCCAAGCTAGAGGAGCAAAAGAATGGTTGAGAGAAAATTTGCCAGATCCAATAAAATGGCTCTTCCAGCAAGCAATCCTCTCTAATCTCAAAAAAATTTTCCCTCAGGCTCAGTTCTTTGACCCTAATAAACATTTTTTTGTCCAACATCCTCTTGATAGCGATGATCCTTCAGTAAATATCCCCTCTGAGGGATTAGAAGTATTAGAGGTTTTAGATAGATTAGAATTAATAGGAGGTGAGAACTATGATAGGCTCAACTGAATTGAGCTTTCCTTTGGGGGAGGTAAATAGATCAGAAAGGAAAGTATTATTATTAGAAAGATTATTAAAGTCTCTCCCGCTCATTCAAGTGGAAGAGATGGCTATTTTTAAGAGAAAGCATGTTCCAGATCCAGTAATAGCTCTCAAGATCTGGGGGACATGGTTTTCCATCTATAGTTGGGACGAAGAATAACTCTAAGGGAAAGCTAAAGATTTAAAGGCAGGCAGCAAAAGCCTGCCTTTTTTGTGCGTGCCCAGCAGTTTAAGAAATAAACAGATGAAAATCTTGCCTTGCTCGAGCTAGCTCGATGAGGATAAGAAGCTAATGGTTAGGGTGTTCTTCGTGAGAAGAAATCTGAAGGGACTGGCAGCAGCTTCCAGTTCCAAGGGAAATCTGAATTCGTGAAGATTTTCTATGGTATCCGATCTGTCACGAGATCAAGGGAGAACAAAGAATCGAGTTTAAACCATAAAGGGTGATTAAAGTAGGGGCGAAGACAAGTGATTTTTTAAATAATCTGGGAAGATCCTGTATTATAAGGATTATTTAGAAGATGGCTAAGTATTTTCAGATAAAGAAAAGAAAACATTATACAAAGCCACCTTTTTATAAAGCCTTAAAAAGAAATATTACTAAAGAAAATGATCGATAAATTAAATAATCCTAAACAACTTCTCTCTATTTAGAGGCCTAGGATTAATTTACTTTTGAGATCTACTTTCTTTCTACTTTATTTTTTATCTTCTTTTCTATTTGTTTTGCTAATTTTTCTTGGACTAAATTAATCCCTTCTTCTATATTCCGAGCTCTTTCTGCTGCTTGGAGGACTTTTTGGCCAGGATAAAAATCAATATTTACTTCTATTCTAATTTTTTCTTCTGTTTTATGTTGAGGAGAATAGCTTAGATCAACGTGAATTCCTCGAATATCTTTTGTTTTCTGTCCGATATATTTAATTACTTTCTGGAGCTTTTCTTCGATGTATTTCCTTGTTTTTGGAGAAAGTTTTATGTTTTTGGCATAAAATTGAATCGTCATGTTTAGAAGTTACTTAAATTTTAAATTTCGTCTTTAATACTAAAACGAAAAATGTGTTTTATTAAGAAGAATATGTCTCTTCTACTCGACCCTTAATTCTTCTTATTCCTGCTCCGGATGATTTTTCTGAAATAATTTTAAACCCACTTATTTCTCCTGTAGATCTAACATGTGGGCCAGCGCAGATTTCTTTACTGTATTTTTCTATTGAATAAACTTTAACTATTTTAGGATATTTTTCTTTAAAAAAAGCTAAGGCGCCATCTTTAAGAGCTTCTTCGTAGTTCATTTCTCTCGAGGTCACTAAGAGATTTTCTTTTATTTTTTGATTTACTAATTTTTCTATTTTTCTTTTTTCTTCCTCTGTCAATTTTTGAAAATGACTAAAATCAAAACGCAATCGTTCTGGGTTAATATCACTTCCCATTTGTCTGATATGACTACCCAAAACATCTTGCAGAGCTTGATGGAGTAGATGGGTAGCTGTGTGAAGTCTCGTAATTTTCTTTTTTGAATCCTCATCTTTAATTTTGTCTATTCCTGTTCCTCCAAATTTTTTCCCTACTCCAGCTCTAGAAATTTTTTGATGTTTTTCAAAGGCTTTTTTAAATTCTTCCTCGTCAACTTCTATCTTTTTCTCTTTTGCCATTTCTTTGGTTAACTCTAAAGGAAAACCATAAGTATCGTACAAGTGGAAAGCGTCTTCACCACTTAATTTGGTGAGCGAAAGATTAGATAGTTGAGTAATTTTCTTTCCGAATTCTTTTAGACCTTTTTCTAGCGTTTTTCCAAATTTTTCTTCCTCTTTCTGGATTACTGTTAAAATATCATTTTGTTTTTGTTTTAATTCTGGATATACATCTTGATAAATCTCAATTACTTTTGAAGCTATAGGGATTAAAAATTGTTTTGGCATTCTTAACAATCGCCCATATCTTATAGTTCGTCTTAAAATACGCCGCAAGATGTAACCCCGGTCTTCTCTAGAAGGCAAAACCCCGTCAGCTACAAGAAAGCAAGCCCCTCTTATGTGATCAGCAATGATCCTTCTGGCCTTAAGTAATGAGTCTTTTAATTCCAAATCAGGCATAAAGGGGAGAAATAAATCTGTTTCATAGGCTGATGATTTTTTTTGTAGAATAGCTGCTAATCTTTCAAAACCAATTCCTGTATCAATGTTTTTTTGATTAAGAAATTTATAAGTATCTTCATCTTTATTGTATTCCATAAAAACCAAATTCCAAATTTCTATAAATCTGCCGCAGCCACAATTTGGTCCACAATTTTTTATACTGCATTTATCTCGGATAAATTCTTTCCCTCGATCATAATGAATCTCACTACAAGGACCGCAAGGCCCTTTCATTTCTACTGGACCCCAAAAATTGTCATCTATGCCAAATTCCCTAATTCGTTCTTTAGAAATACCAACTTTAATCCATAACTCTATTGCTTCTTCATCACGAGGAATATCGTTCTCTCCTTTAAAAACAGTAATCCATAATCTTTCAATTGGAAGCTGATAAATGATGGTTAATAATTCTAAAGCGTAATTTATTGCCTCCCTCTTCCAATAATCACCAAAAGACCAATTGCCAAGCATTTCGAAAAAGGTATGGTGAATTTCGTTACCAACCTCGTCAATATCAGCTGTGCGAAAGCATTTTTGTACAGAGCAGGCTCGATGATAAGGAGGTTCATTTTCTCCGGATAAATAAGGTACAAATTGTTGCATACCAGCAGTAGTTAAAAGTACAGTTGAATCAGCAGGAATAAGAGAAGAAGAAGGAACAATTTTATGTCCCTTCATTTCAAAAAATTCTAGAAATTTCTGCCTGATTTCTTTAGAAAGCATAGGTATATAAATTCAAAGTTCAAAAGTTAAAACATAGAGATAGTCCAAGATGACTAATTTGTTCCGTCGAAACACCGCTATAGTTATTTAAATTTAAATAGTTTATTAAATCAAGACACTGTTGAATAATTTCACAACCTCATTCTAAAGTCA
>DDKT01000023.1:8018-20224 GCA_002339755.1 Patescibacteria group bacterium UBA2591
GTCCATAACTAAACTTCGCAATGGGCAAAGGTGGTAGCAAATTATTATCCTCCAAAGTTTATTTATCGGAGCTCGGCTTCCTGTCTAAAGGTAATTCTCCCTTTTTTGCTCTTTTGAGACATTTTTTGCAATAAATAGGCCTTATTCCATCAGGGGAAAAACTGATAAAAGCTGGTAACCCGCATGCATCACAGGACATTTTTAATTTCTCTTTTGATCCTTCTTTTGTTTCCGTTTCCTCCTTTGTAACGGTCTCTTTGGGCGGAATTGTTTCCGGAGCCAAAGGAACAGCTACTTCTTTAACTTTCATCTCTTCAAATTCTTTTGGTTTTAAGAAATCAATTTTTGTCTCAGTTTCTTCTATCATAACTTTTCTTTTAAGATCTTCAATCTCCATGCCAGTCCATCTTCTAATTTTATCCTCCACTACTGTTCTTGGCGCAGCATAACGTTCTCGAGTAACTTTAATTATTTTTTCTTTACTTCCTTTTTCTTCTGGTTTTTTATAAAGGGGGGGGAGATTAGTGGCAGAGAAAGGGGACGAAGCTATTCCATCAATCATTAACTTCATATAGACATCATATTTTGCTAAATTTACTAAGTCGGTCTCTGTAAATTGGGGGACGAATTCTTTAACTAATTCTTCCGCGTCTTTAGCTCCCACTCGAAAACACATAATTGTTCCTACATTTCCGAAAATAGCAGCTCGAACCATTTCATCTAATTGTTCTATATACTGATGAGCAATAATAAGATTTAGTCTATATTTTCTTGCTTCTGATAAGATATCAGCAAAACTTTCTGTAGCGAAATTTTGAAATTCATCAACATAGAGATAAAAATCTTTTCTTTCTTCTTCTGGCATATCAATCCTTTCCATGGCTGCTAATTGAATTTTAGTTATCATCATAGCCCCCAAAAGGGCAGAAGTATCTTCGCCGATTCTACCTTTAGCTAAATTCATAAGAAGCACTTTTTCTTTATCCATAACTTCTCTTACATCAATACTTGATTTTATCTGGCCAACAATATTGCGAATTAAAAAATTAGACAAAAATTGCCCTACTTTATTTTGAATGGGAGCAATAGCTTCTGCCATCAATCGATCGTGATATTTGGTGTATTCTTCAGTCCAAAAAGTCTTAACTACTGGATCAGTTATTTTGGAGACGACTTTTTTGCGATATTCTTTGTCAATAAGCATTCTAGTTACTCCTAAAAGAGAAGCGCCGGGATATTCAAGTAACGCCAAGATGGCATTTCTTAAAAGATATTCTAATCTTGGTCCCCAGGATTCAGCCCAGATTTTTTTAAATACTCCCACTAAACCAGAAGCAACGAGATGTCTTTGAGCAGGATCAACGGTTTCTAAAATATTAAAAGCAATTGGCCAATCAAGGTCAGCTGGATTGAAATAAATAGTATCATTAATTTTATAGGAGGGAACAAAATCAGCCACTTTTTCTACTAGATCTCCGTGTGGATCAATTACTGCCACTCCTCTGCCAGCTCGAATGTCAGAGATAATCATATTTTCCAAAACAGTACTCTTTCCTACCCCTGTCTTTCCTATGATATACATATGCCTTCTTCTGTCGTCTGTTTTAATACCAAATTTTTTTCGCTGGCCGCGAAAGTTAGTTTCAGCAAAAAGAGTAATGAAGTTTTTGGGAGAGTTAGAGGGATTGTGATTAGGCATATGATAGATAAATTTAAAGTATAAAGATTGAAACTTAAGGAATTGTTTGAATAATTTCCTTTTTCTCGGTTTTCTTCGTTCCTATTAAACAAACCGCTCGCCAAGGTTTATAATGACTTTTCCAAACCACGTGTTTTATCTGGCCATCGGGATAAGTGATAGTTTGCGTAAATTCAGCATCAGCGCCGGTATGAGCTCGTTCCGTACATTTCTTTTTGCCAAAAGGTAAATCTTCTGTTTCAATAAATTTAGTTGGGCCAGGTTTTACTAAATTAAAAGTTTTTGGAGGAGTAATTTCTACTTTCCGACCGTCATTTGTTCCATAAAATTTAAAAATTAAATCATCTTTTGAAATCTCTGTTTGAAGTAAAATCCAGTTTCCGGTGTCATTTAAAAATCGAAAATCGGGCCTGGGATTATAAATAGTAGCATCTACTCCTGCTGGTTCATAATAAGGAACTCGATAAGAATGGGGTTGACGTTCAAGAATAGGTAGACCACTACTTAAAACAACTCGAAAAATAGTAGTAGCGATCTGACAAAGGCCACCTCCGTATTCAGGGATAGTTTTATTGCCCTTAATAACTAATTCTGGCAAATAACCAGCCTGAGCATCTATTTTACCTAAAACTTTATTCAATGAAAATTCTTCTCCTGGTCTGATTAATAAACCATGTAAATGTTGCGCTCCTATTTTAATATTATGTCGTCGATTTTGAGGAGACCCTTTAAAATTAGATTCTCCCCGGCCGATTAATTCTCTAATTCCATAGATGTCAATCTCTTCAGTAGAAACCGAAGGCCTTACCTTTTTAGCTATTAAATTTATCTCTCTTTCTTCATCTTTTATAATTTTCTCAACAATTTCTTGAAAATTTTTTTCAGTATCTAATTCCAGCCCTTCTTGGCTAAGTTGAAATTCAACTAGTTTTCCTTCTTTCATCTGAAATTTAGCTTCTTTGGCTTTAATTTCAATTTCTAAATTAATAGTTTTTAAGAAATTGTATACTTTTTCTTTATTAAGATCAATCCTGATATTGTTTAGCTGTGAGTTTTTTTCTTGGGTAGTTGAGATCGAAAACTCCAACCAATTTCCTAACCTCTTTTTGTCTATTTGCCATTTTTTATTTTCATAACTCAAAGTTATAGGGGTTAAATTCAAGATTTTACGAACTTTCTCAAAAGCTGGCTCTACTTGGCTTTTTTTCACCTTAGGTTCATCAGGAATGAGATTCAATTCGATTGGTTCAGAAATTAGAAAATTAAGATTTTTTTTTAATTTCTCTATAGTTCTTTGATAATCGAAAATATATCCATATTTTTCAAGTTGTATTTTAGGTTGGTAGTCTTTAGTAAGGACAAGTTTTGCATTTTCTGCTGGATCTTCTAGTTCTTTAAAATTCTCTTTAAGGATTTTTTCAAATTCCTTCTCGTCTAATTGATAGGATAAAGATGGGCATAAATCAATCAAAGTTAAGCATCGATCAAAAAAAATTTTCCATTGTTCTCGAATTCTTTCCGCCACATTCCCTAATCGGCCAAGGAAAAAAGCTTCTTCTACAGTTTTTTCTGGATTAAAAAATAGAATTTCTCGAATAATATCTGGGTCAGTGGGAGAAATTAAGGTGGGCATGATAACTACTTCTTTTTTCTTATCTTTAGTTTGAGCAACGAAGACAAAGCCGCTTCGATCAATCTTTGCTATTTCTTCTTTAATTAATTTCAGCGCTTCTTCTTTTGTTTTGCCTCCTAGGTTAAGTTGGCCCACCTTGATTCCTAAATGAATTTTATTATGATAAATTTTTCTATAACCAAAAAGAAAGCCTACGGGAAGTAAAATTATTATTATAATTATAATAGTACTAATAATTACTTTACTTTTTCTAATTTTATTCTGCTTATTTCTGGTCTTTTGCATAACTACTAAAATAAACAAATTTTTCTTTTGGAAAATTTTACATCTTCTTTAAGAGGCTTTAGAGTTAAAAAGAAACTATAAAAGTTACTGAAAATTTTTCCAATACTATAGTTTGGGATTGTTGAATAATTCATAGTTTCATTCTGAAAACAGTAAAGTTTCCAAAAAGAAAGCTATAGATTCTCGGCTTTCGTTTTTACTCTTTGTTCTTTACCTTAATCACTTTAGATTTTGTCTGTTTTGCCTTGGATAAGACAATGGTTAAAATACCATCTTTTAAAGAAGCTTTAATTCCCTGAGCTTTTACTTCTACTGGTAGAACAACGGAACGAGAAAATTTGCCCCAAAAACATTCTTGATAAAGACAATTTTTTTCTTCTACTTCTTCTAATCTTCGCTCTCCTTGGATAGTAAGGAGATCATTGTTAATACTAATATTAAGATCTTCTGGCTTTGTTCCAGCAATAGGTGCCTTAACAATTAATTGTTTCTCGTCTTCAAAAATATCTAAAGAAAGCTCTCCCTCTCCTTTGTTTAACCAAGTTTGATTTTTTTCTTTTTCCATAAAATGTTCCAATATTTATAAAATTCTTAACTAAAACACGACAAACAAAATTCTTGTTTTACTATTCTATTACCCTGAATATTTCTTCTATGCTAGTAATTCCTGCTAAAGCTTTCAAAATTCCATCTTGAGCCATAGTTATCATACCAGCTTTAAAAGCTGTTTTTCTTATAGCATATTCTGAAGCCTGACCAGAAAGAATTAATTCTTCAATTTCAGGAATGATAGATAAAATTTCAAAAATACCAATTTGACCTTTATAGCCCAATCCTTGACAATCCTCACAGCCTTTGCCTTGATAAAATTTTAAATTCTTAAAATCGACCTTATAGGTTGATTTATCAGAAATACTAGACAGATATTCTTCTATTTTGATTAGAGTTTTTTTATCTAAATGTACTTCTTCTTTACATTTTTGACAAATTTTTCGAACTAAACGTTGAGCTATAACAGTTCGTAAAGCTGGAGCCAAAAGAAAGGGCTTAGCGCCTAAAGCCAAAAAACGAGGAATAGCTCCCGCAGCATCATTAGTATGTAAAGTAGAAAAAACTAAATGACCAGTTAAAGCAGCATTAAGAACAATTTCTGTTGTTTCTAAATCTCTTATTTCTCCAACCATAATTATATCCGGATCCTGTCGCATAAGAGTCCTTAAGCCTGCAGCAAAAGTGTAATCCTTAACAGGATCAATCTGGGATTGATTAATTCCTTCTAAACGATATTCGATAGGATCTTCTAAGGTAGCAATCTTCACTTCTGGTGTATTTAATTTTTTTAAAATAGCATAAAGAGTAGTAGTTTTTCCCGAACCTGTAGGTCCGGTGATTACAAAAAGACCATTAGGTCGAGAGATGCCAGATTCAATCAATTCATAAGCTTTGCCTTTTAAGCCTAATTCTTTAAGTTCTAAGGCTTTGGTAGAGCGAAGTATCCTCATGACCACACTTTCCCCATAAGAGGTTGGCAAAGTTGAGACTCGAACATCTATTCTTTCAGTAGTTAAAAAGATAACAAAACTACCTCCTTGTGGTCTATCTTCAATGTTTATTTTTAAAGAAGATAAAAGCTTTATCCGAGAAATAACTTTAGGCCAAAGAGTTTGGGAAAGAGTGGCCACTGCGTGAAGGATGCCGTCGATTCTGAATCTAATTTTGATACTCTTTTCTTCTGCCTCAATATGGACATCCGAAGCTCTTGATTGAAGAGCAGATGCTAAAATTAGAGTAATGATTTCTGTGACTGAAACACTCTGGATTTCAGAGGCTAAATCACGAAAAGTTTTAATTCTGGGTCTTAATTTTTCTAATTCTTCTTCGGTAATTCCAACTCCTTTAATAATTTTTCGAATCCTTGGAATACCTTCGTATAGTTTAAAAGCTATTTCAAAGCTATGCTGAGAAATTAAATAAATTTTCACTTTAAGTCTTGTTTCTCTTTCTAATTCTGCTTTCAGAGGAGTTATTTCCGGATTATCAGGGTCAACCACTCCTATTCTTAGATCTTTATCTGTTTTTAAGAGACCGATTACTTTTAAAACTTTAGCTTGCTCCTGGGGGATTAAAATTAAAGCTTCTTGATCAATAGGAAAACCTTTAAGATTAACATAGGGAAGGCTTTTTAGCATAGCTAATGTCTTTGTTTTTCTTTCCAATTCTTTAATTCTTATTTCAATCATTTTTTCTTCCAATTCTTTAACTATTTCCTTTTCTTTTTTAGATTCAGATTTTTTTGGGTAAAGTTCTTCGATTTTCATATTTCATAGTGTTCAAAAAAGAGCGTTTTTATTCTGAATTACAGAGATTTTCTTTTTAAGTGAGATAAATTTAATTTTTTTAAATTTAAGCAAATTAATCGATCATCTCTATTCGAATCTCGATCGGCGTACCAATAAAGCCAAATTTTTCTCTTAGTCGTTTTTCTAAGAATTTTAAATAAGAACTATGAAGTTCAGTTTTTTTGTCTACTAACAAAACAAATCGAGGAGGCCTAATTTCTGTTTGCTCCAAGGAATATATTTTAATTTTTGTTCTCTTAGTTTTTTTTGGTTTGGGAAATTGTTTGAAAAATTTTTCCAATTCTTCTTTTTCAATACTTTTCTCTCTTTCCATTTTTACTTTTAGAGCCAAATCTAAAACTTTTTTGACTCTTAAACCTTGTTTAGCTGAGATAAAAATAATTGGCGCCCAATTAAGATAAGGGAAGGCTCTATAAAAATATTTAGCATAATTAGTAATACTTTTTTCTGTTTTATTTTTAATTAAATCCCATTTATTAACTACAATAACGATTCCCCTCTTTGATTTGATAATATAACTAGCCAGAGCCATATCTTGCTTAGTTACAAAATTATGCGCTTCAACTACAAATAAAGCTACATCTGATTTTTTCAAGATTCTTAAACTCTTTCTTACTCCTTCTATTTCTAAGGGTGATTTTATTTTGGTTTTTTTTCTAATACCAACTGTATCAACAAGAAGAATAAGGTAGCCTTGCCAATTAATAATAATATCTTGAGGCTCGCGGGTAACATGAGGAAGCTCATGGACAATGACTCTTTTTTCCCCTAAAATAGCATTAAGTAAAGAAGATTTACCAACATTTGATTTGCCAACAATAGAAAGTTTACAGATATCTATGGGAATCTGCTTTTTAATCTTGATTTTTTGTCTTTTTATTGAAAGCTGTTTGGCTATTTCATCTAATAAATCACCTGTTCCACTACCAAGAAGAGCAGAGACAAAAAAAGGTTCTCCCAAGCCTAATTTAAAATACTCTCCTTCTTCTCTTTGCCATTTAGGAGTATCAGCTTTATTTAAAACAAGAATAATTGGCTTCTTAAAATTTTTTAAATAAGAGGCTATTTTTTTATCTTCGGGCAAAAGGCCTTCTTTTGCATCTAAAACAAAAAGAATTAAATCCGATTCCTTGAGAGCAATTTTAATTTGATCTTGGATTTCTTGAATAAAAGGCTCAGGATGGGCAGAAAAACAGAGCTTTAATTCCTCTTTTTTTCTGATTTCTCGTTTCATTTTTTCTATTTCTAATATACCGCCAGTATCTATCAATGTAAGTTCTTGACCGCGCCAAATACAAATACCGTAATTTCTATCTCTGGTTGTTCCTGCAATTTTAGAAACCAAAGCCTTTTTTTTCTCAATCAAACAATTAAAAAGAGTAGATTTACCAACATTTGTCCGACCAATAATAGCTATCTTTGACATTTATAATTTATTAGTGAATCAATTATTTTTTTTAAATTCAGGCGCCTTGCTTCAGAGATCAGGGCATAATTAAAAAACCCCTTGAAATTTAATGAAAATCGCTTCTATTATTATGATATGTTGATTTTTGAAAATTAGATTGGCTACCGATAGATTATTTTTTTGTTGAATAAAGCAATTTGAATATTAAAGAGTAAAACACTAATTTTGACTTTTGGATCTTTGGGACAAAGCTAAAATCTCGCCTTAAAATTTAAAATTTTTCATAATCAGAAATCAACTGAATCATTTTTATAAACTCCTCTGCCTTCAAGGAAGCGCTACCGACCAAAACTCCGTCCACAGTTGGTTGATCAATGAACGATTTAACAGTTTTTGAATCGACGCTTCCTCCATAGATAATTCGGAAATTTTTTTCTATTACTTCTACAGGATACCACAAATCGATCAGAGTTTGTCTAATAACTCGATGGGCATGCTCTGCTTCTTCCGGATTGACACTCTGGCCAGAACCAATAACCCAAACAGGCTCATAAGCAATGATTAAACTCTGACTTTCTTTGACTCTAATTCCTCCTAAAGCTTTGGTAACCTGAGTAATAATTCTGACATCTTTTTGACCCAATTGTCTTTCCTCAAAGGTTTCGCCAACACAAAGAATAGGAATTAATTGTTGTTCGAGGCAAGCCTTTATTTTTCTATGGACCATTTCATCAGTTTCTTTTAAATATTCCCGTTTTTCAGAATGACCAACAATAACATATTGGCAGCCTAATTCTTTTAACATTAGCGCGGATGTTTCTCCTGTAAAAGCACCTTTTTCTTCCCAAAAGACATCTTGGGCGCCAAGAGCCAAGTTAAATTCTTTTGGACAACGAGCTTTGAAAATTAAGTCTCCTATATCTGAAAGATAAGTAAAAGAAGGACAAAATACAATATCAAGTTTTAGTTTTTCAACGATGTTTCTTTTTTGGGTTGAGCTTTTAGTTTTTAAATCTTTTAGAATTTTTTCTGCCAACTTTAGATTTTCTTCTCTAGTAAGGCACATCTTCCAATTAGCAATAAGAATTGGATTTTTCATAATTTTTAGATTAAGGAGATAATTCCAGTGGTTAATAAAGTTACTATTAATCCAGCAATTAAAACACCGATAAAAATCAGTCCTAGGGCTCGCCAATAAGGAATATTGAAAAGAAAAGCAGCTACAGAACCAGTCCAAGCTCCTGTAATAGGAAGGGGGAAAGCTACAAAAATTATTAAAGCTAATTCGCCGTAGCGTCTGAATTTATCATCTGTTTTTCGTTTTGTTCTTTTAAAGATCCAAGAAAACACTTTATTAAAGAATTTATATTTTTTCATTAGGACTTGAGCTAAAGTTGGCCAAAACCATAGAAGAAAAAAAATTGGTATCATGTTTCCTAAAACTGACCAAAAATAGGCTTCTGGAATTGAGAATTTAAAGTATCCCAAAGCTAAAGGAAGAGCTCCACGGAGCTCAAAAATGGGAAGCATAGCTATAAAAATGACAATGAATTGGAGAGGCATATTTGATCAATGAAAACGATTAACTTTTGATCTCCAAAAAGAAAATAGTCGTATTCTTTGGAGGAAATTTGGTTTTTTAAGATTTATTTCTTTATTTTTTTCGATGTTTTATCTATATTTCTGGAAAAGCGAGCTCCTACTTCTTTTAATTTTTCTAAAATCTCCTCTAAGTTTTTTAAAAGAGGATCTATTTCTGTAGTGTCATAGCCAACCTCTTTTAGTTTCTCAAGAGACATTTTCAGAAGAGAATGCGCTTCTATTATTTTGGAAAGATTTTCTTCTATATTATAAAGAAGTAATTCTAATGATACTTCTGTTCCTTCTGCTACAAATTTTTTTAGTTCTAGGGGAACCCCTCTTTCTTCTTTTGACCCTTTCGAAGATTCAGTTGTTGACATAAGTTTTTTTAAAATAGATTAAAAGATATTTTGTAGAACAAATCATATCTATTTATATTTCTACTTAAAATTTTTTGAAAACTTTTTCAAGTATTTTTTTCATTTCTCGAAATCTTGTTTTACTGTTCTGGGTTCCTAAGATTACAGCAATTACTCGATGTTTGTTTTTTTCTGCTTGAGTAAGTAAACAATAACCTGCTTCTTCTAGATAGCCAGTCTTTCCAGCGGTAACTTTAAATTTCTGGTTGTAATTTTTTATTGATCCAGTTGATTCTTTCTTTGTTTCTTGGTTTTTGGACTCCTTTAAAGAATCCTTTAATACCTCATCGGTATTTTTAATAGTACGTAATGTTTTGCTACCTATTGTTCTAAAGATATACTTTTTTCTACTGGTTGCTTCTCTAATTTTTTCATTTTTTAAAATTCTTTCTGTAATTAAGGTTATTTCACAGGCAGTAGAGATATTTTTAGGGTTTAAACCAGTGGGCTCAACAAAAAAAGTTCGAGATCGAGGCATTTTATTAAAACAGGTTTTGGATCTTAATAAATAATTTTTTAAAATCTTTTTAGTTTTTTGATTCATTCGTTTAACAAATTCTTCTTGCGATAAACCCGTGGAACGAACTAAAGCTTTGGTAGCATTATTCGCTGAGCCAACAAGCATACTATAGAATAAATCTTTAACTTTTATTTTTTCTCCGGACTTAACAAAAAGTCTAGCTCCTTCTACTTGATCCTGGGGAATTATAGTGATCGGCTTTTCCCAATCTAATTTTGGACTAAAAGTCTTAGAAGACTTACTTGGAGAAGAATAAATATCTAAGAAAACTAAAGCAGTTACTAATTTAGTTAAACTAGCTATAGGAAGAGGTTGATGAATATTCTTTTCGTAAAGCACCTTTTTATTTTTAGCATCTATAACTATCGCGCTTTTAGCTGTTATTTCGCTCTTTAGAGAATTAATTTGTTGGAATGACTTTTCTTTTCCAGGCAATGGTTGGGTAATCGGAGCAAAAGTTAAAAAAAGAGCTAGATAGAGATTTAGAAACATAATTTCTTAGGTATTAACACAAAATTTTTTCAGTTTCAATCTAGGAAGCTGAAGAAGGGCATTATCTTGAATTTCTATAAAATAAGGGATTCTCCGTGACTTCCAATCCATAAATTGTTTTTGTCATTTTGAGTGAGATAAATACAAACATTTAGAACTAATTAAAACTGAGATAGCAAAAAGAAATAATGAAAAGTTTTTACATACAACGAAGTTTAAACTTTGTAAAGATAGAGATTTGAACAATGATTCTTCGTGTCAATTTTTGCAGGAATCCACTCTTTAATTGGCCAGACATAAGCAATTACTATTGTTCCACTTTTTAATTCTTTTTCAAATTTCTTTTTCAGCTTTGGATACACCTTTGGCATAAGGAAAAAATATACTATATCAGCGTCACTTAGGTTTATTTTCCAAAAATCTCGATATAATATTTTTATTCTGCATTTATCTTTTTGAAAAAAGCGCCGAATATGCGCTGCAATAAATAAAGGAAGAGATATCTCAAAACCATATGCTTGCGCTCCAATTTTAGCTGCAGCACAAAGCAAACGACCGTCACCACAGCCAAGGTCATACATTTTCTGGCCAGGCTTTATGTTAGCTAACTTTAGGAAACGTTTGACATCTTCTTTTCTTGTTGGCACCCAAGGCGCTCCACGCCACCCAGCATAAAAAGCAGTTAAAAGAAAGATAAAAATAACAGAGACAATAATTATAGCTGTCATACAACAAAAGATGAATTTCTTTCAAAAAATTTTATATCTTTTATGAAAACGACGCTTTTTTTGGCTTATAATTTTAATCTTTAAAGCGTAGAGAAGTTAAGAATTATGTAAATGGTGTAGCAGAATTCTTTAATTCATTCGAAACAATTACTTTGTAGTCAAATTTGAAATTAGAAAGATTTTAAAACCGGAAAAACAGCTAAAGATTGTTTTTTATATTGAAAACCTCTTTAAAAAGATTTCCTTTCATTAAAGAATAATTTAATTTTTTGTTATTTGATCGGGGTGCCGAGAATCGAACTCGGGCTACACCCACCCCATGGGCGCGTACTACCTCTATACTACACCCCGTTATGATTATTTATGATAACCCTTGACATAACAATAAGGTAGCTATACTGCTCCTTTAAATAATTGCTTACGAGACCAAGTCTTCACCTTTCTATTAAAGAGATTCTATAGCAATTTTATGGCACTGGCGATTGCTTAAAGGAGCAGTATATTTTTTTTAAGCAAGTATGTTAAACATTCAAAATTCAAAATCAGGCAAAATGCCATCTCGAAGTGAAATTGAAGGACCTTTTGAGATGACAACATAAGTTTAGTCAGTTTATGTTTTCTTTGCCGAAACAACAATGTGAAGGCTTCTTTAAAAAAGTAAGCTATTTTGCTAAAACTTTTTTAATTTTTTCTACAACTTGTGTAGGGGTGAAATCGGTTTTAACTAAATAGTCATCAGCTCCCAAGACTGTGCCCCTTTTAAGATCTTCGGATTGACTTAAATTAGTAAGCAGAAAGACAGGAATCTCTTTAATGGTTTTATCTCTTTTTAATTCTTCTAAAACTTTAAAGCCATCTAGTTTGGGTAAAATAATATCTAAAAGAATAAGATCAAATTTTTCTTTTTTGGCTAACTCTAATCCCTCTTCTCCGTTCGCGGCTTGGCTTACTTTGAATCCTTCTTTAGAAAGTTTTGAACAATACATTTCTGAAAGTAAACCTTCGTCTTCGATAAGAAGAATTTTTTGTTGGTTGTTGTTTCGTTTGCTCATGTTATTTTATTGTATCGGAATTTAAATAA
>DDKT01000024.1 GCA_002339755.1 Patescibacteria group bacterium UBA2591
AATGTTATATGTTAGAAATAGAACCGTTATACGGAGAAATTATTATTGAAAGAATGTTTAAATTAGATTCTAATTTAGAAATAAAAAAATTAAACTAATATGCGAGTCTCATCAGAAAGAACAGAAGAATTAAAAGCAAAAATTAGACAAATCCTAACAAGGATACCGAATATAGGTAGTCCTAAATTAGCTGAACTTATTGGTGTTGAGCAAAATTATGCTTTGAAATTATTGAAAGGAGTAAGAAAGGAAAATGCCGAAAATATAAATCAGCAAACAATTTTAGAAGAAGTAGGAAAATTAGAAATGGAATTTAACGAATTGATGGTAGAATTGTGGAAAGTAGTAGGTGATGTAGAGATAGATTTTAAAAATAAACTCCGAGCTATTATGGGAATTATTGATGCTAAAAAAACACTTTTTCAAATTAAATTTGATGCAGGTGTTTTTCAAAGAAAACTCGGTGAATTAAAAATTGAAGAACCTATTAAGGAAGAATATAAAAATTTAGTTTTGGAGGCAATGAAAAACATAGGTTTAGCAAAAGATGAATCAATTAAAGAATCAAACAAAATATAAAGATATAATTAGTGATAAAGCATCAAGACGAATGTTAGGTGAAAGATTAGCTGGTTTTTGTTCAATTTATCTTCCTCATTACTTCACATTAAAATCAGCACCTTTTCAATTAGAAATGATGGAACTTTTGGAAAATAAAAAGGAGCGATTTATTGAAATTTTGGCTTTTAGAGAATCAGCAAAAAGTACTTTAAGTATGGTAGCTTTTCCATTATGGGGAGCTTTACAAGGGGAATATCAATTTATTATTTTAATTACTAGTACCTTTTCCCAAATTAAAAGCCATATTGCAAACCTAAAATACGAAATGGATTCAAATAAATTAGTAAGGGAAGATTTCGGAAATATACAATCAGATGAAGAATGGACAACTACAAATATGCTTTTAGCAAATGGAGCACGAATTATTGGAAGATCAACTGGACAAAAAATTAGAGGAATAAGACATAGACAATTTAGACCAGATTTAATAATAATTGATGACCCAGAAAGCCTTGAAGATGTTGTTTCAAAAGAACAAAGAGATAAAGTTGAAAAATGGCTTCGGGGTGAAGTTATGCCTGCTTTAGATAAAGAAAAAGGAAGATTGATAATTTTAGGAAATTTGCTTCATACCGACTCCTTGCTTTCAAGAATTAAAAATGATAAAATATTTTTAACAAAAGAATACCCGCTTTTGAATAATAAAGAGGAAATTCAATGGTTGGGAAAATATCCGACAATGGCTGAAATTGAAAAACAGAAATTATTTGTCAAGGAAACATCTTGGCAAAGGGAATATCTTTTAAAAATAGTTCCAGAAGAAGGACAAGAAATTAAAGAGGAATGGATTCAAAGATATGAAAAATTACCTAGTGAAAATTTAATTTTAGGAAAAGCAATCGGAGTTGATTTAGCCATTAGTAAAAAAGAGACCGCTAATTATACTGCTATGGTTTCAGGAATTGTTGTTCGGGAAAGCGAAATGCCTAAAATTTATATTTTACCGCATTCAATAAATGCCCGATTAAGTTTTCACGAAACTATTTTACAAGCGGAAAGTTGTTCAGAAGCACTGGGAGGGAATACTGGTTATGCTAATTTGATTGTTGAGGAAGTTGCTTATCAAAAAGCGGCAATAGAGGAAATGCAAAAAAGAATGTTGCCAGTTCAAGGAATAAAGGTTACAATGGATAAAAGAGCTAGATTAAGAACTATAAGTGGATATATCCAAAATGGTACAATTCTATTTCCCCATAATGGATGTGAAGATTTACTAATTCAACTTTTAGGTTTTGGAATTGAAGAATATGATGATTTAGTTGATGCTTTTGTATTGTTGACTTCTTATTTAAAAGATTATATAATTAAAAAAACAAATATCGAGGAAATAGAAAATAAAAAAAATACCTTTTTGCCTGTTTTAAAAAAAGTATTTTAGATTATGAAATTATTCGGATTTGAAATCAATTTTAAAAAGAAACCTTTTAAATATGAAGAATTAGGAAAATCGGGAACCACTATCCTGGCGGGGCAAATTATCACTGAAGAATATGTTCCAGAATTAAAAGGAAAAGAGGCTTTAAAAACTTATGACAGAATGAGAAGAAGTGATGGAGTAGTAAAAGCAACTTTAATGGCTTGTGAATTACCTATAAGGACTGCTAATTGGTTTATTCAACCAGCTACAGATTCTCCAGACGATAAAAAGATTGCTGATTTTGTTAGTGATTGTTTATTCAAAAAAATGACAATTACTTGGGACGATTTTTTAAGACAAGCTCTTTTGATGATAACTTTTGGCTTTATCTGTTTTGAAAAAGTATTTCAAGAAGTAAAGTTTAAAGGGGCAACAATGATTGGATGGAGAAAATTTGCTCCTCGTTTACCTAAAACAATTTACGCTTGGCAAACAGAAGATAAAAAAGATGGGATTACTCAAATGTTAGAGAGCGGAGAAAAGATTTCTATTCCGATTGAAAAACTTTTAGTCTTTACTTTTCAAAAAGAAGGAGAGAATTGGGAAGGGATTTCAGGATTAAGGACTGCTTATAGAAGTTGGTATTTAAAAGAACAAATTGAAAAAATAAATGCGATTGGTTTTGAAAGGCAAGGATTAGGGGTTCCTTACGCTAAATTACCAATGGGTTATACAGAGGCAGACAGGAAAAAAACTGAAGAATTTTTAACTAATTTAAGAGCTAATGAAACAGGGTATGTAATAATCCCTCAAGGCTGGGAAGTGGGATTTTTAGATACGAAAGCAGGAACAGTAAAAGACCCACAAGAGAGTATAAGAAGATATAATCGAGAAATCTTTATTGGAGTTTTAGCTCAATTTCTTGATTTAGGAGCGGGTTCTTTAGGTTCTTATGCTCTATCTGCTGACCAAACTTCTACTTTTCATAATAATTTAACCGCTATTGCTAAACAGATAAAGGATATTATCAATAGATATGCTATCCAACAATTAGTAGATTTGAATTATAATAATGTTGAAAACTATCCAACATTAGAATTTACGAAAGTGGGAAGAATAAATGTAGATGAATTAAGTGGGGCAATTTCCAGATTAACTACTTCAGCAATACCAGGAGAAAAACCAGTTATTGTTCCTGATGAAAAAATAGAAAATTATTTACGAGAAGTTTTAGAATTGCCTCCAAAGGAAAAAGTTATTTCAACAACTCCTGAAAAGAAAACGATTGAAGAAAAAAAAGAAGAAGTAGAAAAAATTACCAGTGAGTTTAAAGCCAGAAGGCAGTTAACTTTTGCTGAAAGAAAAGTTAGATTTAATGAATTAAATAACAAAATGGATAATGAAGAAGAAAGTTTAAGGAGGAATTTAAGATTTACCTTAAAGAGAATTACTGATGATTTACTTCTTCAAATTGATAAAATTCTTAATGAGCCAAGTCCAACAATTAGAATAAATTTAATAGAAAAATTGAAAGTAAATTTTCAAGAAAGATATCAAAAACAAATTTTAAAAACTTTAGAAGACACTTTTGAATATAGTAAACAAGGAGCTTCTTATGAAATGAAAAAGACTCCTCCCCCAACCAAAAAAGAACAAAAAGTGATGTTAAGGAATCGAGCGATTACCTTGACAGATATAATGGTTGGTGATATCTTAAAAGTAGCAAAACAAAGTTTGTTAGAAGGATTACAAAGGGAGATGTCAGAGAAAGAATTTCAGTTTATAGATAAAGGTTTTATTTTAAAATCTGTTAAAGATTTTTTAGAAGGAAAAGCATTTGATATCTGGAGTGTAGTTCCTGCTACTATTGTTGGAGGAGGAATAAATCAAGGAAGAAGATTTGCTTTTGAAACTTATAAAAATGATATTTATGCTTTACAAAGAAGCGAAATTTTAGATACTGTTACCTGTTTTCCCGAAGATACAAAAATAGAAACAATAGTTGGGAAAAAAAATATTCAAGATATTAAAGAAGGAGAATTAGTTTTTACAAAAAAAGGGCAACAAAAAGTTGTAGAAACAAATATAAGAGATTATGATGGTAAAATGTTTAAATTTTACACAGACAAAGGAATTTTAGAATGTACAGAAGACCATAAATTGTTTATAATTAGAGATGGAAAAGAATTAAATATAGAGGCAAGAAAAATTAAAAATTCAGATAAATTATTATATTATAAGGCAATAGCTCCCGTAAATGGGACTTAAAACTTAACTTTTATTAAAGTTTTCCACTTCTTGACAAGGTTTTTTTGTGGTATACTAAAGGTATCTTGAATTACGAAATGTAAGTTTATTTACTAAATTCAAACAAATTTTGAATATTACCATAGAAATTATCTCTACTATTTTAATGGCTAATTTTCAATTTTTGATTTTTTGAGCTTATCAAGTTTTAATTGTTTGTATTGACATTTCGTAGTTCAAGATAAAAGTAGTAAAAAAATGAAAAAAGTTGATTCTAAACGAGTTAACATAAAGCTTTTGAAAAAAGATGTTGAGATTATTAAAGAAGTTCTTGAATTAGAAAAAGCAAATATAGAAGTTCATCGTATAGCAAAGAATGGAAAAGAATCCGAGTATGAGAAACGACTCAAGAAAATAATTGAAGAATTCACAAATGTTGTTGGAAAAAATTAAAAAAAGTTATTAAAATAATGTTTGAAGAAACAGCAATAAATAAAATTGAATGTTATAAGTATAAAGGAAATGTTTTTAATTTTGAAGTTGAAAATGAACATAATTATATTGCGAATGGATTTTTGGTAAAAAATTGTAATTATTGTCTTAGTGTTGATAGTAGAATTTTTTCTCTTGATGATCCCTTTACAAAAAATGATATTTTCCATTTTGCCTGTCGAGGAATTTGGGTAGAAATAATGAAAGAAGAAGAAGAATTGCCAGAGATAACTGGAATCCCAGAAAGTTTAAGAGAAAGATTTACTGGGATTGCCGAACCTATTCATTTAAAAAAGCCAATTTATATTAAAAAAGGAACACCTGCTGAAGAATATTTAAAAGAAAAAGAAGAAATGAAAGGAATTGAACCAAAAGTTAAAAAATTAGAAATTAAAGAATCAAAAAAAAGCATTTAAAATAAATATAGATAAATTATTTGTTATTGTTTAAGTTAAGTGAAAAAAATTTAAATTGTTAAAATTTTAAAAATTATGAAAAGAGCTTTATCAACGGAAAAGGGAATTATTGATTCCCAAATAATAACAAGAAATTACCGGCTTGCGCCTGGATTAAATGGTTTCATTGCTTCAGGTGTAGAAGTGGCCCTCGGGCATTTTACTAATGATGGGAATTTAAGAGTTGACGGAAAATTATTAGCTGGTATTATAGAAAATAATGGAATTTTAAAGGTCGAAGGAATAATAGAAATTGAATCATTACTTTTATGAAAGTAAAAAAAGGTAAAATTACAATCAGTTTTAAAGCTGGTGAGAGTTTAAGTGATGGTGATGTAGTTTATATTTCAGGAGTTGGCGAAGTAAAAAAAGCGGCGGTTGCCAATGCGGAAAAAGTAGTAGGAGTAGCTGATGAAGCGGCAACTTCTGGAGCTGATGTAGATGTAGTTGTTTATGGTAAAAAAATTGTGGTAGCTGATGGAACTATTGCCGTAGGTGATAGATTAAAAGCAGGCAGTACCGCAGGTAGAGTATTAACTGAAAATACTGTTGCTTCAGCTGGACATATTCATACTGAAAACCTTGCCGCTACTTATACTCAAAACGCTGATACTGGTTCAAAAACTGATACAATTGCTCAAGGTAGACTTTTAGGAA
>DDKT01000041.1 GCA_002339755.1 Patescibacteria group bacterium UBA2591
GAGTGAGCCGAAGGCGAACGAGTGCCTCACCAAATAATAATCTCGCAAAATTGGGGCGGAATAGCGCGCGAGGGAGCGAAGCGACCGAGTGCCTATGTGCTTCTAAGCAAATCCAATCTCAAATCTTGAAGCTGGGTGAGCCAAAAGATCTCCAGTGGTACTCGCTGTTAGCTTTCAGTTGCTGATTATTTACTTTCTTATTTTTACTTGAATGAATGCATCAATTGTTAACCTCTGTTAATTTTATATGCTTTACTATCGAACTTTAGGCATTGTTTTAAAATCGCAAAACCATCAAGAGGCTGACCGGACCTACACTGTTTATACAGAAAAATATGGAAAAATAAAAGTCCTAGTCAAGGGAGCAAGAAAAATAAACTCAAAATTGGCTGGTCATTTAGAACCTTTCAATCTAATAGACTTAACGGTAGTTAAAGGAAGAGCTTGGGATAAAATCATCAATGTCTCTACTGTGGAGAGTTTTAGTCATCTAAAAAGAAATTTCAGAAAAATTATTTATGGAAGTTATATTTTAGAAATTGTCGACAATTTAATCAAAGAGCATCATCAAGACAAAGAGGTCTTTAAATTATTAAAAAAAACTTTGAATAATCTACAAATAGCTAAGCAATCCTTCTGTCAAATAATTGATTATTTTGTTCTCCGACTTCTTTGTTTTTTGGGATACGAGCCTAATTTATCCTTTTGCGTCTTCTGTAAAAAGAAAAAGGTAATTCTTTCTAAAAATAAATTTGTTTTTATTAGTTGGAAATTTGGAGGCTTACTTTGTAGTCAATGCAAAAAATTCGATCAAAATAGTTCAATTATTTCCGAAGAAAATGTTCGGAAAATAAAAGAAATGTTAACCGAAAATTTAATTCCAGAAAACCACGATCAATCTCTAACAAAAATAACTAATTCCTTTCTAAAATATCATCTAGAAAAAGAACTAGAATCAGAAAAATTTATCTTCGGATTTTAAAGATGTAGAAAAGGAATTTTAAAAAAAGATAATAATAAAGATAATAATAGATAAGGTGAATTCTAGGTTTTAAAGATTTAGCATCATTTATACTTCCTCAATTAATTGATAAATAGAATCATGAAATCACAAAAGTCATTTTTAAAAATTCATTCTGGAAGAATCAAAAAAAAGAGTATCTTTATTTTTGCTATTCTTGTTTTGTCAGTCCTCTCTCTAGCTAGCTTAACTAGCTTTTTACTTTTCGAAACCCGAACTAAAGAAAAATCAGAAGAAGTAATCCTAAAAATAAATGGAGAAAAAGAAATTGCCTCGGGGGAAGAAATAAACTATTTAATTACTATTGAAAATCATGAAAAAGTAGCTCTAAAGAATGTAGAAATAAATTTAAAATTTCCCTCAGGTTTCTATTGGAAGAGTTCTAAGCCAACAAGTCTTAGTCCTCTCCACACAGTCTATCAATGGCCTGAAATAAAATCAAACGAAAAAGAAAAATTAGAAATTAAAGGACAATTAATCGGTCAAAGAGAAGAAGAAAAAAAACTAGAAGTGGCTTTGATTTATCAACCAATAAATTTTCGTTCTAATCTTGAAAAAAGAGCCTTTTTTATTACAAAAATCAATCTCTCTACTCTAGAAATCGAAATAAATGGACCGGGGAAAAGTTTAGCTAAAGGAGAAGTTGATTACGAGATCAAATTAAAAAATGTCTCAAAAATTCCTTTGGAAAAAATAAAAACAAGCCTTGTTTTTCCTCCAGATTTAGAAATAGAAGAAATTAACCCAAGCCCAGAAGAAGGAAAAAATATTTGGATTCTTGAAAAACTTGAACCAAAAGAAAAAAAAGAAATAAAAATCAAAGGAAAATTTTCTGGCAATCAAGGTCAACAAGAAGAATTAAAAGTCCAGGCTGGGGTTTTAACTGAAGAAGGATTTATTTTGCAAGCGGAGAAAAGTTTAATTACTTCTCTTTTTGAACCAAAATTGAGCTTAGATTTTACTGTTAATGATCAAAAAGTTAGCGTAACCAGCCGGGAAGAGGCTTTAAATTATTTAGTTAAATTTAAAAATGAAAATAGTTTAGAAATGAAAGATGTAGAATTTAAAATTCAAAAATCTATTGACCCCTATGAAATAGAAGCAGGAAATAATCAATGGGAAATGAAGGAGAAAAAATGGAGCATAGAAATAGAAAATGTAAAATCGATTCCTGTTTTAACTTCTTTGAAACCAAATGAAGAGGGGGAAATTATTTTCAAGCTTATTCTCCCTAAGATTCCAAAACAAGAAGAAAAAAATGTAGTGCTGGAAAATAAAATAGAAGCAACGGTCTCTTTCCCGGAAACAGGAAATCAAAAAATTAAATTCCAAAGTAATCCTACATTAGTAAAAATACAAAGTAAAGTTAACTTCCGGACTGAAGCGCGATATTACAATAATGACTACCAAGCAATCGGCTCAGGTCCCCTGCCACCAAAAGTAGGACAAGAAACTATCTATTACATTTATTGGCATTTAAACAACACAACTAACGCGTTAAAGAACATAAAAGTAAAAACAAAATTACCCCAAGGAATTAATTTCTTCCAGGATTTCTCCCGAGAGACTCTCGATCAAAGCGCAGAGAAGGGAAATTTAGATTTTATCCCAATCACCAAAGAAGTGGTTTGGTATCTTGACGAAATTCAGCCTTGGGAAAGTGTAAAAATGGGCTTCCAGATTAGTCTTATTCCAAGCTCTGAAGAGATAGGAAAAATTTTAGCCTTAACTGGACCAACCACTCTAGAGGCAAAAGATCAATTTACTGAAACTAATATCAGTCTAGAACAACCAGCCCTGCTCTCTGACTTGATCTTTGATCCAATAGCAAAAGGAAAGGGAAAGGTAGAGTATTAAAATTTAATGGCTTTAAAGTTTGAATTTAAGCTCCAAGGCTCGAAAGTGAATTATTCGTTTTAAAGCTAAAACTCAAGTCAACTTACACACTTAGAAATAATCTGTTCAGCATTTAAGTTTTGACACAAAAAAGTCCTGGTTTTTGTTTTATTTCCAGGACTTTTTAAAGCCTATTTTTTCTCTTTTGTCAAAGCATGCAAAATAATGCTTCCGGCAGCAAAAAAAATTGCTGTTTGAAGAAAGACTTCTGCTATTGGAGCATAATCCTTGTTGTAAAAAACTATCAAGATCGCTGCTACTTGAAGACTCATTTTTATCTTTCCGCAAATGTTTGACCCTAGTCGACGTTTAATTTTTAAAAAAAAATTTAGCATTGACATTCCTGCCAAAACGAACTCCAGGCTTACAGTAAGTACTACCACCCAATCAGAAAAAATCTCAAAAGCAATACAAACAAGGATGCCGATAATAAGAACTTTGTCAGCAAGGGGGTCAAATAACTTGCCAAAACCTGTTTGCTGTTTTATAGCTCTGGCTACAAGCCCATCTAATAGGTCTGTAAAAGCAGCTATGATTAGTAGCCAGAAAGCTACATTTACCATACCTCTCGAATAGGTCCAAATAATTGGAAAAACTAAAAACGCCCTCAAGCCAGTGATAACATTAGGCAAGTTCAAATAGGTCCAAATAATTAGAAAGACTAAAAGCGCCCTCAAACCAGTGATAACATTAGGCAAGTTCAAAAAAGAACTTAACTTTCTCATCTTCCTCCTCCTTCTTTTAGAGTTTTAATTTTCCAAAGATTCAGTTATCTTAAATTTTGCATTATTTACGTATATGTGAATATTCAAATTATTCTTCTATTTTAGAATTTATTTTAAATTTGTCAAATTTCAATTTAAGATCAAGGGGTACAATAATTATTTTTAGCCACAGAGTGAATATGTCAACTGCCTCACCGAATAATAAGTCCTAAAGCTAAAGCTAAAGATATTGAACAATTAACTAACACTCTTATTCTATATGCCCGGTTTTGAAATTCTTAAAAAATCCAAAATTTCTCAAGCTCGATTAACTGAATTAAAAACTTTACATGGTATAATTTCTGGACCATTTTTTATGCCTATCGCTACCAGAGGAGTGGTAAAAAATTTAACTCCTCAAGAACTAAAAGATTTAGGGGCTCAAATTATTTTAGGAAATACTTACCACTTAATGCTTCGACCAGGAATAGAAATAATTAAAAAAGCTAATGGATTACATAAATTTATGAATTGGGATGGTCCTATTTTAACAGATTCTGGTGGCTACCAAATTTTTTCTTTAAATTCCAAAAATGTCCCTTCTTCCTTTTCAAAAACGAAAGAGACTAATCTTTTCTTGATAAAAATTAATGATGAAGGAGTATGGTTTCAGTCAGAAAGAGATGGGCAAAAAGAATTTTTATCTCCAGAAAAGGCTCTAAAAATCCAAATAGCTTTAAGTAGTGACATTATGATGGTCTTAGATGAATGCGCTCCTTATCCTTGTTCTTATGATTATGCCAAGAAAGCTGTAGAGCGAACCAATAACTGGGCTCTAAGAAGTAAGCGGGCTAAAAAACGATTAAAAAGCGCCATAACTAATCAACTTTTCGGGATTATCCAAGGCTCTGTTTATAAAGATCTAAGACTTCAAAGTATTAAAGAAATCACTAAATTAAATTTTGATGGATACGCTATTGGTGGTTTAGCTGTAGGCGAACCAAGGAAAAAAATGTTTGAAATTTTAAATTATACAATTCCGTTTTTGCCAAAAAACAAACCAAGGTATTTGATGGGCGTAGGCAATCCAGAAGAAATCGTAGAAGCAGTAAAAAAGGGAGTTGATATGTTTGATTGCGTTATTCCTACCAGAAATGCCAGACACGGTCTACTTTATAAATTTAGTGGCTCAAAAACTAAAATTGAAGAATCAAACTTTTACGAAAAGATACACATCCGCAATGAAAAATTTAAAAAAGACTTTTCAGTAATAGATAAAAAATGTCCTTGCTATACCTGCCAAAATCATTCCCGAGCTTACTTACGTTATCTTTTTATGCTAAATGAACCACTTGCTCTACGCTTAGCTACTATTCATAACTTGGCTTTTTATTTAGAATTGATGAAAAAAATCAGAGAAGCAATTAAAGAGGGATTTATTTAATTTTGGATTGAAATTAGATAAAATTTCTTCTCAAAAGATCTTATCTTGTAATCTTAGATTTACTTCTTTTTTTGAAATTTGAATGAATCAAATCAAAGCTCTGTCGCTTTCTTGATTCTCACCTCTCCACTTTTATCAAAAATCACTATATCTCGACGTTTAATTCTTTTTTCTAAAAGCAAGTAAGCTAAAACATCTTCAATTCGTTTGCGAATTACTCTTTTTAACGGTCTTGCGCCAAAAACAGGATCAAAACCAGCTTGAGCCAATTCTTTTATTGTTCCCTCTGTCACCTCTAAAATTATCCCGTATTTCTCCTCTGCTCTTTTAATTTCACGATTTATAAGTAAGCGGGTAATCTCTTCGATCTCGGCTAAACTAAGGGGTTTAAAAACAATTATCCCATCAAAACGATTTAAAAATTCTGGTCTAAAATAAAATCCTATTTCTTTTTGCAAAAGACCCTCTTTAATTTGCTCCATGGTTGAACCTTTGCGTAATTCTTCTTGAATATAAGAAGAGCCAGCATTGGAAGTACCGATTATAATCTCATTAGTAAAATCAATTACTCGACCAGCTCCATCAGTTGCTCGACCATCATCTAAAATAGCTAAGAAAATATTTAAAACATCTGGATGGGCTTTTTCGACTTCATCCAAAAGTAAAAGCGAATAAGGATTTCTGCGAACAGCCTCTGTAAGAAGGCCACCCTCACTAGGGGTGCCAAGCAATCTATAAACACTAGCTTTGTCTTGATATTCTGACATATCAAGTCTTATCATTTGTTTTCCGCCAGCAAAAAAAACCTCAGCTACAGTTTTAGCCATTTCAGTCTTCCCTACTCCTGTTGGTCCTAAAAATAAAAAACTGGCGATAGGTTTTTTGCCAGATTTTAATCCTACCTTTGCCCGACGAAGAGCCAAAGAAACTTCTTTAACTGCTTCTTCTTGATCAATAATTCTTTCGTGAATGACTTCTTCTAATCTTAGAAGCTTTTCCCTTTCTTCTTCTACAATAGTAGTGAGAGGAATTTTTGTTTTTTGAGAAATAATTTCAGAAACATCTTCTCCTTTAGCCATTGCTTTTGTTCCTCTTTTTTCTAAAACATGATGAGCTACTTCTTCTGCTATTTCAATTGCTTTTTCCGGAAGATAAAACTCGTGGAGGAAAGTTTTTGAAAGTTCTACTGTTCGTTTGATAGCTTCATATGAGAAAAAAACCTTATTTCTATATTCAATGTTTCCAATTTTAGCTTCTAAAATTTGTATGGCTTCATTTGTTTCTGGTTCGTTAACAATTACTTTTTGTAAAACTGATCCTAAGCTCGAAGATTCGATAAAACGAGTATATAACTGAGGAGTAGTAGCGCTCAGGCACGGAAAATAACCTCTTTTGATCTCTTCGGTCAAAAGATCAGCTAAATCAATACCTCCTTCTTTAATCCCTACAGAGCCATGAATTTCAGGAATATAAAGAACGATGTTCTTGGCTCGAGCAATTTCGCAACAAATTCGTAAAAATCTTTCTCTTGCTCCAGAAGAGGTAGTTCCAGCAGTAAGTCGAGCTATACTTAAACTCAAAAGTCTCTTATCTCGAAGAATTTTAGGTACTCGCTCTTCAACCATAAGTTGGGCCAATCCTTCAATAATTGCATTTTTACCGACTCCCGGCTCACCAACCAAAATTACGCCCACCCTAGCGCCCTCTAATATTCTAAAAATCTCTTCTAATTCTTTTTCTCTATTAAGACATAAAGGCAGATAACCTAATTTAGCTAAAAAAGTCAAATCTTCACTAAACTGATCAAGAAAAGGAGTACTTACAGCAGTCATAGCTCGATTCATGATGCCCTTTGGTCGAAAACGCGCAAGGCCAAGGAATTCCTTCCGACGCTCGAAAAGCATTCGATTAATCCGAGTCCAAGCAATGATATTTTTAAGCTTATCTTGATCGATTTCAAATTCAAATAGAATTTCTTTAATCTTTTCCTCCCTTGCTATGATAGCTAATAAATCTTCTGCATAAACTCTTTTAAGGTTTCCCTCCCAGGCTTTTAAATAGCTATTTAAAAAGATTTTAATTAAATCAGGTGTGATTTTCGGAACAACTCCTGGAAATTTTTTTTCTTTTTCTAAAATATTTTTAACTCTCTCCTTCAGAATTTGAGGACTTATTTCTAATCTTGCTAAAATAACTTTTATTTCTGGTATTTTTAAAAGACTAAAAAAAAGATGTATAGGCAAAACTTTAAGATGAGCAAACCTTTTAGCTAATATATAAGCCTCTTCTATAGCCTGCTGACTTCTCTGAGAAAAATTTTGAGAGATATCAATCTTGAATTTCTTTTTTAGTCTATCTACTTCTGTTAAGGAAAGTAAAGGTATATTTGAAGTTGAAAGGCAAGGTTTTTCAATTATAACGCTTCCAACATCCTTTCTTTTTATTCGAGAGTAAAGATAGAGATCGAAAAAAAGACTAAACCAAAAGATTAAAAGTATCTGCTTTGGTAAAGAAAAGTCTCTAGTAAATAATTCTTCTAAATCGATCCCAGTTTTCCAAAAAGTAAAAACTAAAATTATTATTCCAAATAAACCAAATAATCCTAAAAGAAAGTTAGCTGTAATTCCTGCAAATCTTTTAATCTTTCTTTCTAAAATACTTTCCTCGTTCAAAGCTCTTCCCCAATAGATGAACCGACCTTCGTGCCAAAGGCCAAATCCTATACCTTTACAATTAAGGCAAATTTTTTTATCAAAAAAACCAGTGCCGTCACAATTGGAACAAATAAGAAATTGAGACATGAAAATAAAAAATTCAAAATTCGAAATCCTGAATCCAAAAGCAGGGCCTAAGTAGTCAAAATTAAAAAATAAGTTTAAGAATCGAATAAATTACAAAAACTGGAGCTACAAGCCAAATTGAAAATAAAAGAAAAATAAAAAAAATCCAAATTAAAAATAAAATTGATCTAAAAAAAATCTGGATTAATCTCATAAAAAAACTAATAATCTTTCCTTGCCAATCAGTAACTCCATACATGGGATGAAATAAATTCATCATCCAAATTCTCAAACCTAAAGTCTTTTCACCATTTAGAATTTTTTTAAAAGACCAAAGCAATACATCTTTTAAACCTTTTGTATACCACCAAAAAGGGAAATAAAAAAAATCTAAAATTGAATCAAAAATAGATTTAGTAATTACTAAAGAAACTTTAGAAAACATAAATTGATAAGAAAGTTGCTAAAATTAAACTTTCAAAAAAGTTAAAACAAAAAATTTCTAGAAACTATTTTTTAGCTTCCTAATTTTTTAAGTAAATTTTTTATTTTATTTTTATTTTACTATAGCTCCGATGATCGCTCCTTCAATAAGAAGAGTTACTAAACCAAGAATAATCCAATAAAGAACTACACCTGGATTTACAGTCATAAACATCAAAACAGCCCACATCCCCCCTAAGCTTAGAAGCCAGACAATAAATCCATAATTCATTCCTTTCCTTGTTCCCTTTCCAGGAATGCCAGAACTAACCAAAGCATAAACTAAAACTAAAATAAAGGCCATTCCTAAATTACCCAGGGTTAACCAAACAGGATTAGGTGAAATTCCAGGACCAATCTTCCAAACTTCTGTGGGAGAAAGTTCATAAACCCATCTGAAAAGCCAACCACAAGTAAGCATACCAAGAATCATACTAATAATAGTTACCACAATAGTAGCAATAATCACTTGCTTGATTTTTCCTTTCTGAACAGAAGTAGGAACAGTTGTTTCTTCATTCATAGCTTTCTTTCTAAGCCAAAAGATGAAATTTTATTAAAAGGAAAAACATCTCTTGGTGTTAAATTTATCGACCTTTATAAACCTAATATGTAATAAGATTTTTTGTCAAATTTTGGTTTTTTTAAATTTTGTTCTCCTTAAAAATCAACAAAAAATTAACTTTATGGATTAAAAAGTTGGCTAAATTTTAATTACGCATCATCTTTAATATTATTTTATCAAAAAATTAAAAATTTGCATAAAGCTCATTAAGATAAACTATATTTCAGGTTTTAAAAATAACCCGCTTCGAAGACGGCGACTTAGATCCGAGCTCAATCCTTCCAAATGAACAATTTTTAATTTTAATAATTTTGCTTATAAAATTTCAAATTTCTTAAAAAAAGGAGGTAAAGTGAAAATTGATTTATAAGTTTCTGGGCTAAAATATTTTAATTTTTTTTCTAATTGATGTTTCTTTATTTTATTTTTGATGAATTCTTGAGAAATTTTTAATGGATTAAATTTTAAATTTGGCGAAGCAATTAAAAACCCCCAGTAATCACCAAAGAAAGGTATAAAGACTCGATAAGAATAAACTTTTGGAAAGATTTTTTCTAATAATCTTTTTATTCGAAAATGAGATTTATAATGGATTTCACTAAGATTAGAAGTATGCATAGTGAAAATACCGTTTTTCTTTAATTTTTTATAAATATTTTGACAGAAATTAAATGGAGAGGTTTTAATTTTGCCTAAATCAAAAAAAGTAATATCAGTAATATCAGAGAAGATAAGATCGTATTTTTTTATTGTATTTTTTAGAAAGCTTTCCGCGCTATCAAAAACTAAATCTACTTTTGGGTCAGAAAATGAACCTTGATGCATTTTATAAAAAAATTTCTGAAAAATTTCTACTGCTTGCTTGTCAAAATCAACAGCAGTAATTTTTTTAATATTTTTGTATTTTAAAATTTCTCTTAGAGTTACTCCTTCTCCCGCGCCTAAAACTAAAACTTCCAATTTTTTATTAGCTAATAAGATTAAAGAAGGATGAATTAAACATTCATGATAAATCCATTCATCATTTTCACTACTTTGGGGCATTTCATCTATTACAAGACTTTTCCCAAAATCAAATAAATCAAAAATTTGGATTTTTTGAAACTTTGTTTTCTTTTGAAATAAAATCTTTCTTATTCGGTGATAACTATGCCGATTAGGAAGATATTTATCAATATACCATTTTTGTTTCATGAGAAAACACTTTGATAAAAAAGTTACCAACCTTTATCAAAAATACAACTTCTTTGATTATAGATATTACAAATATTTTTATATTTACAATTGCCGCAAGAACCTACTATTCTTGCTGCCTCAACCCATTTTTTGTCTACTTTAGATATTACATTAATGATTAATTTTGATATTTTTTGGATATCTTGTTTTTTTATCATTTTAATAACTGGGCAACGTTTAGAAGAAACAATAGTGAAAATTTTATTATTAAACATACAGAAGTCTAAAGGAAATGTTCTGCAGTCAAATGGACGAAATTCTCTTATGCTGCATTTATTATTTTTTAAAAAAGGACAGGGAAATTTAATATAATAATAATTGATTCCATTTATTTTTTTGTGCTTAATATATTTCTTAGCTTGTGGAAGTTTTTTACACAAATATTTATGTTCTTCGGGCAAAAAGTCTAAAACCCCTGCTTTATTGAGACAGCAACAAAAACAGTTTTCAGGACAAGGAACTTCTCCTTTAAATTTTTTATAAATTTTCTCAAAATTTAATTTCATTGTGATTCTTGACTTCAGAATGACTTGCCTCTTTTTATTTCTTTTACTTCAATCTTTTTTGGTTTAAATTTCTTTTTTAAATATCCAAGAGCTTTATAAGGAAAAGTGTTTTCTCCACAAGTAAAAATGTCAACAGCTAAATAATTAAACTCTGGCCAAGAATGTAAGCTAATATGACTCTCGGCTAATAAAACAACTCCAGTTATTCCTTGAGGATTGAACTTATGAACAGCTATCTTTAGAGGAGTATTTTTAGCGGCCTTAGCTGCTCCAATCAAAATCTTTTCGATTTTTTTTGAGTCTTCTATAATTTCTCCATCCCAGAATTCAGCGATAAGATGGACTCCTGCAAATTTTATTTTTTTATTTTTGATCTCAAATGAAGATCTCTTTGATTTTTTATTCTTGTCCATTTTTATAATCCTTAATAGTTTATTCTTCAAAAACAAAGAGTTAAACAAAAAAGTATTTTAATGGAAGATTACTTGTTTTTTAAATTTTTTTGCCTTGAAAAACTTCTGACTAAAATCAACAGCTATTTTCTCATTGAATGGTTTGTAAGAAAAGATATTAAGATAAGCTATATTTTCGGGTTCTAAAAAATGACCACTGATTGAACTTTCGGTAATAAATTGAAAAAAAGAGTATCCCTTTCCCCAACTGCTTGTTTCTCCAAATCTTTTTATCATTGCTTTGCCATATTTTTTAATTTTTATCAAATCACATATTTTATCGATGTATTCCAAAATTTTTTTCTTTGAACGAATAATCTTTGGATCACAATTGTATAAATCTAAAATCAACTCTTTTCCATAAATTTTTGATTTTTGACTTTTCTTTCTTTTTTTTCATAACCTTGATAAAGTTCAATTATTTGAAGTTGATATTGTCCGAAGTTATTGAAAATAAAGCTAAATTAAGTAATCTAAGTAAGGTTTGATTTTTTGGGTCAATTGCGATTAATATTTTTGAATTATTAGCTTAAATAAAAACTTACTTGTTTCTTTAAGGGTAATTTAAAAATATACACTTTTTTTGATTATGATGATAGTATACACTTTTACATAAATAAAGATAATGCATAATAAAAATTTGATAATTTTTCGAGATATTTATTTAACTCTCTAGTAATGCTTCCAAAATTGTTCGAGCAAAGGTTTCTGTTGCCTTTGGTCCATTGGCAGTAATAATTTTACCATCTCTTGCCACATCTTGAGCAACAAAGATAGCACCTGTTTGTTCTAATTCTTCAATCGGAGCCCTATCTGTAGAACTTGACCAAACAGTAGCCTTTTTTCCTTTTAAGGCTCCAGCTTGGGCTAGAATAAGAGGAGCAATACAAATAGCAGCCAAAATTTTATTTTGGGCTACTGCTTCTTGAATTATCCGATGAGCCTGAAGGTCATCTTGATATCCAATTGCCCCTGGCCCACCAACAAAAATAATAGCTTCAAAATCTTCAGTTTTTACATTATCTAAAGAAAAATCTATCTTAACCTTAGTTCCAAATTTACCAACTGCTTCTCCTCTATTTGAGGAAGCTAAAATAATTTCTGCGCCTTGGCTTTCTAAAATCTCTCTCGTTTTGCCATACTCATAATCCTGAAAATCGCTGAAAGCAATGATTATAAGAATTTTTTTATCGATGAGCTTTGGCATAGAATTTTTGTCCTTTGTATTTTGAATTTTACCTCTCTTAATTAAGAAAAGATAAAGAAAGATAAACAGAATTAATTAAACTTGTAAATTTATTTGATTAAAATAAAAGACAAAGAAGGAAGGTGCAGTCTTTATTCTTTATGCAGAATGCAGAATGCACCTTTTAGACTCTGTTATTCAACTTTTTCTTTTATCAGGTTTTCGCGGAAAAGTTTATAAACAGTTGCTCGGAATGCCTCTGGGCTAATTGTCGAAATTTCACGACTAAAATATCCAATGCTTTTTCGACTGGATACTTCAATTATGTTCAATTCTAATTCTGCTATTTTTATCGATTTTTCTTCTCGGGTCAGTCTTCCGATCAATAATTTATTTGCGCCTTTGTTAACCATTTCTTTATATAACCTTAAGTTGGGTTGTGTCTCAGCTATAGTCATGTCTTCAGGGCTTATCACTTTTATCATTACTGCAGAACAGCCATAATTTTCTAGCTCCTCTGCTACGAGTACTACTAACTGATTTGCTATAGATTCTAAGTTTTTGTCTGGCTTGATAGCTATTGCTATCAAGTCTTCCTTTTTAATCTTTTCTATCTCTTCACAGCCCATAAGTAAAGCTAAATTGAAAAACAGAATTAATGCTTTAATCCAAAATTCTCTCATCTTTTTTCCTCCTTAAAGTTCTTTCAAGGCAGTAGAAACAGCTTCAAAAGCCATCTTTTGATTATCGCCAGATGAAGGAATAAAAACAAGATGCTTTTGGTGTTTATCTCCAAACCTCTCTTTGAGTTCTGCAAATTTACTCTGCCAAAAACCACTCACCAAAATAATCCTCTGCTTTGGTTGTGGCAACCCTAAAAATTCAGACCCTAAGATCATTTGAACAGCTTGATTCAACTCACTTTCAGTTCCTATTGACCCTGGTAAAAAAATCCAGGAATCAGAAAGTACCAATAAAGCTACTTTTCTTAATGCTAATTCTAACCAGGGGTTCATGATTTCAGTATTAGATTTGAAATCTAAAATGTCAACCAGAGACCATGTTTCCTGAAAAAAACTTCTGTCTGGCTCGATCTCAAAAGAGCTTACTTTAACGGTTGCTATCAAGCCCTTGCCTAAAACTACTATTTCTTGTCTCAATAATCTTTCGGTGACAATCTTAATGGCTGCTGTTTGGCCTCCCGATTCAACTGCTCCCTGAAGAGAGGCGCTCATGATGCTACTCTTTCCTTTTTTCGCTGTGCCGCCAGAAAGCAATAAGGCTTTTTGGTAAACAATTTCTTTGCCAATTTCGTGAGCCAAATCATAAAGTGGGAATTGATCCCATTCTAATGGCGTATCTCCACCAAACACGGCAATCTTTTTCTTTTTTTTCAACTCCTCTGTTAAACCTTTTGCGTTTTCTTTTACTTCAGTCCCCAACATTTCTGCTATGGCCATTTCTTTCCCCTTTTCTCTTCTTTAATTTTTCTTTTACGCCTCCATTCAAAAAAAGGCATCTCAAGCCATTGTTTTTGACTTCTTTTACAAATTTCACACTTAATTCCTTCGGGTCTTTCAGTCCCTTTCAAAATATTTCCACAATCTTTACAAACTTTGACCTTTCTGAAGAAGAAATACCAAGCACTAATCAAACTTATAAACAAAACTAAAAAGAACACCAAATCCATTTTCTAATCCTCCTTTTCTTTGAACTATATTAAAAATTGTAAAGTAACTCAGGTTTTTCAATTTTTATCACCATTAAGTAGTCCAAATTTTTAAAGTTAATTCCCTCAGAATTAGATTTGAACTATCTTAATCATTATTCCATTCGTATGTTTTTGAATATTAGATTAGGATGAAGCAAAAAATTAAGCTAATTTCAAATAGATTCTACGAATAAAATCGAGGCAAAAATAGCTAAACCCAGTAAAATATTATTTCACATCATCTTTAGTATAGCACTAAAAATAATTCGTAACAAGATCGGTATCAAATGATGCAAAATGTAAGTGAAAAGGTATTGATTTATTTAATAAATTTTTTATTAAATTTATCAAAAGGAAATAGATTTCGATTCCAAAAGTTCAAACGATTTGAAGAATTAAATTTATTAAACTTCATCCATGGCAACTCTACTCAGAGATTTTTGAAAAAATTCTAGCAACAAGGTTTGAATTATTTTTCATAATTCTTTATCTTCTTAACATTACGAATATCAAAATCTTTTTTGCCGAAGGATTCACTAAACCAAGCATTAATAATTTCTTTTGCCAGCTTTTTAGTGGTTAGAAAAAGGCTCATAACCAGAACATTTGCATGGTTCCACTTTTTCGCTCCTTTTGCTTGTTCTTTGTCCACGCATAATGCTGCTCTAATTCCTTTCACTTTATTCGCGGCGATTGAAGCACCTGTACCAGTCCAACAGAACAAAATGCCCTGCGTGCATTTTTTATTTGCCACCCTCTCCGCTAATTCCAAGCTAACATCTGCCCACTCTTTATCTTCATCTTTAAGTGGACCAAATAATTCTACCTTGTGTCCTAATTTTTTTACATAATCTATAACCCAATCAGTGAGCTGAGTTTTTTCATCACTACCTATGGCTATTTTCATATTATATTTTATAAAACAGTTAAGTATATATGAAATACTTATTTAGGCAACGCTTCAATTGGTCCAGTTACTTCTATAGCAACTTTAAATCCCTCAAATTGAGTAGGTATCTTTTTTCTCAATTCTGATGAATCTTTTTCTAAATAAACTTTTATACAGAGTTGAGTTATTGTCAAGTCAACTCCCCATTCTACCTTGCATTCGCCAATTCCTACGCCAATAACACCTTCAATAGTCATTAATTCCCTAAGTAATTTTTCTTTTGTTTGTTCTATTGAGGTTTTTCCTTCTGACTCCAGAGTAAACTTTACTGAATTGCTGGCATATCCACTATGAGCTACACGAATCTCAATTTCACCTATTGGTAGAAACCATTCTCCAAAAGTTGATTTCAAAACTTCAGGAATGACAAAAGTCAAAGTTTTTCCATCTGGGGAAGAAATACTTTCTAAAACAGCATCGCTAGAAGTAATTCGTTCACCATCAATAATTTCTTTGGAATAAAAACAATGGGCTTTTTCTCCACAATCAAAATGAATCTCATTGTTATTAGAATGAAAACCAGAACCTTTGATTGTAACTTCTGTTCCTACGGTTCCTGAAGATGGTGAGATGCTTTCAATAACTGGTACTGATAGTACAGGGCGGGGCAAAAAGTAAGGTATTAGTATAATAACCCCAATAACTCCTCCAATAATGGTTGCGAAAATTAAAATTAGTTTTTTATTCATGTTTCTCTTATTTCTTCTATTTATAATTTATAAACTTTACTCTAGAAATATTTAAATTCTTTAAATCCTCCTCTTCATAATTTTGAGGAATTATAAATAATTAATTAGGATATTTAAATGAAATTGGATAATATAATCAGGAGATTAGCTCTATCTGGTTAGCTTTTTAAAAAAATTTATTCAGATTCTAATCTTCCAATCACAAATATCATTGGCACAAATGATGCCAGAGATTACAGTTGCCTCAATTCCTCCTCCGGGAAAGGTCGAGGCACCAGTTAAATAGAGGTCTTTTATTGGAGTTTTAAAATATGGTCGTTTAATGCCAACCGATTGATCAAAGGAGTATAGGGCTCCCCGAGGCATTAAAGTATATCTTTCAAAAGTTTTTGGTGTGGCAGCATCTTGAACAATTATATGTTTGCTTAAATCAGGAATGATTTTTTCTGCTTTTTTAATTAATGCCCTGGCAAATTCCTCTTTCTTTTTTAAATATTCTTTTGTTTCCCTTTTGGGAAATTCATCGTAATTGGCAAAAGTTATCAAAGAAAGACTACTCTTGCCTTTTGGAGCCAAAGTTGAATCGGCATTTGAATTGATAACAATAGCATATTCTTCATCTAAATTTTTAATTAGGGTTGGATAATTTGATAAATCTATATCAAGACCTAAAAAAACCATAAAACAAGAAGGTGACATTTTTAATTCTTTTATATATTCAACAAACTCTTTACTTAAATTATTTTCTTCAACCAATTCTAAAAATGTGGTTTTAGCATTAGCATTAGCTACAACTACTGGACTTTTGAAAATTTCTTCTTTAATTTTTACTCCCCCCACCACTTTATTTTTTATTAAAATCTTATCAACTTTATGATTTACCAAAACTTGACCATCATGATTTTCAATAAACTTTTTTAAACTGTCAGCAAAATTTTGAGCCCCTCCTTTAGTAAAATAACCACCATAAAGAAAATAAGAAAGGCAAGCCACTAAAGCATTATTGGCTGGTGTTTTTTCGGCTTTGGTTCCAATATGACCCCAAAAAACACAAAGTAATGTTTTTAAATTCTCATCTCTAAAATATTCATCGAGTTTTTGTTTATATGTTTTGTTTAACCAATCATAAAAATGAGGATGGTCTTTGGGATAATTTCGAAGTTTTTCTTCTCCTATTGTTTTTACAATAAGATAGGGTGGTAAAGGAATCCCATAAATTTCTGCTTCTTGGTAACATTCTTCATAAGCTTTTTTTGTTTCTTTGAAAAATTTAAAAATATTTTCTTTTTCATTTGGAAACATTTCAGAAAGTAAATTTATAAATCCTTCTAAGGTGGATGGTATATTAATTTCTTTATTTTTAAAAATAAATCTTTCATTATTTTTTATAAAAAAATCTTCTTTTTTAAATCCCAATTCTTTTAGAAAATAAGTAAGAGGCCCCTTTTCCCATAATCCACTTACATTTTCAACTCCGCTATTAAAAACAAATCCTTCTCTTTGAAAAGAGGAACAATAGCCTCCAACTTGATAATGTTGTTCTAAAACCAAAACCTTATAACCCCTTTTTGAAAGCAAGGCGCCACAAGTTAAACCAGCGATTCCCGAACCAATGATTATAACATCATATTCATCTTCTTTTTTTTGTTTTTGAGGATTAGTTTCAACTTTCCAGTCATATTTCTTAAATTCTTTGACAGCAAAATAAATTGGGACTTTTAAAGGAAAGATTATTGAGAAAGCTATACCAAAACCAATTAAAATATTTGAGAAAATTACATTAAGGGGTAGGTTGAAAAATAAAAAGATAATTGCATTTGTTACAAAAATTATTGCCCAAGTCCCAGTAATGGCACTGTTGATGGCTAAAAATGCCTTGTCTTTCCAGTAAATCTTTGGATAATCTTTTTTGGAAACTTGAAAGGTAAAGGGTTGTTTAATAATTAAAGAAAAAATGGCCATAAGAAATAAGGCAGAATAGCCAAGAAAACCGCTTTTTTCTAAAAAGATTTCTAAGTTAAATACAAAAGTACCCAACGAAGCTAAACCAAAATAAAAAACAGAGACTAAATCCATCAGATTAAAATCCCTTCTATAGATTTGAGAAATTATAAGAAATAAAGAAATTATCAGAGAAAAAACAATTCCAACAACATAACCCATTCCGCACAACACCCAATAAACAATCCAAGGGATAAAAGAAAAGAGGATATAAAACATCCCCGGTATTTTTCTTTTATTATTTTGCATATTTTTATACCTCTAAATCTTGCTACTTAAGTAGCTTCTCTTCTGTCTATTCTATTTTGGTTTTTCCTTTTGATTCTAAGATAAATTAAGTGTTTTTCAAAATCAACGACTGCCCATTTTTTGTCTTTCTTGATGACTTTATGCCCTTCTTTCTCCAAAAGTTTCTTTTGACCTTCTACTCCACCCGGATATTTTTCGTTTATTACTCCACTTGTTTTTAGTGTCCGCCAATAAGGAGTAACACTCTTCTTTCCTTGCGACGCTATTTCTTCCGATGCCTCAGCTGCAATGCGAGCAAAAATTCCAGTTGTCATTGGACAACAAATTGTAGCACCATGTTTTTGAGCGAGTATTTTACGAATTTCATTAATGGTGATCAGCTTCCCTTTGGGAACTTTTTTCATAATCTCGTCTACTTCAACTGGTGCTGGAATAACCACTGTATCGCCAACTTTTGTTCCCCATCTGCCAGCCATTTTGGGAGTAATCTTTACTATTTTTGGCAGACCTTTACTGTTGTTTAATTTTTCCTGCCAAGATTTATATTTTTTAGCCATATTATATTTTAGCTTTCCCCTTTCCTTTTATAGACCCTCTCAAATTATCATTTTTAATTATAATTTTTCTTTTAGGTTCTGAAATCTTTTGTTGTAAATCAAATAACAATGGTCACTGCCAAAATAGTCAAAAAAGTTCGGACCTTGCGCCGAGTTAAATTTTTTAAAGTCAACTTTAGATTTTCGGAAAAACCATATGCCTTAAGAGGAATTTCCCCTTGCGCCAAATTTTGTGCCCTTTTAATAGGACAATCTTTCGGACAACTACAAAGATTTTCTTAATTCACCTTCGCGCCCTCCATCACCACAAAAAGCTGTCCAAACATAACCTATTGGCAAAGCGCAAATTATTTACAATCCTCCGGACAGGTTTCTGCTGTCTCCGAACAGGGGCAACCAATGGCCAGACAAACTATTTCTTGACAAATTCCATCGCCGCAGAGGTTTTTACATCCCGGTAGAAACTTCTCTGGTAAAACTGGTAAAGCTGGTGGAACTGGTTTAGGAACTTCTATAATTCCTGGTTCTTCTGGTTTCTCCGGTGAAATTGGTGGAACTGGTTTAGGAGCTTCTATTTCACCAGGAATTATACACTTTGGTGGTAAGGGACAGCCAGTTTCAGGGGCTTTTTCCACAATTATTCTTCCTCTTTTACAAAATTCTGGAGCTGGAAGCGCCCAGGGAGGACAATTTAATTTCTCTAATTTTTTTTCTATCTTTTCTAATATCTTTACTTTCCCTTCTTCTAATTTTTTTTCAAAAATTTTGAGAGACTCCGGAGGTTTAGGAACTGCTCTAAGCTCTGATTTCAGATTTTCCAAAATTTCCAGGTGCTTTTCTTTCTCCCCGGAAATTTTTTCAGTATATTCTTTAAATCTATCCTGATCTTCAGACGACATCTTTTCTAAATCTCCCTGCAATCTCTTTAAGACGTTTTCCTGAGCTTTTTTAATTGCCTCTTTTGCTTCTTCTGGCACTTTCTCTTCCAGGCCTTTAAGAACTTCTAAATTTTTGAAGTTTTTAAACTGACTTCCTTTCTGCTTCTCAAGAATTTCATTCAATTTTTCAGTGATTTTTTCTTCTCGGTCCTCTAACTTCAACATCATATCTTGAAATCTTTCCAAATGCTCTTCTCTAGCTTCTTTTATTTTTTCAAAAGCCTGAGGCGGAACCTGGGTTTCCAATTTTTGCAAGAGTTTCTGATGCAAAGTCTGCTGATGAATAAATTTATCAAGAAAACTCTCGACTTGGGAATTTTCTTTTGCTTTTTCTTTTATTTTATCAACTCGGTTTTTAATCCTCTCGACTTCCTGCTGATAATTTTCAGTCGCTTTCTTGATAATTTCTGGGTCTTTTTTCTTCTCAATTAGTTTTTTCACTTCCATTAATTTCTCATTAGCAAATTTCATTCTTAACTCAGCTTTTTTCATTGGAGTGAAAACAAAAACTTCCCGAATCCATCTTCCCCAATTTTTCAGAAAATAAAACGGACTATCTGGCAAAAGCCGGGGTTTTGAAACTTCGAGATCCTGAGGCTGGATATCTTCATCAAGGGTCATTGCTTCAGCTACCACCTCTTTGATTTCCTCTTTAGCTTCAGCCACTTCCTGAGCAAAAGTCATTCCAAAAACAAACAGCATTGCAAAACTTAATAGAAAAACTTTTAAGCTAGTCATATTTATTGAATAAAATTATTTATTTTGGTTCGACCTTTCCGATTGCCAAATACGGATTTACGAATTTGGGCAATCGGTTACGAATAATCATGAATCCTCTATTCGTATATTCGTACTGATTCGTAATTCGTAGGGCTAATGTATTTCTTCTTTTTTCTCTTTCAAAAAGGATTTCCAATGCTCCAAAAATTCGGTGAACAACTGAAGGGGCATATCAATTAGGGCAGTAATCAAAACTACCACCAATATTATATCTTACCCACTGGCTTGATAACCGCTTTCCCGTCCGGATAAAAGGTAGAGAAAAGGAATCTATCAAAAAAGTTAAAAAACCTGGCCGCTCAAGCATCACTTCTAATTCTTTTGCCCTTTCTCTAATTTTTACTCCAGCAAAAAAAATCAGGGAGAAAAACATTAGAAATATTATTATTGACAAAATTCCGAAGTTTAGTTTATTTAAGCCCCAAATTATTATACCAAAAAAGACAAAAAAAGTAAAAAGATCGTATTAACCGCTCTAAAATGTAAGTGAAATGGTATTGGTTAACCGATTTAAAAAGTAAGTGAAGCAAATATTTGGTAAAATGAGAAAAGGGTCGATTTTAATAAAAATTTAGTTGCCTTTTGTGCACTAGTTTAATAGATTATTTCGGTTACCTTTTTAAATGATTTGACAGGGGCATGTACTGGTTCATGTGTATCTGAACCTTGACAGTTAGTCGCTTTGAAAAATCAAAGTTGTCAAGTCTGTGAATAATATTTTAAACTAATCAGACTAGATAATTTCTGCTAATGCCTTGCGGATAAAAGAAGTTGTCGAAGACAATTTGAGGAGAAAGAAAAATTTAACAAAAAAATCAGAGTTGAGCTTTGCCAAAACAACTATTCTATTTTTGCCAGAGCATATTTTTATCCCGCGCCTTAAAAATACCCCACAACTTGCTGTGATTGGGCAAAATACCTTGTGCGAGCAACGGTTGGATTGAATGCCCCACTGCGAGCAAGGTGCGGGACTTATTTATTACTTAAAAATCGAAGCGCGGGAAAATTCCCCGCCTGTCTTAGTTATTTTAAAATAAAGAGATTGTTTTTCAGTTTCCGAATCTATTGAATCAAAATTAAATTCATAAACAACCGGAAATTCAATCTCACCTTCTTTTTCAATCCGGAAGTCAAATTTAAGTTCTTTTAAAGCGTTGGCTTTAATGCTACCTTTCCACCAGGGCGGTTTAGTAATTGGCGTTATAATCGGCGATTCTATTTTCTCAGGAGTCAGCATTGGTGAATAATGTTTTATCCCGCCAGCTCCAACTTTTACATTTTCCACATCAATATCTGATAAAAGTCTAATAATAATTGAAATTTGGCCACCGAGTTTTATTTCGCCTTGAACATCAACATTCATCATCCCATGTTTTTTGGGCGGGAATAACTGATCTATTAAATCAAGATTGGCCAAAGCAGCTGAATGTAAATTAACCGGCATCTCTTGATTTAAAGCGATTTTTTTAAGATAATCTCTAGTTTCAGAATTTTTTTCCAGTTTAATAGAAATATCAGTTAAAACAAAAATTGCTCTTTCTCTTAAATAAGAATCGAGAAAAGAACTTTCAGTTAAAATCTTTAATTTTTTAATCGTTTTTTGAGAAGGAAATTCTTGAAGTTTATTTATTGAGTCAAAAGTTTGCGATTTAATAAATTTTTCCTCTTTAATTTTAGCCAACCAGATGTAGCCAAAAATTAGTAAAACAATCATAACAACAACTCCAAGAATAAAGATTGTTTTTAAACTTTTAAGTTTTATTAATTTATATTTCATGATTTATAACAATGGAATATCTTTATTATCCTCCGCCACAACTTCCTCTACTCACATCGCCACAACCTATTCCATATTCAGTTAGGATGTCATCAAGATCAGAAAGATTTTCTCCGACTTGATCACCCCAACAATCTCTCATTTCACAAATACACGGTGCGTCTGAGAAATTATCCATCTCGCCATCTAAAACCCTGATGATAAAACTTTCCATTTCCTGTCCTGAAAGTCTGTCAAAAGGTTCATCTTCAGAATTTGGAAAAGATGGACTTCCATATCTATCAACCAAGTCCCAAAGAGCTGAAACAACATTACCTTCTATATACCCGCTCTTTTCAGAACAACCCCTTTCTACGCGTGAATCAGACTCATATCGAACATGGGAAATAAATTTTAGGCGGTCATTTTTGTAATAATGGAAGACAATTCTAGAAAGATAATTAGCAAAACCTTCAAAAAAAGCGGTTTCATAATCACCAACTCTTCCACACCAGCTATGCCCATTATTATAATCAGGGATGTCGCTTACGGCAAGTTCTTCTTGAAGATGATGTCCATACTCATGGATGATTGTTTCATCAACAAAACCAAAATCTAAGCGCTCCACATTATGACTCGGTCCAGTTAAAGTTATTTCTTCTATCCAACCTCCATAATAATTATTCCAAGCACTATCAGGATATTGAACATCAACTCGATCAATAGAATCTCGATCAGAGTCAGTGGCACGACTGTTGGGAAGACTCCTGACATATTCATATGCTAAGAGTAAAGACTCAGCAATATTGAAATATTGGGAACGACCGGTTTGTCTATTGAAATTGTAGTTACCCCAATTACAGGCTGGCGCTTCATACCAAAAAGGGGTAAATCCGAGATTTGAGTCAATACCAATTCTTAATTCCCCGAAATCTAAATTACCTGTTGCTGGAACTATTCTTGGTGCGCTTTCCCAAAAAATATATTCATTACAACCATCAAAATCTTTTTCTACTCTAGCTACATGATTATTAGCCTTTATTTTAAGAAAATAACTTCTACCTGGAGTTCGGGGAACAACAAAAGAGAAATATCCTTGACTATCAGTTGTGCCCGAATTAACCTGTTTTGCTCTTCCGGCAACATAGGATTGTCCCCAAACAAGAAATAAAGTGCTAAGTCGGACTGGTTTAAAAACTTCTTGACCTTGGTATAAAATTGGTTCATTGTAACCAGGATGAGCATCTGCTTCTTGGTATAAAATCCGGCCACTGATTCTAACTTGATTACACGCTGTTGGGCAGGGACCACCACAATCAATGTTTGTTTCTCCTTGATTTTGGATACCATCATCACAAGTTGGCGGAACACAGCGGCCTTCCGAACAACTGCCTTCGCAGCGATGAACGCGGAAAGGAGTAAAGCAAGTATTTCTAGATCTGTCCCACACAGCCTCATATTCAACCAAGTTTCTTTCATCTTGGCAATAATCGGCTCCAGCTTGACCAACATGGCCACGCGTGTTGTAATTAATACCGCCATCGCTATCTCGACAAATGCAGACTCCATCTTGACAACCAATGGGACAGTCATATATTTCAACATCCCACGCGCAAAATTCCTCACCTCTCTCATTTATCCTTCTCTCTCGATAAAACTCTCTTAATTGATAATCACCAAGACACTGATCTTGATTTTCTCTTAGATTACAGTCTGTTCCAGAAAGACAACCTTGGCGGTAATAATTTCTTCCACCATCTGAATCCGAACCCTCACAAATACAAACGCCATTTTGACAACCATAAGGACAGTTAAAATCCCGATAACCAAATTCGCCGGCAGAAAAACTAACAATATAATATTCTCTAATCCGGTTTGCATCAAGACAAGAATCAGTTGCTACTGTCTCAATTTCAGGTCCATAACAGATTTGGCGAGTTCCGGCTCCTGTTCTTATTTCCTGACAAAAAATCTCCCTATCTTTTTTTTGTTTTCTTATTTCTCCCTGAGTATAATAAAATAAACCATTATCAGTATCTTGGATGCCACAACCTGTATCATCAATATAAAATTCCATGAGCTCAAGACGAAATCTTTCAGGGTTGGTAAAACGACCTTCCTTGATTGGATCACATTCATCGCAAGCATCACCAACTCCATCACCATCTGTATCTTGTTGATCGGGATTTGAGACATTTAAACAATTATCAAAAGAATCAAATTCTCCATCATTGTCATTATCATTGAAATCAAGACCGAGATCTCTTACAAGATCTCTTGCAATTAGATCTCCAATGCCAAAACCGAAATCTCTTCCAGTGATGTTAAGGCCGAAATCTATTCCAGTTAAATCTCTTGCGCTTATGTTATTATGGAAATCAATAGCGGCGGCAAAAATATCAGAATAGCTCGCTATAAAGACAAATTCTGTTTGGCAATAATCAGTCTGAAAACATTTTTTAACTGGTTTTTTATTCAAGAAAATAACAATTTTTTTAATCGGGCTTTCATCAATAGCTTTAACTTTAATTTTAGTTCTTTCTCCATTTTTTGGTTGAGAAGGGGCGAGGGTCAAGCTTATTTTTGGTGGTTTGGTTTCTTTTTTAATCTCTAGTTTGACTTCAGGCTTAACCTCGGGTTTTATTTCTGGCAAACTATCAGGACAGCCATCGTCGTCTTGGTAATTATTAAAAGTTTCTGGTTCTTTTAGGCACTTATCCTTCTCATCAGGAATGCCGTCTTTATCAGTGTCTTTAGTAATAGCTGGTGGAGTGATCTCCTTTTCGCAAGCATCGCCTATTCCGTCTTTATCACTGTCTTCCTGCTTTGGATTATAGGCTAAAGGACAATTATCCCTGTCATCGGTTATGCCATCTCCATCTGAATCCTCGCAAGCATCGCCCCTACCATTTTTGTTTACGTCTTTTTGATCTGGATTGTAAACCAATGGACAATTATCCTTGTCATCTGAAATTCCATCTTTATCAGAATCTTTTATTTCTTCTAGTTTTTCATCGGGACAGCCGTCGTCATCTTGATATTGATTATAATTTTCCGGTTTATCAAAACATTTATCTAAACAATTTTTGATTCCATCTTTGTCAAAATCGCGGTCATCGCAAGGATCACAAACATCACCTATTCCGTCATTATCTACATCTTCTTGTTTCGGATTATATTTATCTGGACAATTATCCTGTTGGTCTTGGATACCATCTTGATCAGAATCTACAATTTTAGTCCCAACATTTAGTGTACAAACATGCCATTCATTAGGACCTAATTTTTCTCCAGTAACCAGAGAAAGATGATAAGATGGCCAGATCTTCCAAGTCCCAGCTTTATCCAAGACCCTGGAAGCCTCTACTGAAATTGTTTCAACATACTTTAAAGTAGTATTTGAACGAGTGAAACCAAAAGAGGCGTCATTATTATTTGGGTCTCTGGCAGCAGCAAAAATTCCTTTTGAGCCAAGTTTTAAATCGGACTGACCATAGTTTTGTAGTTTGAATTTTACTGTAATTGTATCACCTTCTTTTAGAGAAGACGGTCCAGTAACACTAAAGTCTGTTAACCTTAGTAAATCCTCAGACAAATCTGGTCCTTTAAAAGAACATAAAGTAGTTTCTGCCTTGACCAAACCAAACGATACAAACAATAAAACTGCTAAAACTAATCCACTTATTATAAATAATTTTTTATTTTTTATCATAGATTTCCACAACTAATTAAAGTACAATCTTTTAAAAATTCCTTATCCAATCTTTTAAGAAGCGAGCCTCCGAATTTCTGCTAACGTATTGCGGATAAAAGAAGTTGCCGAAAGCAATTTTTGGGGGGAATCTCTGATTTTCCTTTTATCCGCTGTTAGGCGAGTGCGATAGCATCGAGTGAGCGATAAGCGAACGAGGAAATTTTATTTTAATATTCCTCGCTTAACCAAATCTGGGATGATTTTGTTTCTAATGATTGGTGATGCTCTTAAATTCGTTTGATCTTCCTTGCCTATCCAATGAATGAACTTAATTTCTCCAGACGGTCTTGGTATGCCAATTAGTTTTCCTTTATAGAGTTTTATGGAAACATCTCTATCCGGTCTACCTGCGGCGAGATCTGTATATTCACCTACATATTCTAATGTGCCAACATCAACTTCACAATTTAACTCCTCTCTAATTTCATTCTTAAGACATTCAATTTCAGTTGTTTCCTCAAATTTACCGCCAGGCATAATGTAATCAGAGGTAACATTTTCTGGAAACTTTTCACAAGCTAAAAATTTCGTTTTA
>DDKT01000038.1 GCA_002339755.1 Patescibacteria group bacterium UBA2591
TAACCTCTTCTATTCTTTAGTGAAAGTATTTTTTCCTTATTATGGCAAAATTAGAGCGGGCTTGTATCGGAACTTCCAGTTTTCGATACAAAAATATAAACATACTACAATTGCGCCTCAAAATAAATTAGTTCTCTTGAAATCTTGAATTTGTTATATTTTAAGATATTCCCCCAAAATTATCTCTTAAGAAAACTACTACCTAAATGGTTTCTAAATAAGCCAAATAATAAGTGATTACTTCTTCTATATTTCATTATGCCAGAAAAACTTGAGAAAATCTATAGTCAAATATAGCAGCCCAAAGAAAGGAGTATTGAAAATCGAAATCTCTAAAAAAGAATGAGAAGTTTTAGAGAGATTATTACCAAATATTTTAGACCGCAAAATTGCTAAAAAGAGAACATTTTGGTATACTAATAATAGTAAATTGTGTATAACTTTACTTTTGGTTTTTTAAATTTAAACATTTAAATTTAAAATAAGGGGAAAGGAGGTGAGACAATGAAAATTTCCAAAAAATATCTCTTGGCCACTTTTCTTAGTTTAAGTTTGATCTTATTGTTAATTAGTCCTATGATAATTTGGGGCCAAGCTACAAATGATGAACTTGAAAAACTAAGAAAAGAAGCAGGTTATAAGGCAGGAACAGATTTAGTTGTAGTCATTGGAATGATTATTAATATCATTTTAGGACTTTTGGGAGTGATAGCAGTGATCTTTATTGTTCTCGGTGGCTTTAAGTGGATGACAGCTGGAGGAAGTGACGAAAAAATAAAAGATGCAAAAAAGATGATCGGACAGGGAATAGTGGGATTAGTGATAATTCTTGCTGCTTATGCTATTGCTAAATTCGTTATGGATAAGCTAAGAACACCATTTATGGAATAAAAAGTGAATAAAAACAAACAATTTCTCTTAAACAAACCCCTCTTAAGAATTAAATTCCTTTTCTTTGAGACTTTTTTAGAATCTCTTTAATTCTTTAGATTTCTTATTTTGTTTTTTCCTAAAGAGCCAAACAAACTTTAAAAGCCCTATTTTAAAGTAGTCGAGGCCAGAGTTCATGTTTTTTCTTTTAATTTTAAAAAGAAAAATGAAACTAATCAAAAGAAAATTCTTAAATTCTCTTTTTAGTTTGAATTTAATTTTGACGTTGGTCCTTTTAGGAGTAAGTATAGCTTTTACAATAATAGCAAATGCACAACCAAATGCACAACCAGTAGAGCCAATAACAGATTCTTACGGCCTAGAGGTGGCAACTCCTCCTCTGCTGAAAGGGAAAGAGGTAGATTTATATGGAATAATAGCTCACACAATTAAAACTCTCTTAGGAGTTTTGGGGGTAATTTTTATGGTTCTAATTGTCTGGGCAGGGCTTCAATGGATGACTGCTGGAGGAAATGAAGAACGTATTAAAAAAGCAAAGAGTTTGATTACGAATGCTGTAATTGGTCTAATTATTGTGATGGCTGCTTATGCTCTTACCTATTTTGTGATTAGTCAACTTTGGCCTCATTTTGGTTCTTCAGGATAAACAAAAACTCAATGATCCCTGACATGAAATATTACAGGACCTAAATTCCTCTTTGTTATATTTTTATTACCTAAATAAATTTACCAAGAAAACAGTTTCTCTCTGGTTTTTTTATTATCTCAAGATGACAGCCTCCAAGCTAGTTGAAGTCGAAAAACTCTAAATCTCGCCTAGAAACAAAAATTATTTATAAAATCCGCCATTACACCAAATCAAATTATTCCAAAGCAAAAATCAACTTTAAAAGACTAATTTTTGTAACAAAGGATTTTTTTATTCCTTTGAAAAATTCTTATAATAGACTATATTTACATCTAAATAGGACAATTTCAAACAAAAATCTCCAATAGAAACAATATCCAACTAACTTATGCATGAAACTAGAGTAAATCTTAAACATCTTCTAGAGGACCTTCGCGATAGTTATGGTATTCCTTTGGAGGAGATAATTATTGTAGAGCTGATTGCCAATGCCTTAGATTCACGGGCCTCTTTAATATCTTTTTCTACAGATCAAGAAAAAAATTCACTTACTGTGTTGGACAACGGTCAAGGTATGAAAAGAAAAGAGATAAGAAATTATCACGATATTGCTACTACTACTAAAGTGCGAGGTAGAGGAATTGGTTTTGCTGGCATAGGAGCAAAGCTTTCTTTACTCATCGCCTCTTCTGTAATCACAGAAACAAAAGGTGGTTATGGTAGTCGTTGCGCTACGAGCTGGCGCTTGGCAAGTGAAAATCGTGCTCCCTGGAAATTTATCCCTTTCTCAAATAAAGTCACTTTTCCTCGAGGAACAGCGATAACAATCAATCTTTCTAAATCAAATTCTCTTCTGCTTTCTAAAAATTTTATTTTAGAAACCATCTATCGCCATTTTTACCCTCTTCTTTACTCTGAATTCTTTCAAATAATCTATCGCTATATCTATAAAAAAGGAATAAAATTTTTTGTTAATAATGAAGAGGTTTCTTTATCCAACTTAGATCTCCCTCGGCCTTTTAAAACATTTAAAATTAGCATTGGCAAAAGATCTAAAAAAGTGGCTGGTTTTGGGTATCTTGCTAAAAATAAAGAGTTAAAAAACAATGAGAATAAAAAATATATGGGGTTAGCAGTTTCCACCTATGGGAAAATAATCAAATCTGGCTGGGAGTGGATTGGTATTTTACCAAAAGAGCCTAGTTTAATCCAAGGAGTAGTTGAGATTCCGGCTTTAGCAGAAATACTTACTACCAATAAGATGGATTTTTTAAGAGATGCGGTAAGTTTAAAAAAATATTATCAATATCGAAAAGCTATTCAGGAAGCGATTTTTCCTATTTTAGAAGAATTAGGAGAGGAAATAAAAACAGAGGAGAGGGTAAAGAAACTCTCTCCTTTAACAAAGGAGATTGAATCTGCTATTGGCTATATTTTGAATGATTTTCCTGAACTGATCTCTCTTTTAGGAATTCGGAAAATAAGAAAAGGCCCTAATTTAATTTCAGAAGAAATACCTCTAGTTAAAATAATAGAAAAAAACCCCAGTCAATCAATGAAGGCCAAAGAAAAAGAAAAAAGTGGAAAAGATAGAATCGAGAAAAAAGAAAAAAAAGAGAAAAAAAGAGGTCCTCGACTTATTATTAGTTTTGAAGAAAGAAAAGAGGATTCTTTGGCTCGAATGATAGAAAACACGATTTTGATAAACACTTCTCATCCTGCTTATCTTAAATCAAAAAAAGAAAATTTCGAGGAATATCATATTCTATTCTGCGTTGCTTGGGTCTTGTCAGGATTTTTAGAAGAAGGAAGATCTCCTCAGGAATTTATAAATAATTTTTTAACCTCTTGGGCAAGAGAAGAAAAGAAAACAACCTCTCTTTTAAAAATTTAGGCAAAATCTCTAGATATACTAAACATAACGTATAATAAGATTTTTTGTCAAATTTTGCCTTTTTTTATTTTATCCTCTTTGAAAAATCAACAAAAATTAACTTTTAGAATTTGAAAAGTCAACCAAATTTTAATTACTCATCATCTTTAATATTTGATACTTTAAGATTTTTTGAAAACAAAAAGGGGAAAGGATTTCTGATCCCTTCCCCCTGAAGGTTTGCTAAGAGGCTTCTATAATTCTATCCCTCTCTCGTGGAGGAAGACGCTGGAGAAGAAAAAATAATAGGCTGATATCTTCTCTTCCCGTCCTCCTCTACCACTCTAAAAAGATCACTTTCGGGAAAAACTCGAAAGAGAACTAGTTTTATCTGCTTTTTAGAAGAAGGGCCAGAAGCCACTATGGCGTAATGATTACCTCCATAGTCTGCCCTTCCAAGAATCTCATAGTCATGACTCTCTTCTAACTGCTTCTCTTCCCAGGGGGCTCCATGATGTTCCCTAAGGGTGTAAAATCCTTTATATCCCGCCATCGCCATAAGGACGATGGCTACAAGTATAGTACCCCGACCGGGTCTCCAGCTCTCCTTCTCTTCCTCTCCTCCTATAGTACCCTGGCCGGGTCTCCAGCTCTCCTTCTCTTCCTCTCCTCCTTGCTTTTCCCTCCACGCTAGCCCGATGACAAAAAAGAGCGCCGCGCTTATTGTCCACAAGATAAGTGGTGTTAAGTCCATCCTACTCACCTCTCTTTCTTTTATAATAATAATATTCTCCCTAGAGGAATATTCTTCTTAGAAAAGAGATATATCCCTCTTTTTCTTCCTTTTTCTCTCTAACCATACTGGTATAGCAAAAGGAAATGCTATACTTATTATAAGCAGAGCTAATCCTATAAACATTTGTATCACCCTCCTTTTCTTATTAAAGAATAATTGCACCAAGTTCCATTCTTTTATTCCTTCTAACCAGCAAGTTTTTACGATTGTAAAAATGCTGTTTAAACCAAAACTCAAACCTCTAATAAATTTATCATCTAGATTTTTGATATTCTAAAATCTTCTATCTTTCAGATAACCATACTATGATATAAAACAATAAATCTGTCAAGGGAAGCATTGATATTTATTTATTCGGATAAAAGTACGATATTTTTAAATAATCCTGATAATCCTGAGATCTTGTTTTTCCTTAAAGCGAAATTTTTCTATTTAAAAAAGAGACGATCTTTATAACCGTCTCCTTAAATAAAGAAAATTTTTCACTTCTTTTGGTTTTTTGCCTCTTGTCATCTATTATCTTTTATTATCTCTCTGGCTTCTTCAAGGGAAATAATATTTGCTAAGTTTCCTCCTAGATTACTATATCGTTCCCGACAAAAACCAAGATATGGAACACCAAGATATGGAACAATGTATATCTGACGCCACCGTATTATTATCATGGAATAGGAGAGACCTCTGTTCTTTCCTATGACTTTTATGATTTTTATGGTTTTCTTTAATACTTTCCCTCCCTTCACCTTCTTGTTCCCTTCTATACCTTCCTTTAATAATTCTTTTCTCTTTCTTATCTCTTTAAGCATCTTTTTAATACCCATCCCCTTTGGTAAAATTATAAAAACCTCACTCCCTCTTAAATTTTCTATAAGACGGTGGATATTAAAGCCAAAAACATCTCCCCCGCCTAATCGTTCTCCTTTTCCATTATACCACGAAGTGTCTTTCGCAACTACTTGGGAAAGACTAGTTAAAATAGGCTTAGGGTAATGAGATACGGACTGTCCGGAGTGAAGTCCAAATCTCTCCCATATCCTTCCGCATTCTCTGTATCCTTTTCTTCTTTTACTCATCTTTTTCTACCTCCTAAAATTTTATTTTGACAAACCGGAAATAGATTCTCCGGTAATTACATTTAGGACAATCCCTAAGCTAACCCATTGTCCAAGGCTAAAAAGACAATAACTAAACTTCCAAAATAGCCCTAAAAGTTTCGGGAGGGATATTAACTTTAGCCAAAGCTTTCATTCGACGTTTGCCCTTTTTTTGTTTTTCCAATAATTTTCTCTTTCGGGTGACATCTCCGCCATAAAGCTTAGCTGTTACGTCTTTGCGCATAGCTGGAAGATGGGCTGAGGCAACAATTTTACCTCCAAGCGCTGCTTGAATTTTTACCTCAAAAAGTTGACGAGGCAAAATCTCTTTTAAAAAATCAACTATTTTTCTTGCTTTCTGATAAACCTCTTCTTTATAAACAAGACTGGCCAAAGACTCTACTTTTTCTCCAGCTACTAAAATATCTAATTTTACTATTTCACAAGGTCGATATTCTAAAAATTCATAATTTAAAGAAGCATACCCTCGAGAAATGCTTTTTAATTTATCGTAAAAGTCAACAATGAGCGAAGCTAAAGGAATCTCATAATGCAATATTATTCTATCTTCTTCTAAATATTTAATGTCTTTATAGATCGCTTTTTTTTCTTTAGCTAATTTTGATATTTGACCAAAATATTCTTTAGGAGTAATAATATCAAGTCTCATCCACGGTTCTTTAATGTATTCGATTTTCGAAGACTCGGGAAGGTCCTGTGGAGATTTGATGATTATAAATCCTGGTTCCTGGGTTACTATTTTTGACATAATAAATTTAAATCAATTCTGAATCTTTCATTTATACACAATCATTTGGCAAAATAAAATTGGAATAGATTTGGAAAAAATTATAAAAATTCTTATACAATACAATAAAAACATCAACTAAACCAATAACCTTTTTTCTAATTCTCTCATTTTTTTTTCTTCTTTTTTGGTTATATGGTTATATCCTAATAAATGAAACATTCCATGGATCAACAAAATTTCCATTTCTCTCTTAATGCTGTGTCCTATCTTCTTGGCTTGTTTTTTTATCTTCGGATAACAAATAACTATTTCACCACTTATAACTTTTGGATATCGAAAATTAGAATAATTAAAAGAGAGAACATCTGTTACTTCATCCATCCCTCGGTATATCTTGTTTAATCTTCGAATAGTTCTTTCACCAACCAAAGCAATGGAAATATCGATCTTTCTTTTTATTTTCATCTTTCTCTTGACTTTCTGAATAACGCTTTTACTAAAACCAAGACTAATTCGGCTTTTTATAAAATTATTGACTTCTATCATTATTCCTTCGACAAAAAACAAATTCCCTCTCTAACGTTGTTTGCCCTCAACTGCTTATTATTAAGTTTTTGCTCATCGGATGATCGGATAGCGATTGGATAGCTTGTTTTCTATTGCAGTAACTATTTTTATTATCATCCTCAAAGGAGCAACAGCACTGAGAGATCCCCAAGATTCATGTTTGTTTCTAAGACTTTTTGTTTCAGGCAAACTGCATTTCTAATTATAAACTAGAAATCCTTTGTTGTATCGGAATTTCATAATTCCGATATAAGCCCGCTCCAATTTTGCCAT
>DDKT01000068.1 GCA_002339755.1 Patescibacteria group bacterium UBA2591
TCAAATACGTTTTTGTCTTAATGTTTGTAAATTTTACAATTTGCTTAACTAATAAATAAACTTGGTTAATCCAAAGGTATTTTTGTATTGTCTAAATTTATTTATTAGATTTACATTTCGTAATTCAAATGAATTAAATTTCATCATAAATTTAAGATAAATTTAAGAAAATTTAACGAAAATACAATAAAATCTGACCTTTCACCCTTAATTATATCCTTAAATTATCAATTTTTACAGAGTTAACCATCTATTTCGCAAAAGGTCTTATGAAAAAAATAACAGGAATTGGCTTAGGTACATTTCCATTCTCTAACGTGTTCACTAAGGTAGATAAAAATGAGGCAAAGGAAATCGTGAACACCTTTCTAAAAAGCGGCGGAATATACATCGAGACTGCACCTCTCTATCAGATAAACGATCTAATTCGAGAAATTCTTTCAGATGTGCCAAGAGAAGATTATTATCTCTCAACTAAGTGTGTCACTGGGGTCAATAAAAACGGAGAAAAAATTAGAAGTGGCAAGTATAACTCAATAATAGAGCAATGTGACCTTCAACTAAGAACATTGAACGTTGATTACATTGACTTATACATGATGCACTTTCCCCCATCTGATGCGCCAGCTGAAGAAACAATGTCTGCATTAGTACATCTCCAGCAAGAGGGTAAGATCCGAGAGATAGGCACATCCAACCTAAACTTGGAACAATTAAGAGAATTTAACTCTTTCGGCAAAATTCGGTATATTCAAAATAGATTTAGTTTAATTAATCGCAGTCTAAATCACGAAATGATAGAGTACTGTATTAAACACGGAATTGAAAACATTCCATATCAAGTTATTGAACGAGGTTTACTTACAAATAAAAGTGTTACTGGTTTTAAATTTAGAGAAGGCGACCTAAGAGAGAAGAAAACAGAGTTTAGTGAGTCGGTAAGACCAATAATTAGCCGGTGGGTATGTAATTATTTGAAACCGATTGCTGACGACTTTGGTGTGAGTGTAGAGGTGCTAACGATATGGTGGACACTTCAACAACCAATAACTTCTCTTTGTGTGATAGGTGTAACCAATAGAAACCAGATGGAAGAAATAATGAAGGCAACAAGAATATCTCCTCCTGCGGGGACAATGGAGCGTATAGAATCTGCTTACCAAATATTAGCCTCCTGTGCGGTTCGTAGGGTCATAGGTTTGGAATAAAAAAATAAAAACGAGGGAAAGGATGAAACATACTATTCTCGTAACTGGCACTGGTGGTGTTGGAGGAATCGGTTTTGCCATTATGCATAGGTTAAAAAAAGCTACTAAAAGATTAGTCTAAAAATTGATTTCAAAGATTGAAAATGTCAATAACTTTTTTACGAAGAATTATTCAAACAACCTTTTTCTTTTTAATCCTTTATGGTGGGTTTTTGGGAATAAGGCAAGTTGATATTTCGGCTTTGCCTTTTATTGAACCCCCTCCAGGTTTTAGGGTCGAAGAAAGGATTGAACCTTTAAGACCTCTAGCTGGGTATGGTCAGGTTTTTGATACTTATTTGCCTTCAAAGACTTGCCGCTTTATTGTTCAGGAACCACGGCTTTTTCGGGCCTGTGTTCTCCATTTTCTTTCTGAGAGTTTGACCTGTTCAACTATTTCTGGATAAATAGAATTGGTTCAAGCTTAGTAATTAATCTTGAAATACAACTCTTATCTAAGTCTTGAAAAAGGAACCCCAAGAGATCAAAAGTAAGATAAAGTTTGTAGAAAACCAAGATTAAAAGGAGTTTATCTTGAAAAGTCCCTAATTTATACTTTCTGCCACCACCTATTTTCCTTTCTCTGCTTGGTCGAGACAATCTCTTTATCTCTGCCTCTTGCCAGAAAGGCTCTAATTCTTTGGCTAATTTGTTAAATTCTGCTATACTTAAACCAGCATAACGGGAAAAGCGAGATAGTTTTTTTGAGAGTGTTTGGTAGTTCATATACTCTCTATCATCTCACAACTCACCATAATTAAACAACATCTTCACTGATAGAGGTAGAGAATATTGTGGTTCTGAAAAGAAACATGAATTTGTTAAATTTTTAAAGAAACATCAGATTCAACAGAAAACCACCAAACCAAAGCATCCCTGGACAAATGGTAAAGCTGAAAGAGTAATTAAAACTCTCTTAAATGAATGGTTAAGACAAAATTATTTCATTTCAAGAGAAGAACGCTGGAGATCTCTTTACCAATTTGTTGATTGGCACAACTCTCAAAGACCACATTCTGTTTTAAAAAGTCAAACACCACTTCAGAGGTTTAAATCCTGTTATCACTATACCAGCTATCCAAAACCAATCACCAACTCTCTAAAGTGGGGACAATCCTTGAAAATTTTACATATATCAGATTAAGATTAAGTTTTTATTTTTTTTAATCAATTTTTAATTTTTTGATAATGTATGCGGGGCATTTTGAAAAAATTTATTCATAAATTGGAAGAATCTAAAAAAACCAAAGTAGCTTATAAAAAAACTTACCAAGAAAGAGTGAAGGAATCCTTTGTGGGAATGGTAATCGGATTTATTTTTTTTGTGGGTTCATTTATTCTTCTTTATTGGAATGAGGGAAGAGTAGACCTTTCTATTATTGCTAAAACAGCAACAGAAATAACTTCCGATGTTTTAAATACTGATCCTACCCTTAGCGGAAAACTTGTTTCTCTCAGAGGGATAGTCAGTTCAGATCAACTCATTGGTGATAATCTATTTTTGGAATTCGATCTTTTTGAACCTAATAAAAAAATAGCGGTTCTTAAGCCTGATAGATATTTAGCACTAGAACGAAAAGTAGAAATGTATGCTTGGATTGAAGAAGTTACAACTGAACACAAAATAGAAGAGGGAGGATCAGAAACAATTAAAAAAACTTACACCTATCATAAAAAATGGACTGAAAATCCTCCTTCTTCTCTTGGTTTTAAGAATCCAGTATATGTAAATCCCCCAAAAAAGGCTATTGAGAATTATACAAATAAAGTAACTAGAGCAACAATTGGGGTTTACAATTTTGATCCTCAGACTGTTACCTTGCCATCTTTTTCAAGATTATCTCTCAATAAAGAAAATATCATTTTAAAAACAGAAAAGGCAATTTTAATTGATGATGTATATCTTTATATTCCAAAAGGCGTAGGTGGAATATTTTCGCATCCTGGGATTGGAGATTTAAGGGTTAGTTATAATGTTTTATATTCTGATTTCGAAGGCACACTTTTTGGTAAATTAAATGAGAATAAAATTGACCCATATCTTGATCAAGCTGGTAATCAACTATATCGTATTTTTACAGAACCTCGAGAATCAGCAATAATTACTCTTCACAAGGAATATGTAATGGCAATGTGGATTTTCCGATTTATTGGATTTTTAATAATGTGGGGTGCATTAGTCGTCATATTTGCCCCAATCAGTGTTATTTTAGATGTCACACCAACCATTGGCGCTTTAAGTCGTCGTATCATTAGCAAAAGAACCTTTATTGTCACGCTTGCCCTTACTATTATTACTGTTCTTGTTTTAATAATTTCGCGCAATCTTATTGTTTTAAGTGTCATTGTCTCTATAAGTACTGCTGGAACACTCGTTGCCTTCTTTTATTTATTAAAAAATAAAGAGAAATATAATAAATATCTAGAAAGATGTCTCAGTTACAAGACGCAAACTCAATCTTTACTAGACATTGAGCCAAACACTGAACCAGGCATTAGATCAGATATTGAACCAGGTATTGAACAGGACAATATTAAACAAGACATCAAATAAGATAAATCTTAGAAAATTACCGAAACCAAGTCCCAAAAAAGGACTACTATATTTTTATAGATTTTTGTTTTAAAATTGACCTTTATCTTTATTTAGCATAATTTTAAAGGTGCGTAACTCCTGGCTAGTATTACTTTCTTGGTGAAAGGAGCGGAGGTCTAAAAATAATTAAATGATTTAATTTAATATAAATTGAGTTTTTGTAAACTAAAAAGGATTAAAAATCCATAAGCTCAGTGAGTTATGTCAATAACTTTTTTACGAAGAATTATTCAAACAATCTTTTTCTTTTTAATCCTTTACGGTGGGTTTTTAGGCTTAAGACAGGTTGATATTTCGGCTTTGCCTTTTATTGAACCTCCTCCAGGTTTTAGAGTCGAAGAAAGGATTGAACCTTTAAGACCTCTAGCTGGGTATGGTCAGGTTTTTGATACTTATTTGCCTTCAAAGACTTGCCGCTTTATTGTTCAGGAACCACGGCTTTTTCGGGCCTGTACTCTCCATTTTTTTTCTGAAAGTTTGACTTGGTTGACACCTTTAAAATATCTTTTACCTCATATTCTTTTATTTTTAATTTTAGCCTTTCTTTTAGGAAGATTTTGGTGTGGCTGGCTTTGTCCTTTGGGTTTTATCTCTGATGTTTTGGGAATAATGAGAAAATATTTAAGATTAACTTATTTTAATTTACCAGAGGCTCTTCAAAGCTTTTTAACAAAATTTAAGTATGGATTTTTAGTCTTCATTGGTTTAGTTTCTTTGGCCATTGCTTTTCCAGTTTTTTCTGCCTATCAAAAAGACCTTTTTATAATTGGTTGCCAAACCTGTCCAGCGAGAATTTTATTTCCTCTTTTGGGAGGCAAAATTCCTGTTTTTTACTCTTTTGATTCTCCAATTCTAATTTTATTTTCTTTGCTTGGAATTTTATTTTTGATAATATTTTTGATGAGTTTTTTTATTAGAAGATTTTGGTGTCGGATTTGCCCTTCAGGAGCCTTAATTTCTTTTTTCAATTTAGGCGGGGCAATAGTCAAAGAGAAAGATATTTTAAAATGCACAAGATGCGGAATCTGTCTCAGAGTTTGTCCAGTCCAAAGCAAAAACATTTATCAAGAAAAAGAGATTGAAAATATTCTTGATAAAGATTGTATTCGTTGTTTTAAATGTCTTGAGAAATGTCCAGAGACAGATTGTCTTAAAATAAAACTTTTTGGAAAAACCTTATTTAAATCAAAATTTAAGTAAACATGTTCTTGTGTTGGGATTATTGAAATTCTAATACAAAAAATAAAATTTTTGCTATAATTTGAACAACGAATAATATGAATCCGAAACAAAATCACCAACTAGTAATGTTTGGAAGTTCTGAAGAAATATCCCCAGAAACAGCCAAAAGTTCCGCGCCAAATAAATTCTTGAAAAAGGTTCCTATATTATTTCGAAATACAATTCCAGAGATTCCATCTACTACCTACGGAACATTTTCTATTTATAAATATCCTGCTAAATTTATTCCCCAAGTTATAGCTTATGCATTTTCTCAAAAAAAACCATCAGAGATGTAGAGAACTAATTAGATATAAAAAAATCAATATAATTTTTTATGTTTCAGCCTGAAAAACCACAAATTGGAAAACCACAACTTGAAAGAGCAAGAGAAGAGCTAAAAAAAATAGAAGAGATTAGAGAAGAGAAGCCAAGAATATCCGGAAAAGAAGTTGAAAAAGTAATAGAAGTTTTAGAATTAAGTAAAAAATTAACTCAAGAACTAAAAGAAACTCCAGAAGGAAAAAGAAATAAAGAAATAATTAGAGAATTAGCTAAAGATTTAAAAATAGAATCTGAAGTATTAGAGAAAGAATATGAAGAAGGTCTAAGGTACACAATAAAAGGAGCAATAAAAGTTATTGAACCTGAATATCTTAAAGAAGAAACTTTAAAAAGAATTATTGGTGGTTATACTTTAAATTTTAGATCAACTTTAAAATTTTTTAAAAGAGAGACAGAAAAAGGAATTAAGACAGGTCCTTTAACTGTATTAAAAATAGCAAAAAGAGCCTATCTTCTTTCTTCTCATATTGTTTCTAAATTAAGATCAAAATATCCAAAAGAAAAATATCCAGATGTTGATGAGGGAATGATAAAACGTGCTGCTGTTAACAATCCTAAAAACCCTGAAGGATTTCTTGACCAAGTCTTTAAA
>DDKT01000008.1:0-1015 GCA_002339755.1 Patescibacteria group bacterium UBA2591
CATAATTTTGGGTTTATTTAAAACCTCTTGAAGGCGCTTGAAAGAACAAACCAGACGATTTAATCGGATGGTTACTTGTGGATAAAAAGTTAACTGTACTAGATTTCACATCTTCTTAAAGAAAGGTCGGCAGTTCTGGAAGAATTGAAAAATCGTTTTATCCTTTAAAAAAGATATGCGATTTTTAAGAAGAAAAAATGATGGCAAAACTTATTGAAGATAAAGACTTTCTCGAGTATGTAGTTAAAGCCTTAGTAGGAAAACCCGAGGAAGTAAAAGTTACTCGATCTATAGATGAAAGAGGTGTACTTCTTACTCTTAAAGTTGATCCAACTGATATGGGCTATGTTATTGGTCGAAGTGGGCAAACCGCTAGATCCCTGAGAACTCTTCTTCGGATGGTAGGAGCTAAAAACAATGCTCGAGTTAATTTAAAAATCTACGAACCCGAAGGTTTTCAGCGGCCCACTTCGAGAAGAAGTATCCCCGAAATTAAAAAAGAAGAAACCGATTTAGATTTATAGATTTTTTACAGAAAAGAATGATGTTCCGAAAAGAATTTTAGATGGATGTGGTTATGGGATATTTTTAGAATAATCACTAACAAAGACCGCCATATTTCAAATTAAAGTTCCAATAATATTTATTAAGAGATGGAAAATTTGAGTATGGAGGATCTTTGTTTATTATTGATGATAAAATTTAATATTCTTACCATATTTCCTCATATTTTTGAAAGTTATTTTTCTGAAAGTATAATCAAGCGAGCTTTAAAGAAAAAGCTAGCAAAAATAAAAATTTATAATCTTCGAGATTACGCAACCGATAAACATCAAAGTGTTGATGACAGACCATATGGTGGAGGAGCGGGTATGGTTCTGAAAATAGAACCAATTTATAAATGCTTAAGAGAAATTTATCCGAATTTATTAAGAAATTCAAAAAATAAAAAAAGAAACTCAAAGATAATCTTACTTACTCCTCGAGGTAAAAATTTCAATCAAAAGCTAGCTAT
>DDKT01000008.1:1152-2706 GCA_002339755.1 Patescibacteria group bacterium UBA2591
CTAAATTAGATCAACTTGATCTTATTTGTGGTCATTATGAGGGAATCGATGAAAGAGTGAATAAATTAGTTGATGAGAGAATCTCTATCGGATCTTATATCTTGACTGGCGGAGAACCTGCTGCTATGATTATAGTTGACGCCGTAATTCGATTAATCCCTGGAGCTCTTGGAAATATTCAATCTTTAAAATTAATTGAAGATCGAAAACTAAAATATAGTCCGGAATTTCCTCAATATTCACGACCAGAAGTTTTTTGTCCTGCTAAAAACACAAAATGGCGAGTACCGAAAGTGCTACTTTCTGGGAATCATAAAAGGATTGAGGAATGGAGGAAGAAACAGATTGGGAAATAGAAAAATTAAAAAACCAGATCTGACGCTTGCAAAAACACAAAGGTCGAAACTGAATATAACAAAGGTCGAATTTATAAAAATTAAAATTTAAAATCATAAAAAGCATATGAACATAGAGGGATCAACATCAAAATCACCCGAAGAATCGCCCGAAGAAGAGAAAGAAATAAAAAGGATAAGGAGTATTATAAATCGAATGTTTGAAAAACCAGAGGCAAAAGAAGATGCTTCTAGCCGAAACATGAAATTAGCTAAAGAGCTTATGAAGATAGGATCTCCAGCTGTAAAAGTTATTATAGAAGGCCTTAGTGAACGGGCTGAAAAGAATGCCCTTCCCTCTCCTAAGGAGGAATGGATTTGTGGATCTCCTGTATTTAATTTATTAAGAGCAATAGAGAAAACAGCAGAACATTTTCCTGAGGCTGTAGTTGGCCATGCAAAAGAACTTATTAAAATTTTGTTGAGTGACCCCGGTTTTAGCAATCGGGGTAAATTTCTAGGAATTTTAAGGCAAATAGGCAACCATGATCCTTCAAGAATTTCAATAATTCTTCCTGGTTTAGAAGAATATAAACTAAAGCTTAACCAAATTGACTATTCTTCTTTTACAGGAACGCCAGAAATGTTAAAACGAATAGATCAAGAATATATTGATAAAGTAATTGAACACTTACAAAAAATTGCAGAAAAAAAGAGAAAAAGTAGTTAATTTTCCTTAGATTCATTATTAAAAGTTCTATTATTAGAATTTTAATTTCTTTGTTTTCAGACAAAGATAAAAACTATCCTTTGTTTTCAGACAAAGATAAAAACTATCCTTTAACCCAAGGAAAGTTAATAAGTATCTATTTAGATTGATATTCAACCTATAAAGAGAATCAAAAATCAGTCTTTGATGATTCTAGATTTAAACTTAGTTTCAAAGAACAATGGAAAGAGATTTAGGAAGATACCTCAATCTAACTCAGAAGTATGACATTTCTAAATAGCTTTGACATTTTATCGTTTTGTGCCTTGACTAAGAATACGTTTTTACTATAAAATGGATAAAGAAAAGTTGAATTAAATAGAATGATTATCCGGAGCATAAAAATGTACGAAACTAATAATATTCGGATTCAGAACAAAATTATTAAGATTTTAAATTATACTCTTTGACAATTAAAAAGTGATAGGAAATCTGATAACTATCAGATAA
>DDKT01000065.1 GCA_002339755.1 Patescibacteria group bacterium UBA2591
ATTCAGGGGCTCACTTCCAAAAAAGCAATCCTTATTTGGTATTTAAGATTTAAGATTTTATTCATTGGTTTCTTTCCCCGGGTCCTGGCCCTTGGACAGAAATTGATTCTGTTAAAAGAGAGCGGGTTAAAATTTCTCTTTCAACCTCTCTTCGATCTCGACCATACTTTAAACGAGAAAGTTCTTTGATCCGCGAAGACAGTTGAGGATCTCCGCTCTCCAAGGGGAAAGTCTGCATATTAAAAGCTCGAGAAGATTGATTGTCTATCAATAATTTAACATAAGCATTAAATTTTTCTACATTAATTAAATCATATTCATTAAAAACAGGAGCATATTCTTTAGCCAAGACCTGCGCATCTTCTATGCCGATTTTAAAAGAAATTATTGTTCCTGCATTTCCCAAAACCGCATCTTTAACTCTAGTATCTGTCCCTTGAACTAATTGTCCAATATATTGATGAGCCATGATTAGATTTAGACGATATTTTCGAGCCTCAGAAAGAATAGTGGCGATAGAGTCAGTAATGAAATTTTGAAATTCATCAATATAAAGATAAAAATCTTTTCTTTGTTCAAGGGGCAAGTCAACTCGAGCCATAGCAGCCATTTGTAATTTGGAAACAATGATTAGTCCTAACAAATTGCTATTCACTTCACCGGTCTTTCCTTTAGCTAAATTGATCAAAAGGATTTTTCCTTTATCCATAACTTCTCGAAAATCGAAACCGGAACGAACTTGACCAATAATATTTCTCATCATTTCATTTTCGGCAAAGCGGCCGACTTTAGAAATAATATAACCATACAATTCTGATTTATGGAATTCAGTGGTTTTAGCCATTTCTTTTTCCCAATAGAGTCGAACAAGGGGATTTTTTACTTTAGCTAATTTTTCTTTTTGAAATTCTGGATCCACAAATAGTCGGGTGATTTCTATCAATGTTCCAGGGTCTTCTTTGTCCTCCATCAAGGTTAATAGATTATTTCTCATATTATGTTCAAACATAGGTCCTAAGATTTCTGGAGGAAACATTTTGTGCCAAATAGCAATCATTTCTTGAATAGCAAAATCTCCTTCTTCCGGCGTTTTTGCTTCAAGCATATTTAAACCAATTGGCCTTTCTATATCAGAAGGACAAAAATAGATAACATCTTCAATTCTTTTTTTGGGCATTCTCATCAGAATGTCGTCTACTAAATCCCCATGGGGGTCTATTACACAAACTCCTTCTCCGTTAGCGATGTCTTGAGTAGCCATATTGGCCAAAAGGACAGATTTTCCTACTCCTGATTTTCCAATGATATAAACATGACGGCGTCGGTCGTCTCTTTTTATTTTTATTGATTTTTCTATGCCTCGATAAACATTTTTGCCTAAAGTAATTCCTTCTTGAGGTAAATTAGTAGGAGGAGGAGCTTTTCTGGCCAAAAGCCAACGAATATTTGGAGTCTCTGTAATAGGAAGAGGGAAATGATAAAGAGAGGTCATCTCTTCGGTATTTAAAATAAAGCTCTCTTTTTCATTAAAATGTCTATAAATAGAATCTTGGATGGATTTTTCTAATTTTCGAGGACTAATAACTTTAAAACTATTTCCATACTCATAAATAGAATATTGAGCAAAAGAATCTAAAATATTTTTTAAATTAGCTCTTGCCTTTTCTCTGGAGGGAGCAGAAACAATAATTCTAATATTGACCTCAAAACCAGCTCGAGAAGCTTTTTCTTCTAAGGACTTTACTATCTCTTCTTCCATAGGTGAAAGGCGATAGGGTTCTTTTGGTTTTTCTAACTCTTCTTTTGGTTTAGTTTTAGGCCAAAAGATTTCTAGAAGTTCACCTAAAAATTTGAGGAGTTTGCTACTTTTTGCTATCCTTAAAGCCTCAGTCAGCTTCTTCCCTTGTTGCATTTCAGAAGCTACTCGAGCTCCTAATTTTTGCCAACCGCTAGGAGCTGAACGAACCATTATTTGAATAGCTGCTCCTTCAAGCAATCTGTGGTGTTGTTTTTCAGGAGTAAAGTATAATCCACCCAATTTACTTAAAGTATTAGTTACGGCACTTAAAGGATCGCTATTCATTTTAAGATAGGTTTTGATAGGGAAAATATGGCTTCTTTTAAGAGAAAGATTAGCTCCTAAAATGACTCCTTGGGGAGAAAAAATATTATAATCAGGCACTTCTTCTATTTGACTAGTGGGATATTGGGCATGAATTTGTTGCTCAACAAATTGTTGTAAATGTCGAGGAACTGCTAAATAAAAAGAGATAAGTCCTTCTGTATCAGCTACAATTTCTAAACTTAAATGATCGTGATGACCAAACAAAAAAGATCTCCATCCTTTTCGAGCTTTCATACTTCCTAAATTAGCGTAAAACATTTCCATAGGTCCGATCAGTTCTTTAAAATCTTTTTTTTGTCCTGATACTTCTTCAATTGCTTCTTTTGGTACTGTAACAAGTAGAGTAATGAGTTGGAAAGCTCGAGAGACCTTGTAAAGGTTTGAAAAAATTTTTCTAAAAATAAAAACGAGAAAAAGAAAAAGAAAACAAAGGGAAAAGAAAACAATTAGAGCTTGAATAAGATAGAAATCCATTTTTTAAGAGGAAAATCGGTTTAAAGTTTGAAAATTGACACCAGGTATGGTATTATAGAAGATAATTATGCAGTTAAAAATTGTTGTTGAAGCAGATGAAGTTTTGATTTTGGTTGATTTTAAGCAAAATATCGAAACATTATTTAAGTCAAGACCTATCCTTTATCTAAACTAAATTAATCTTTTTTGAGGTATTTTGTATCCTAAATGTTGATAGGCTAATTCTGTAACTAAGCGACCGCGAGGAGTACGGTTGAGAAAACCTATCTGCATTAAAAATGGTTCATAAATGCCTTCTACTGTTTCCACCTCTTCAGAAATAGTAGCAGCTAAAGTATTTAAACCAACCGGACCTCCTTTAAATTTTTCAATAATGACTCTTAAAATTTCTCTGTCAGTTTCGTCTAAGCCAAGTTCATCAATTTCAAGTAAAGAAAAAGTTCTTTGAACTAAATCTTGTGTGATTCTATCCCTGCCTTCAACCTCAGCGTAATCGCGAATTCTTTTTAAAAGTCGGTTAGCTATTCGAGGAGTTTTTCGGGCTCTTTTGGCAACTTCTTTACTAACCCCTTCTTCCAATTTTATTTTTAGAATTCTAGCTGATCTCTCAAGAATTTTTTCAATTTCTGTATCTTGATAAAAATTTAGTCGGTAGAGAACACTAAAACGATCTCTTAAGGGAGAAGAAAGAAGATTGATTTTGGTGGTTGCTCCTATTAAAGTAAAATGCGCTAGATTTAATCTTAGGGTTCGCGCCGAAGGCCCTCTGCCAATAATAATATCCAAAGCATATTCTTCCATAGCTGGATAAAGCACTTCTTCAATTGTTTTTCCCAAACGATGAATTTCATCAATAAAAAGAATATCCCCTTCTTTTAAAGAAGTCAAAATAGCAGCTAAGTCGCCAGCTTTTTCGATAACAGGACCTGAAGTAACTCGGATATTAATTCCCATTTCATGGCTGATGATATAGGCTAATGTTGTTTTACCTAAGCCAGGGCCTCCGTGAAGCAAAACATGCTCTATCGGCTGCATCCTTTTTTTAGCAGCCTCTATAAAGATTTTTAGATTTTTTTTAATCTTTTCTTGTCCGATATATTCACTCAAACTTTTTGGCCTCAAAGCCAGATCTAAATTTCTATCTTCCAATCTTTCTTTGTTAGTTATAATACGTTCTTTAAGCATATCTGATTTTATTTTAGCATAAATAAATGCTCTGTCAACGTACCGTATTAATGGATATAAAAATAGGCGAAAGAGCATTATTCAAGAGATTTAAAAGGCGAGTGGAATAAACATTTGATAAAACGGAAAAAGGTCGAAATTTAATTAGTCTTATTCATTACTCATAAGGGATGCACTCTAAAACCCAATATTTTGTTTTTCTTAAAAATGAAAGGAGAAAATTATGGGATACAAAATACCAAAGGGATACAAAATACCAAAGGGATACAAAATACCAAAGGGATACGAAATACTAGGGGTAACTAGAAATAGTGAAGGTCGGACAGAACAGGTGACGGTTCTGTGGGATGGACATTTAAAGATTGGCTTTGTGAAAAAGGATGGAAAAATAATAAAAGCCTCTGAATTTTCTGAAAAAGAAGATCGGTTATATGAAAGTACAGATAGATACATTCCTAAAGAAATTCGTAGTGGAATGATGCAACAGGTTGCGGCAATTTTTGCAGGAAAGAGGCCTGGCGCTCGAGAATCAGAGAGAGCAAGAAGAGAGATAGAAAGAAGATAAAAACATTCATCAAGGATCAATGCTTTCGGAGATTGATCATTTTTCAAAAATTAAAATCAAGCAACAAAAATTGCTTGATCAAAACCAAACCTAGAGTCAAGAGAGTCTAGCAAGATTTTTTGACTTTTTTATTTCAAAACTTTAAATTCCTTAATAAATTTTTTCAATTTTATTTTTGTTTCAAATTTTGCTTTAGATTTTTAATAAGATAATTTTCTAAAATAAGCATAGCAGCCAAAGAATGATCAGGTTTTTTTATTTTAGAGCCTTTAAGTAATTTTTGAGCCATTTTACTGCTGAGACGCTCCTCTTCTAAAGTCAAGGAAATTTTTTGTCCTGCAGGATTTTTGATTTTTATCGCCTTTTTTAATTTTTTTATAAATTTAAGTATTTTCTTAGTTGTCTCAGTTGTTTGACTACTTAAACCAAGAGGTAATCCTATAATTATTACTGAGACATTTTCTTTTTGGCAAATTTTTTCAATTTCTTTAAAAACAAAATCAAATCCTCTGTTTTCAACAATCCCATAAGGAAAAGCTAACTTTTGCTGACTATTACTAAGGGCTAAGCCAATTTGTTTAGTGCCATAATCTAGAGCCAGGACTGATGACATATAGTGTAAATTAGAAAACTTTGGCAAATTTCCCGAAAATAAGATAAATAAAGACTAAATTTTATCTTTTAAGCTAAAAATTAAAGTAAAGCGAGGCATAAAAACATAATTTTTCTATCTTTAACTTTAAATTAATTTTTGCCAAAGTTTAGCTGAGTATTTGCAATTTCTTGATTATGTGTTATATTATATTCTAAGGAATAAAAATCTATAAAATGTATTTTTACCTTTCTAAAAAGGGTGACCTACCGGATTCGAACCGGCCCTAAGGGCGCCACAGACCCTTGTGCTGCCGCTACACCAAGGTCACCATAATACTTACTTTTTGAATTACGAAATGTAAATCTAATAAATAAATTTAGACAATACAAAAACACCTTTGGATTAAC
>DDKT01000063.1 GCA_002339755.1 Patescibacteria group bacterium UBA2591
AAAAACATAAACTTAAAAACTTTAAAATTAAGGAAAAAGAAAATAGTTTTTACATTTTTAGGTATGTGTTTTTAATATTTAGTATTTGGTTTTTAATTTATTGATAGTTTTTTTTAAAAAATTTAAAATTAAAAGTTGGAAAATTTTACTCAACCTGGGTTATTTCAAGTTTTTTATGGCTTCGTGTTTTGGAATTTAATTAAAACCACTTAGCTACTTATTTATGCACCTCGATCATGCTTTATTTGAAATTATTAATAGTTTAGCTGGGAGATGGATACTTTTAGATGGATTAGGAATTTTTTTTGCTAATTATTTGATAATTTGTTTAAGTTTATTCTTGTTATATTTCTGGTTTTTTAAAAAAATTAATTCTAGAGCAGTTTTTTCAATTTTTATTTCTGTAGCTATAGTTTTGTTGCTTAATAAGCTAATCAGTGTTTTTTATTTTAGACCTCGACCTTTTATTACTTATCCAGAAACCTATCAATTAGTTTTTCCATTTGTAGATAATAAATCTTTTCCTTCTGATCATACAGCCGCTGCCTTTGCTTTAGCAACCAGTTTTTTGTCTTTTAATAAGAAATGGGGGAAATGGTTTTTAGTCGGAGCTTTTTTGATAGGCTTGAGTCGAGTTTTTGTTGGTGTTCATTATCCTCTTGATATTTTTGTTGGGGGTTTATTAGGAACTGGAGTAGCAGTAGCAGTAAGGAGGATTATCATTGGGCGTAATAGATAATTATGTATTTTATTTATTTATCATTTAGTTTCCTTTTGGGCTTAGCTGTAGGCAGTCTTTTAAATTGTATAATTTATCGTTTGCCTCGGAAAGAATCTCTTTGGCGCGAGCGGTCTTATTGCCCAAGGTGTAGACATAACCTGGAGGGACTAGATTTAATCCCTCTTTTTAGTTTTATCTTTCTAAAAGGTAAATGTCGATATTGTCAAAGAAAAATTTCCTGGCAATATCCTTTGGTAGAATTAGTCACAGCTGTATTATTTACTCTTATTTATCTTAAAAATCCTGTTTTTTATCCGGAAATAAATTTACAAACAGCCATAGCCCAATTTATTTTTTTAATCCGAGGTTGGTTTTTTGTTTCAGTCTTATTTTTTATTTTTATTTTCGATCTTAAATATTATCTTATCCCGGATAAAATTATCTTACCAGCTATAATTATAACTTTAATTTTAGATATACCGCCTATTTATCAAGGTTTATCTTATTCAATAGGCAATTCTAAAATTCTTATCAATTTCTTTATAGCTGCTCTTATTGGAGGAGGATTTTTTTTAATCCAATTTTTAATTTCTAAAGGTCGTTGGATTGGTGGTGGCGACATTCGGTTGGGGATACTCATGGGCTTGATACTCGGTTATCCTGCTATTCTTTTAGCCCTCTTTTTATCTTATGTGGTCGGTGCTATAATAGGAGTAGGATTAGTTATAACAGGCAGAAAAAGCTGGAAGAGTCAGATCCCCCTTGGTCCTTTTTTAGCTGGAGCAACAATAGTAGTTTTATTGCTTTGAAAAGGGTAAATGCCAGTTACATTATTTAAGTTCGTTACTATAAATTCATGGACAGAAAACAACGAGGATTTAGCATCCCTGAACTTATAGTGGCTATTAGTATTATGGTCGTTCTTTTAGCTGTGACTATAGTTAATTATCGGGAATACGAAAAAGAGGCAAAGATAAATTCAGAGACCCAAAAAATGATTAGTGTTTTAAAGCAGGCTCAAATGATGGCCTTGATTGGGAAAAAGATAGGAGAAGAAAGGCCTACAGGTTATGGGATTCATCTAAAAGAAGGCTCTTATGCTCTTTTTGCTGATCAAAATGATGATAAAAGGAAAACAGAGGTAGATAAAGAAATTGAAACTTTTAATTTATCATCTAATTTAACTATTATTTGTAGTAAAAAAGATATAATTTTTGTTTTTCCTGAAGCTGAAATCTATTTCGATGGTTTCAAAGAAACTGAGACTCTAAAGATCGTTTTCCAGATGCTCAATTTGCCTCACAAAAGAGAAATTGTCATTCAACCAAGAACAGGAAAAATTAGCGCAGAATAAAAATAGTCGTTTTCAATTTTCAATAATCAATTGATGATCAATGGCAAAATGACTACAAAAATGTGATCTTGAAGGAAAAAAAACAGCAAGATTTTGGAGAGGAAATCGTTAGGCTTGCTAAAAAAATTCTTAAAAATTCAGTTACTCGATCTTTAATTTTTCGATTGACTAGAACCAGAATCGACGCTAGAGCAAATTATTGTGAGATAAATAAGACAGGTTTAAAGAAGGGATTTTAAACATAAAATCGGAATCTCTAGAAAGGAAATAAGAGAAACAAGAAAATATGACAAGAAGAAGAATTAGATCTTTTTTTTAATGCAACTTTATGTTTTGATAGATCAGCAGAAAAGGTAGACATTAGATATAGACATTAGATACTGATTAGATCAATTGGATATTTGGTTGTTAGCTGCTCTAAACTTTATCATGAACAAAAAAGACTACATTTCCCAACAGGCTCAAGGTTTATTAGAGACCATCACTGCTTTTGGAATCATTATTATTGGAGTAGTGGCTGTTTTAGGTTTAATAATAGCAGTAACTTCTTTTAGAATTAGAATGAAAGAAAAAATTATTGCTGTTAATCTAGCTCGAGAAGGGATTGAATTAATAAGAATCATCAGAGACAATAATCAGCTTGGCCCAGAAGAAAATTGGCCATTTGGTTTGAAAGATGGAATATGGATAGTTGAATATAATACTATAGAACTAAAAGAAGATAAAAATAAAGCAGATAATTCTGCTATTGATAGATGCGAGAATTGTCAACTTTATATCGATGATGCCGAAAAATATCTTCATGCTTCCGCTTCTTCAACTCTTAAAAAGACTATCTTTAAACGTTTAATTGAAATCAAAGAAAGTGGACTTGAAGAAAAAACAATTATTTCAAAAGTCTTTTGGACCATAAAAGGTCGGCCTCAATTAATTATTTTAGAAACTATTCTTACAGGCTGGAGATAAATGATATTTCTTTCATCATTCTTGAACAAAGGGATAATGGGCGACTATTAGCCAAGGTCCTCTATTTCGATTTGACAACTAATTGTCCAATGACTAATTTCCCAATCAGCGAGTAATAACCAATAACTAATTTATTGTATCGGAAAGTATTTTCGATACAATAGAAAAAGGGTTGGAAAAACGTAGTTCCCCTAGTGCTAGAAACACTAAAAAACGTGAGGCTTAAAGAACTTGCTGAGCAAAAATAAGTCCCGCGTTCTTAGATAAAAGATAATGAATAAAAAATGCATAATAATTAACTCATCGGGCTTCACTCTTGTTGAAATGCTTGTAGCTTCAACTATTTTTGTTATTATTGTTATTAGCATAACCTCTATTTTTACTCTTGGTATAGGCTCTCAAAGAAGAATAATGGAAGAAACAAATATTCAGCAAGAAAGCCAGATGGCTATGGAAATATTAAGTAAAAAAATCAGAAAGAGTCTGATCGATTATAATTATTATAATAATAATAAGAGTGCTTGGCCTGAAGCTGATAATATTTTATCCTTAAAAGATCCAGAAAATATTCTTTATAAAAAAGAAGAAAAAGTACTAAAACAAAGTACAGATAATGGTCTGAGTTGGCACCCAGTAACCACGCCTAAGGTAGAGATTAGGAGATTAGATTTTTATATTTATCCCAAAAAAGATCCTTTTGATCCTGATGATCCTCAGAATTTTCAACCTCGAGTAACTATTGTTTTAAAAGTTGGCGCTGGAACCAAAGAAATGACTCTACAGCAGACAATACCCCAGAGATTTACTGAGAGAAGATGAAGGTGTAGAAAAAACGTAAATTAAAGCCCCTTGAGTTAGGATTATTTAAAATTGAAAAAAAGAAAAATAAATTTAAATTAAACAATCGTTAATAATTTATCAAAAATGAAAAAATTATTTGATAACCAAAAAGGTATCTCTCTTTTACTTACTCTTTTTATTTTGGCCGCAGTTCTAACAGCTGGTTTGGTTATTTATGATTTAGTTATTCGTCAAGGAAGAATTTCGCAAGAAATAGGATTTTCCGAAGTAGCCTTTTATGCAGGAGAAGCAGGGATAGAGAAAGTTTTATATGAAATAAATAAAAATAAAATAGAAAATAGAGAGAGTATAGAGAATTGGGACAATAGACTTTTGCCAAATAGTAAAGGCAAGTGGTCTGTAGAGGAGATAAAAGAAAATACCGAAACTCCTTTTGATCCACATTTTTTAAATGTAGGTAGAATTATTGATGGACATAATCCTTTAGAGATAAGATTAAAAAATACAGAGTCTTTCCAGTTAAATTTGGATCTCAGAGTGGTTAACTATCCCAATGAGTTAAACTTTAATTGGGAGGGTGATAGCTCGATAATTATCTATAGTTGGCTAAAAATAGGAGGGGGAGAAGAAGTCGAAATAAAAGATACTCCCTTTAAACTTTCGATTGATCCTGATAAGTATTATAAAATTAGGATTAATAATTTTTCTTCTGGAGATATTGTTTATACACTTACTCCGAATGGAGAATTACCTATTGGTGCTTTGATTATTGTTTCTGGTTTTCATAAGGACTCATTACGGAGAATAGAGGCAGACAATCCTAGATGGCAGATTTATTAGATTTATTACCTTGAATTACGAA
>DDKT01000039.1 GCA_002339755.1 Patescibacteria group bacterium UBA2591
TTCTTTCAAGTTTTCATATAATTGAATAACAGTTTTCATAATAGTCACGAATAGTACAAATTTAGCTCTGACTGAATCAAAATTCTTCAACAATTGGTATTTTACACTATTTTTAGGATTTTGACTATATTCTTGGTATTTCGTAATTCAAGGTAATAAGAAGAAGGGACAGTAATCAGAGGCTGGTAATTGAAAACCAGAAACCATCTCTACCCCTTCTCCCCATCTTTTTAAAATTTTAAAACAAGAATTTATGAAATAAATGTTTGATATTTTCTTATTTTAAGGTTTTAATGCATGCGCTCTTTGAAAAAATGTTAAAAAGCAATTTATACACTCTCATTATCTCACAACCCACTTTATTAAACAACATCTTTATCATATCTCATCATAAGTTTTAAGTTAAAAAAATAATAAAATTAAATAAAAATTAAATAAAAAAAACAAATGAAATTCGACTTTTCTAATTCTATTATCTCAATTTTTAAGGGATAAATACATTATTTCGCAAAAGGTCTTATGAAACAAATTTTTATAATGTTAGTTGGTTTTTCGCAATCAGGGAAGACAATCTTATCAAAGAAGATCCTAAAGGCTTTTGCTAATCAATTCGTCAGGATTGATTCTAACGCTATTCATGACTTTTTAAACAAAACTTACTCTATTTTTCGAGATGACAACACAATCAAAGGAAAGAGTTATAAATTGCGACAAAAAACAACAAAGGTAATTCATGATGCCTTAATTAAAGTTTTATTACAAAATAGGTTTTCAATTATTCTAGATTCTTGTAATCTGACACGAGAAAGAAGAGAAAAAATTATAAATAGCGTTAAAAGAGTTAATAAGGATATTAAAACAGTCATTATTTATAACAAAATATCAGAGAGTCAATTATATAAAAATTTACGAAAGGCTGACCAGCGATTAATTCGGAAAAGGAAAGAACCTGTTTGGGTTGATCTTTACGAGAAAGTACAAAAACCAAAGTTGGAAGAACCAAAAAGAAGCGAAGCTGATTATTTTTTTAAACACACGAGAGAAAACCCTAATAATATTATTAAGCAATTAAAAGTAATTATCAGAAGATAATGTCCTTCCAATATATCATCTACCTTGAGGCTCAGTCCTTATTAATTTTTTAAGAGAAATTCAATTAAAAAAATCAAAAGTTGTTCTTAAAGCCCTATTTTGCAAAAGACCTTAATAAAAGAAAGGAAAAATGGAGGATAAAACTATTCAAAAAGTAGCTGCTATTCTTCCTGCCTATAACGAAGAAACAACGATTTCTAATGTTTTAAAGATACTTCAAAAGTCTCCTGAACTTGATGAAGTGATTGTGGTTGATGATGGTTCGGCAGATAAAACTGCAGAGATTGTTAAAGCTTATGGAGCAAAAGTGATAAAATTACTTCAAAATAAAGGTAAGGGAAATGCTCTAAAAGTAGGATTAGAGAACACAAAAGCGGGAATCGTAATTTTTTTTGATGCTGATTTGATTGGCTTGACTTCTGAGCATGTTTCTCAGTTAGTTAAGCCGGTTTTAGAAAATAAGGTAGTCATGACCATAGGTTTGAGAGAACGATGGGGGAACCTTCCGGCAATAATGGTTAAGATAGATCCGCTTCTTGCTATTGGCGGAGAACGAGCCTTGAGGCGTTTTGTTTTCGAGAGTATTCCTCCTAAATTTACAGAAAAGTTTACTGTGGAAACAGCTCTAAACTTTTATTGTAAAATTAATAAATTACCAGTTCAGTATGTAAAGTTGAAGAAATTGAATATTGTAACAAAGGAGAAAAAGTGGGGATTAAAAAAGGGTTTCTTGAATCGACTCAAAATGTATTGGCAACTCCTAAAGATTAGGATTTTGATTTTAAAGCATAAAAAAGAGTTTATTTGTAAATAGGGAAGCAGTAGTCAAGGAGATGTAAATTTTAAACTGCTCCTCTTTTTATTTGTTTTTTGCTTTTTTTGTTGAATTTTGATATTTTATATTTAGCGTCAATCGTGTGAACTAGGATTTGTAGCTGTTATATAATTTTATAAAAATTTTTTCAATTTTAAATAAATTCTACCTGTAAGAAGCCATTTATGCTTTCTGAAATTTACAATCCAGGAAAAACCGAAAAGAAAATTCAGAAATTTTGGGAAAAGGAAAAGATTTATAAATTTAATCCTCACTCCAAAAAGCCGATTTATTCAATCGATACCCCTCCGCCAACAGTTTCTGGCAGGATGCATCTTGGCCATGCCTTTTCTTATGCTCAAGAAGATTTTATAGCTCGTTATCGCCGAATGAAAGGCGAAGAGGTTTTTTATCCTTTTGGCACTGATGACAATGGTTTGGCTACAGAGAGATTAATTGAAAAATTGAAGAAAGTAAAAAGTCAAGAAATGAAAAGAAAAGATTTTATCAAACTTTGCCTTGAGACTTTAGAAGAAATAAAGCCAGAATTTATAAAGGACTGGAAAAATCTTGGTATGTCTTGTGATTTTTCTCTTTTTTATTCTACTATTGATCATCGATGTCAGAAAATTTCTCAGCAATCTTTTCTTGAACTATATAAGAAAAATCGCGTTTATCAAAAGGAGGCGCCTACTATCTGGTGCCCTTTATGTCAAACAGCCATTGCCCAAGCTGAATTAAAAGATAAAGAATTCAAGAGTTATTTTTCTGATTTAATTTTTAAATTAGATGATCCTAACTTTCAGGCTAAAGATTTGATTATTTCTACTACTCGACCAGAATTGCTTCCCAGTTGTGTAGCTATCTTTGTTCATCCAAGAGATGAAAGATACAAAAATCTGATTGGCAAAGAAGCTATTGTTCCTCTTTTTGGTCAAAAAGTGATTATTTTAAAAGATGAAAAAGTAGAGACAGGAAAGGGGACTGGTATTGTTATGTGCTGCACTTTTGGCGATCAAACTGATATCGAATGGTATCTGGCTCACAATCTTTCTTTGAAAATCTCTATTACTAAAGATGGCCGTATGAATGAAGGAGCAGGAAAATATCAAGGTCTATCTCTTGAAGAGGCAAGAAAAGAAATTTTAAATGACTTGAAAAAAGTGGATTTGCTTGTCAAGCAAGAAAAGATTAAGCATACGGTTAATGTTCATGAAAGATGCGAAACCCCGGTTGAAATTTTAAATACTAAACAATGGTTTATTAGATATTTAGATCTTAAGGAGGAATTTTTAAAAATAGGAAGAGAAATAAATTGGTATCCAAAACATATGAAGACCAGATACGAAAACTGGATTAAAGGATTACGTTGGGATTGGTGCATTTCAAGGCAGAGACATTTTGGCATTCCCTTTCCCATTTGGTATTGTGGAGATTGTGGTCAAGTTATTTTAGCTCGGGAGGACCAATTGCCAGTTGATCCTTTAAATGATAAATCAAAAGAACCTTGTTCTTTTTGTGAAAGCAGAAGCTCTATTCCAGAAAAAGATGTTTTAGATACTTGGGCGACTTCTAGTTTAACTCCTCAAATTGCTATTTCATTATTGCCAAAAACAAAGATTAAATTACCTATGAATCTTCGACCACAAGCTCATGATATTATTGTTAATTGGTTATTTTATACAGTAACAAGGAGTTATTTTCAAGAGAAGATTAAACCCTGGAAAGAGGTGATGATTTCTGGTTTTGTTTTAGATCCTTATGGCGAGAAAATGAGTAAATCAAAAGGAAATATAGTTGCCCCCCAAGATGTTATGGAGAAATATGGCGCTGATTGTATTAGATACTGGGCTTCTGGCGCTGGTTTAGGCAGTGATCTTCGTTATAGTGAAAAAGAAATAAAAGAAGGGAAACGTTTATTGACAAAAATTTGGAATGTAGCAAAATTCTGCTTGTCGCATCTAAAAGGATATACTCTTGTCGATTCTGAGAAAATACCATCGGATTTTCGGACTATTGACAGATGGATCTTATCTAAACTTCAAAAGACTATTCAAAAAACAAGTGAGGCTTTTGAAAAATACGAATATTATCAAGCCAGAGAGTTTATTCTTAAATTTTTCTGGAAAGATTTAGCAGATAATTACTTAGAATTAGTTAAATATAGATTATATTCGGATACTAGAAACAAGAATGATTTTTCTCTTGAAGCAGCTAAATTTACTCTTTATATTTGTCTTCTTAATATTCTTAAATTTTTTTCTCCTATTTTACCTCATATCACTGAAGAGATTTATCAAAATTTTGTTAGTCTTTTTTCAAAAAAAAGTATGACTGAAATGAGTAAAAGTATTCATTTAAATGACTGGCCAAAATTAGATAAAAAATTTTTAGACCTAGAGATCGAGATCTTGGGAGATAAATTTATTAAAATTTTATCAGCTGTTCGCAGGTATAAAGCAGAGAGGAAATATTCTTTGAAAAAAGAATTTTCTAAAGTAGTTATTGAAAGTCGAATTCAAACTTTATCTACTTTTTTTAAAGACTTAGAAGCGGCAATGAATGTTAACCAGGTAGAGTTTGGCAGGGGAGAAATAGAAATTGATGAAGAAATGAAGATAAGAATTTACGAATAAGGATAGTAGATTTTAAACAAGTTCGACCATATGCTTTTAAAAATTTGTCAGGCAAAAACTTGATTTTTTTCTCAAGAATTGCTAAAATTAGAATTATAGAAGTGGACTCTTTAAAGACTCAGCTTCAAAAAGGGAATTAATATGACTACAAAAGTTCCAGGAGGAAGCGAACTTCTGGATCCAAAAATAATATTAGAAAAAGTTGGTTTAGAAGAAGGAATGACTGTGGCTGATTTGGGTTGCGGAGGAATGGGCTATTTTTCTCTTCAGGCAGCTTATTTAGTTGGCGAGAAGGGCTTTGTTTTTGCGGTTGATATTTTGCCGTTTGTCCTCGAGAATGTAAAAGAAAGGGCTAAAACTAGAGATCTGGATAAGATTATCGAAACCGTTCAGTCCAATTTAGAGATTTTTGGCGCTACAAAAATAAGGGATGAAAGTTTAGATTTTGCCTTGTTAATTAATATTTTCTTCCAAGCCAAAAGACATAAAAATATGATCCGAGAAGCAGTTCGAATGCTTAAGCCAAAAGGAAAATTGGTGGTGGTAGATTGGAAAAAAACTGGCGCGCCTTTTGGTCCTCCAGTTAAAGATCGGGTAAGTCCTCAAAGAATAGAGGAATTAGCTTTCCAAATAGGTCTAAAAAAGAAATTTGTTTTCGAGGCCGGTCCTTATCATTATGGACTAGTGTTTGAGAAATGAAGGACATCTTTTATAGTAATGAACTTAAATAATATAATTTTTTTCTTTGGATAAAGTTTCGATATTGATTTGACTAAAATGTTGGGAGATTTACCTCGAGAAGGAATATTTGGCTAAAATCGGTTTTGACTTTTAAATTTTGTGTTTTGAATTTCGGATTTTAAATTATTTTCGCCCCTATCGTCTAGTGGCCCAGGACATCAGGTTCTCAGTCTGAAAACTCGGGTTCGATTCCCGATAGGGGCAAAATTCTGGCTTTTAATTTTCAGGAGTAGACTAAAGCTTTTTTATATTGGAAAGGAATTCTTTCATCACAATAAAGTTTCTTAATTATGCATATTAACGATTTATTCAAAATTGCTGTTCAAAAAAAAGCTTCAGATCTCCATTTAATGGTTGGTATACCTCCTACGATTAGAATTGACGGAAATCTTATGTCTATAGAGGAAATGGCAATTCTTGCTCCAACAAATATTCAAGAGTTAATTTTTGGCATTCTTTCAAAAGAACAAAAAGAAAGATTTGTTAAGGAAAAGGATTTTGATTTTACTTATGAAATCAAAGGTTTGGCTCGTTTTAGAATTAATCTTTATTGGGAGAAGGGAAATGTTGCTTTGTCAGCTCGAGTTGTCCCCCCTCTACTTCCCACTATGGAAGACATTCTTATGCCAAAAGCTGCTTATGATTTTACAGAATTAAATGACGGCTTTGTTTTAGTTACTGGTCCGACTGGATGCGGTAAATCAACTTCTTTAGCCGCTATGATTAACTTGATTAATCGTAAAAGAACTTGTCACATTGTCACTTTAGAAGATCCGATTGAATTTTTGTATCCATCAATAAAGAGTATTATTTCTCAAAGAGAATTAGGTACTGATATGACAAGTTTTGCCCAAGGATTAAAACACATTTTAAGACAAGATCCAAATGTTATTTTAATTGGTGAAATGAGAGATCTAGAAACTATTGCTACAGCTATCACAGTGGCAGAAACCGGTCACTTGGTTTTTGCTACTCTTCATACTCAAAATGCCAGTCAGACCATTGATAGGATTATTGATGTTTTTCCTCCTTATCAACAACCACAAATAAGACTTCAATTATCTATTACTTTAAAAGGCATTCTTTCTCAACAGCTTTTACCAAAAATAGGAGGGGGCAGAATTGCTGCTCGAGAAATTTTAGTTAGCAATTCAGCTATAGCTAATTTAATTAGGGAAAATAAAATTCCTCAGATTAGAACTGTTATTCAGACTAGCGCCAAAGAAGGGATGGTTACTATGGATCAAGATCTTAAACGTCTTTATCTAGAAGGATTTATTAATAAAGAGGAAGCGATGGTTCGAATGGTTGATCCTCAGGAACTGAAAGAATAATGCTTTGCCTCTGTAGTATAATGGACAGAACATCAGGCTTCGGACCTGAAGGTAGAGGTTCGAATCCTCTCAGAGGCACCATTTCGGAAATAGCAAGCCAGAGGAAGCCGCCTCGCTTCGCTCGGCGGCCAGTTTGTATTGAATTTTCGGGGCAAAAACGAATTGGCGATTTTGAAAGAAGAAAAGAAAGATTTTTAATCTTTTTAATCTTATGATATAATAATGTCAGAAAACTGGTCGATTTTCTGCTTAATTCGTAAAATAATTTAACAAAAAAATTATGTCAGAAAAATCTATAGGCCCCGAGGATCTCAAAAATCCTCAAGAAGAAATAGGCGAAGAAATAGACCAGGAGCTTTTGGAGCTTTGTGAGGGCGATCAAGAGCTCGCTAAAAAAGTCCAAGAAACCAGACGCAAGTATAAACGTGAGTGGTGGAAATCCGAAAATTCTGATGAGATTGTATGGGGACAGCTTAATGAGCCTGTTCTCATTGTAGCTCTTGAAAAATTCCACGAAGCGGCTAAAAAAGTTTTTGGTGAACCAATTTGCACCGATGAGCTTGGATTGAACGCCGAAAGACTTAAAGCAGAATTCAAAGAAAAAACGCAAGGCAAGTATTCCGAGTCATTTCTGAACAAAATCATAGAAATGATTCCGAAAGAAAAAAGAGTTGTTATCGAATCGTCGGGAAAAAATAAAGAAAACTAGAGTAGCCAAACTTTTTATTCCGCTTCTGTTTTTCGCTTGAAGTGATGCTATTATTTGCATAATTTTTTAATTTGTATTCGCTTTGCGAATTTTGAATTGCCGCCAAAGAAAAATTGAAAATTGTTAAATCTCGCGGCGAAGCCGCTCGGTTTTCGTGGGGACTCCTCGCCGCCGCAGGCGGCGAAATGCGTTCGGACTAATTCAAGAATACTGCGCCAAGATAAGGACAAACTTATAATACAAAATTCAAAATTTCTGATTTGTATATTTACGTTTTTTTATATATTTTCATGACCATTCTTTTTTATTGGTCCATTAATTCGTTAATGAAATAGAAAGACAAATGTCTATGAGTGGACATTCAAAGTGGTCACAAATTAAAAGAGGAAAGCAGATTGCCGATCTTAAAAAAGGCAATCTTTTTGCTAAGTTCGGCAATGCTATTACCATTGCTGCTCGTCAGGGATCAGATCCGGAGACAAATTTTAAATTAAGAATAGCTATTGAAAAAGCTAGAGCTATTAATATGCCTAAAGAAACTATTGAACGGGCAATTAAGCGAGGAACAGGCGAAATTAAAGGAGCAAAAATTGAAGAGATAATTTATGAAGCATTTGTTCCAGAAGGAGTTGCTTTAGTTATCGAGACTTTAACTGATAATAAAAATCGAACCACAGCTGAACTTAAGAGAATTTTAGGTAGATATAAGGGCAGTTTGGCCGGAACAAATAGTGTTCTTTGGATGTTTGAGCGAAAGGGAGTTATACGAATTTCTCTTCCACTATTTACAAAGAAATATCTTAATAAAGAGGAGGGGACACTAAGATTAATTGATTTAGGAGTAGAAGATATAAAAGAAGAAGCTGAAGAATTAATAGTTCATGTTAAACCAGAAAGCTTACAAAAAGTAAAAGAGAATTTAGAGAAAGAAGGATTAAAAGTAGAGTATGCAGAGACGGAGTGGATGGCTAAAGACAGGATAAAGGTTGAGTCAGAAAAAACAAAAGCTGATTTAGAAAAATTATTTAATGAACTAGATGAAGCGCAAGATATAAACAACTATTTCAGTAATTTGGAAAATTTTTACTAAAAGAGAGTTAAGTCCATTAATATGATCATTTTTGGTATTGACCCTGGTCTGGCTACCACAGGCTACGGAGTTATAAAGACAAAAATAAAATCCCAAAAGATAGAATTAATCGATTTTGGGTGCATCATTACAAAGTCAGAGTTTTCTGATGATAAGAGATTGGAAAAAATTTACAAAGAACTAAAAAAAATTGTTAAAAAACATAAACCAGCTAAAATAGCAGTAGAAGAATTGTTTTTTGCTAAAAATGTTAAGACAGCTTTAAAAGTAGGAGAGGCTAGGGGAGTTATTCTTTTGGTGGCTAGAGAAGTAAAAGTTCCAGTTTTTGAATTTACACCCCTTGAGGTAAAGTTGGCCATTACTGGTTATGGCCGGGCCTCCAAACAGCAAATGCAAAAAATGATTAAAAACCTTTTGGGATTAAAGGAGATTCCCAAACCAGATGATGTGGCCGATGCTTTGGCAGTAGCTATTTGTTGCGCAAATACCTTGATTTATTCATAAGGAGCTTCAATCTCAGAGCGACTTTCGAAAATTTTAATATATTCAGTATACTGGTATACCTCTTCTTAAGAGATTTTTTTATTTTAGGCAAAATTCTTTATTTAAATTCTTGACTTTTGAAATTGTATATGGTATAATAAAAATAGAAATAAAAGAAGGAACAAAATTTTTAATTTTTCTTCAAAATAAAACAAAAAATGACTACAAAAGAAAGGATTTTTTCTATTTTTTTGATTTTTTTGTGTTTTGTAGCTTTATTTTTCTCGTTCTTAAAAATTAAAGGAGAGATTCGCAAACCCTTTTTCCAATTTCTTCCCAGAAAAAAAGAGAAGTCATCTTTAGAGCAAATACTAACCTTAAAAAATAAAGATACTGATCAAGATGGACTTTCTGATTTTGAAGAGATTCATATTTATAAGACCAGTTCTTATTTAGAAGATAGTGATGGCGATAGCTATTCAGACAAGACAGAAATTGAAAACAAAACCGATCCTCTTTGCCCAATGGGACAGAGTTGCGGAAAGAGAGTCGAAAGTTTTGAAACTGAAGCCAAAAATCCAGAACCAGAAATCGAAAACCCAGAGATTTTTCAGGAAGAAGTTTCTTTAGAAGAGATACATCAGATGCTAGGTAAGGCTGGAATAGATAAAGAAACTTTAGACAAAATTGATGATCAAGTTCTAAAAGACCTTTACCAAGAGACAATCAAAGAGACAGGGATTAATCCAAAAGAAATTATGGATTTAGGAATGAAAGCTAAGGATTTGAAAATGAGTACTAGTGAGATAAGAAAGCTTTTAATTGACTCAGGCATTGAGGAAGATTTGTTAAATCAGATTGATGATAAAACTTTGGAAAAAATGTTTTTACAAGCTATAAAGGACAACTTGGCAGAATAAAGATAAATCAGAATAATCTGCATTTAAACTTGAGTAGATCGAATCTTCGTAATACCAAAGTTTTATTAGCAAATTTTTAGCAAATTTCTGGATGTTTTTTTGCTAGATAAACAAAAAATCTAAATAAAAATCAAACAAAAACAAAAATCATGTTAAAACAAAAAGAGGAAAATAAAATTCATAAAATTTTTGCTTTTATTTTAGCACTGGTTTTGATTTTTCAAATCATCGGACCAGTTTTTTTATATCCAAAACCAGCCCAGGCAGGAATACCAGTAGCGGATATTCCTAAATTGGTATGGAGCAAAATAACAGAGATTTTAAGAAGAATGTATAAAATAGGCGGAGCTATTGCTTTTAAAAATGCTCTTAAGACTTTTCTTGGTCGAATCGCTTATGATACAGCAGTTTGGCTTGGCACTGGCGACGCAGGACAAAAACCACTTTTGTTTACCGAAGACTGGCAGAAATATTTAAATGATGTAGGAGATGATGCTTTGGGTGATTTTATTGACACTTTGGTTGAAGGGCAAGAAGGTCGTTGTCATTACAGCCAGAAGCCCTGTAGAACAGATGCAGATTGTGGACAGTTTCTTACCGAAGCTGGATATGTTCAAGATACTTGTATAGGCGCTTGGGGAATAGGCTTTAATGTTTGTGAACCTCCTGAAGTAGGAGCAAGATTGGCTATTACTTTGGGCATTGGTCAGGAATTAAAACCAAAAGAGCCAAGATGTAGTTTTTCGGAGATGAGAAGAAATTGGGAAGAAGCGCTTAAGGCTGAAAACTTTTTAAGTAATTTTTCTGCTTCTTTCGATCCCAGAGAGAATGATTTAGGGATTTATCTAACTCTTCAAGGAGAAATGCATAAAAAGAGAGCGCTTCTAACCAGGAGCGCTACAAAAGAAAGAGAAGTAGGCCGAGATTTTAAAGGAGTAAAATCGCCAATTAGTGGAGATACTGAAACACCTGCTGGTATGGTTGAAGAACAAGCGAAAGAAGTGACAAAAAAAGCAACAACTCCAGAACAAACTTTTACCGGCGAATTGGTAGCTGATGTCATTGGTGTTTTTACTAATACTCTTATGAACAAACTTTTATCTCGTTTAAAAAGAGGCATGTGGAAAGCTTCTGATTTTCTAAAAAAAGATACAGAAGAAAGAGGAGCAAGCAGAGGCTTAAGAGCCTTAGGAGAACTGAGGGGCGGTTCTTTCGGAGGTAGAAAGGCAGCAGAAGCGGTTTTTGCTTCTTTAAAGGTGGCAAATCTTAAGACAGGAGGGGAGTATGATCTTTTAAGTCAATTTATGGCTTGCCCTAGCGATCGACGCTTTGCTTCAATAGAAAATTGTGTTATGGATCAAAACTTTGCTCAAGCTTTAGAAAATAGAGAAACTATCAAAGAGGCTTTAGAAAAAGGACATCTACGAAAAGATTGGTTAGTAGGCAAAGATATGGTTACAGGAAAGGAGTTGGATTATAATAGTGGTTATTCTTTGTCTAATATCAGGAAATTAAGAAAAGCCCGAGTTGTTCCTTTAGGTTTAGAATTTGCTGCTTTAAAGATAACAGAAGGAGCAAAGAATTATACTTTAGGAGAAATAGTAGATGCATTCAAGGATGAGAGTAGTCCATTTTATAAATTGGTTGATCCTAATTGGGTCTTAAAACTTCCCCAAGCTTTTTGTAGGACTAAAGCTTATGGTCAGATTTTAGAGGCAGCTGAATCTGATAGACGACAAGAAGTTTGCGTTGATCATCAGAGTTGTCTTTATGATGATAGTGATGGTAATTGTTTAGGTGGTTGGGGTTATTGCATAAGAGAACAAAATATTTGGCGTTTTGCTGGCACTGAATGTCCAGCTCATTATGCTTCTTGTCAGACTTTTCAGCCTAGAAAAGGAGGCCGGGTTTCTTATCTGAAAGATACTTTAGATTGGAATTGTGAGGCTAATGAAGTAGGATGCAAATGGTACAGCAAAATATTAGAAAATGACGAATGGAAGAAAGATGAAAGGATTTATTTTAACAAAAATGTGGAGGAATGCAAAAAGCCAGCTGAAGGATGCCACGAATTTATCGAATTAAATGATCTTTTTGATGGATCTCCGGGATCCTCTGAATTTGAAGGTGCTAAGAGTTTAGAAAAAGTAGTTTCTCAGGTAGTGGCTAATACTGCCTTGGCTTATGATGATTTTGGTATTAGTAGTTATCTTTATTTAAATAAAAAAAGGAAGACTTGTCATCCTTTTGAAGTTGGTTGCGAGAGATACACGCCTATAAATGGCGGTCCCTGGATCTCAGGGATTATTTCAGAAAATGATTTTTGTCCTGCTGAATGCGTTGATTATGCTTTTTTCAAAGAAATGCCCACCACATTTTCCAAAGGTCGCGATCCTCTAGCCTTGATTGCTAGAACAGCAAAAACTTGTCCAGCCCAAGAAACAGGTTGTGAGGAATTTACTAATTTAGATATAGTAGCTAAGGGCGGAGAAGGAAGAGAATATTATTCTTATTTAAGACAATGTGTCAAATTAGATGAAAATAACCAACCTATAGAATCTGGAATAGAATGCGCTCCTTTTTATACTTGGGTTGGGTCTGATACAGTTGGTTATCAACTTAAGACTTATTTCTTGAAAAAAGATCTTGGAACAGGTAAGCCGGCAGAGACAGACAATCCGGTGAATTTAGGTGAATGTGAAAATACTGAAGATGCTATTTATAATCCAGAATGTAAGGAATTTTATAATGAAAAAGGGGAGATTTCTTATCATTTTTATAAAAATACAATTACTTGCTCAAAAGATTGTTTCCCTTATCGAAGAACTATTATTTCAGAAGAAGATTGTAAAGCTAGTAGTGGCGATTGGAGAGAAGGAGCTTGTGTTTATATGGCTATTCCTCAAGAAGGGGTTCGTTGCTCAAGCGCTCATGTCAATTGTCGGGAATACAAAGGAAATGCAGGCAACAATATCAGAATAGTTTTTAGACATGATTTTGAAAGAGGAACTAACGAGGAATGGACTGGTAAAATTAGCAATGAAGCTGTGGATGCCAATACTCATAGTCTTGAAGTAACTGATTTTACAGAGAGAAAGGTAGACGATCTTTTAACTCCTAATCGTTCTTATCTTATATCTTTTTGGGCTAAAGAGGGAGGAGATATAAAAATTACACTTCAGGGGAAAGAATCGGATATTAAAGAAGAATTTGGATCAATCTATTCTCCTTGGGAATGGGAAGGTCCTTTCCAAGTAGGCCCTATTCATTTAGACAAAGATTGGGATTCATCAGATAATAAAATAGTTATTTCAAGTAAAGGCACTTTTTATCTAGATAATATAATTTTAAAAGAAATAACTAATCAGTATCTAATTAAAGATTCTTGGAAGACGCCAGAAACTTGCGATCAAATTCCCGGAGAGCCGCCGATTTCTCGCGAACATTTTATGATCAACTGCCAGGAATATAAAGACAGAGAAAATAAATCTCATTATCTAAAATCCTTTACCAAGCTTTGTCCAAAAGGAGCTATTGGTTGCAAAGCTTTGATTGATACCCAGAATTCTGCCAAGGCTCAGGAAGAAAAGTTTAACCTCGATGATCCTCCAATAGATGATGTAGTTGTTCCAGCTGATAAAGTTGTTTATTTAATCAAAGATAAAGGGGCTTTTTGCCGAGCTGAAGATAAAGGTTGTCAGAAGTTTGGCTTGCCAGAATTTGAATTTGATAAAATAAAAAAATACCAGGACATTTATCTAAGGAATAATCCTGATAAATATCCGATTATCTTATGTTCAGCTAAGGCTGATGGATGTGAAGAGTATACAGCTGGTTTATCAGTTTATTATTTTAAAGATCCAAGAGGAAAAGTTTGTGAGTATCGAAAAGATGTTAATATAGAAGGCGAGTTAAAAACTGGTTGGTTTAAACGAGACAAAGACGAACCTTGTTATCCGGATTATTCTCTTAAGAGATTTAGTGAATCAGGTTACGAGAATTGGGCTGGACTCTGCCCAGCTAATCAGAATAATTGCACAGAATTTATCGATCCTCAAGATAAAAAATCTTATTATTATTTAAATGATGAACAATTAGACAAAGCTTCTTGTCAGGGTCAGGTTTCCTTAAAAGAAGGTTGTGTTTTATTCAAAGATACAAGCTTGAAAAATTATCAAACCAAAGATGAAGGTTTGATTTATGATAGTAAAATTACTTATAAGGAAAGTGATGAGAAAGAAGGAAAAGCAGTTAATCCCTTGCCAGAAAAACCTGATGAGTGTGGGAAAAGCGGAATTGTTTGTGACGCTAATGCGATTCTCAAAGTTCAACGCGATCGAGTTTGTGGTCAGTGGGTAAGGTGCGCTGATGCTCGACCAGTGATTGTCCAAGGCAGACAAAGAGATCTTTGTACTAGCCTTGAGCTTTGTCAAAGATCAGATAAAGATATGTCTGCTTGTGAGACGCCGGAAACTTTGGAGAAGCCTCTTGATGAAGCTTTTTATAAGACTCGGGATATTACCTGGAAAGGCATGGATTATTCTGGCTATGCTCTTCCTAATCAGTATTCTTTAGAATTATTAAGAGTCAACAAAGAGAAATTGACTTATTTAGAAGAAACCCCAAGTCTTTGTACTGGAACCAAGCCTTGTCCAGAGGCTGTTTGCTTAGGAAATCTTTGGTATTGCGATAAAGGAGTAAATAATGAAGAATATAGAATTAATAAATCTTGTCGAGGTTATGCAGAGCCGAATTCTCCTTTTGGAGATTCAGATTCAGTAGGTTTTTCAAGGATAGAAGCAGGAAAAGGAGTAGTAACTCTGATAAATGCTCCAGGTTTTCAGAATGTTAATGTTTTTATAAAAGACAGAGATAAGCATCCGGATGATTGTGATTATAAAAAAGTGGAATATCGAAATATGGATAAAGCTTATTATGCTAAAGATGATACCACACCTGATTCTATTACTGCAGATGATCAAACTTATAATAAAAAACGAGAAGATCAGTTTCTCGGTTGGCGGGGTTATTGTTTGGAAACTGATCCAAGTATAAGTATTAATAATAATCCAAATCAAAAAGCTTGTCTTACTTGGTATCCTACTGATCTTTTGCCAGGTGAAATCAACATCTTTGAATCTGACTTTAGTATTGCTAATATTGAGATAATTGATCCTCATTTTAGGCCTTATTATTGTTTGGAGGTAGGAAATATGCCGGGGCATTATAAGTATGCGACAGCAAGTTGTAATTTAAAGGGAGAAAGTGGAGCATGTGGGGTATTTAATTGTTGCAGAGACGTACGTTCATTTTGTGAGTTAAATATTCCTCACGGATGGGAAATTTATGATAAAACCCCTGGAGATGGACAAGATTTTAATATAATAGAAAGTGGAGCAAATGTTTACTCGGGATGTATTGGTACATTCGGATGTTATTTTGATGGGATTGCTGATAGATTTGATGAGTCCCCTCATAGATATAAACGAGTGGGGGAAGAAATATTTTTTTGTGGAGGCAATCTGGTCACTCCCTCCAGGGGCTGGGCACATGTGGATGCAACAGTAACTGTTGATCTTAGAAAACTCCTGCCTGGTTGTACTAGAATTGTAGGTATTCCTTCTAAAAATGAAATGCAAGGCAGTGGGGTAAAACGATGGACTTATAAACAGAATCCACCTACAGGAGACTGTGGAAACAGAAAAGCTACCTCTGATTCAGAGCCAAAAGATTTACCTAATTCTGTTACTTTTCGTAATGAGGGGTTTGTAGCTTATAATGGAGCTGGTGACTGGGAAGGTCGTACTTGTGAAAATGTTGGCACAGCTATGGTTGCGTGGGGAAACATAAATGATTTTAAGCCTTATTTTGTAGCTGGTGATGTTTACAGCTGGAATAGTGGTAAAAATCGATATGAAAAAGAATCTTCTTGGGGAGATTGGCACACAGGTCAAGGACCATGGATTAAACAAGCCATTCCGCCGGAAAGGGAGAGAGAATCTTGGAGAGAGGGCGCAGAAAACCGAATAACTATTGGAAATCATTTAAGCGGAGAAGTAGGACCAGAAGAGGGTAAAAGTAGTTTTTTGGCGAATTTGAGGTTTTTTGCTTATGCTCAGGCTGACCAGGTACCTATTCGAAAGATTGAGATTGATTGGGGAGATGGAGAAGATAAAAAAACGGTAATTGAAGGTAGTTTCAAGACCCGAAGAGCAGATTGTACTGTGGATCTGACAGATCC
>DDKT01000100.1 GCA_002339755.1 Patescibacteria group bacterium UBA2591
GTTGCTCCATTTCCTTAAAATAATAGGGAAATGAAATTTCGTAATTCAAGATATCTTTATTATCCTAAATATTCATTAATATTCATTGCTTAAAAATGGAGATATTTCTATTCTGAATTCTGCCAGATTCTACCACCTTCTCGCGCCAGGAGTCCAGAATCCAAAGGCCCAGCAATCTCTTCGCGGATCTATTAAGCTGGGATATTTAGCTTTCACATCAGCGCATTTTTCAGGTCCATGCGAAATTAACTTATAATTTGTCCCGTCAGAATTATAAATATATTGTTGGTTACAAGCAGTATGATTTCTCGGATCGCGAGGCAACGAGCCAATAAAAGTAGGAGCTAATCCTGGAATCCAATTCGAGGTAGAATCTCCCCAACAACTATATAAACCATCCCAATTTCCACTTCCTCCCCGACTGCTAGGATAAGATTCATGAGTATTATAATACAATTCTAGGGCGGTCTGTAATTGTTTAAGATCAGCGATCCTTTTAGTATTCCTTGCCTTTACTCTCGCCTCTTGTAAGCTCACCGCAGCCATAGTGGCTAAAAGGCCAATAATAGCAATGACTACTAAAAGTTCAATTAAAGTAAATGCTTTTAAGGAAGTCGTTTTTTGGGTGGGAAAGGTAGAGTCTAGGGGATAAGATCTGTTTTTCTCTTTGTAAGTAATCACAAACTGTGTTAAATAATTTAAGATTTAAGAAAGTGAAATTCAGTTTAATTTTGTTAAAATTCGATTTAAGTGCCTCGAGTGAGACTTACATTATCCAGTTGGCGCAAATTCAACCTTCTGAAGAACCATGTAGAAGGGAAGCCTCATGCATGGTTCTGCGAGAGAACTCATAATGTACCCTACGAAAGATAATTTTCAAAGGAGATGGTGGTTAGGAGCCCTACTCAACAAAATTAATACGGATGACACAGACAATACAGTTTGGAAGGTAGAGTATGGCTACACCAATTATTAGTGAACGGCCGACAAGAACCATAAGGACCAACAGTTGTAGGTGCAATACTCTCAAGATTAGTTACGAGAAGAGCACCCGGCGCCCCACCCGCACCATATTTGTAATGCATATATGCCTGCGGAGGATCGGATGGGTCTTTAGGCACCGCTCCAAGAAACCCCTCATCAACTAAATGCTGCACCATATTTTCAAAATTTTGATTATGAGTCCCTCCGCTACCTGGAGAACAACAATAATTAGGTGAAGGTGGATATTTCCCAAATTTATCATAATACAACTCCATAGCCGTACTGACAGCCTTAAAATCAGCTATACGTTTTGCGTCTCTTGCCTTTGCTCTCACCTCTTGTAAGCTTACCGCAGCCATAGTGGCTAAAAGACCAATAATAGCAATGACTGCTAAAAGTTCAATTAAGGTAAATGCTCGGAAAGAAAACTTCCAGTTATCTAGAGAGTAAAAGTTATTTTTTTTGTAAGTAATCATGAGCTGCTAAAGTAAGTTAATTATTTGCGCTCTGTTAAAATCACTTTTACCATCTTCTCTTTTCCTTTATGTAAAATTTTTAGAGTTACTTCATCATTTGGATTATATTTAGCAATCTCATCCACTAAATCGTGTCTTTCATCTATTTTTTGTCCATTAATCTCAAGAATTATATCGTTCTCCGCTATTCCTGCTTTATCAGCTGGAGAACCAGGCATAACAGCTAGTTCTTCTGGTCTATTGCCTCTGATTATTAAAGCTCCGTAATTAACTGACAAATTATTCGCTTTAGCTATCTCTTCTGTAATAATTCTGTATCTTACTCCTAGCATCGGTCTTACAATTCGACCATATTTCTTTACACTTTCAATGATTTTTTTAACTGGATTGATAGAAATAGCAAAACCAATCAACTGTCCTTCCCGAGAAATAGCAGTATTAACTCCTATTACTCGGCCATTTAAATCTACCAGGGGCCCGCCTGAATTACCTGGATTAATAGCTGCATCAGTTTGGATAACATTTTTTAAAACCTCTCTACCTTCTCGCCCTGTAGCTACAATGTCCCGACCAAGAGCGCTAATCACTCCCCGAGTCACTGTATTTCGATACTCTCCCAAAGCATTGCCAATGGCGATAACCGTTTGACCAATCTCTATCGCATCCGAATCCCCTAATTCTATCACTGGCAAATTCTTAGCTTCAATTTTTATAATAGCAATATCAATAATCGGATCTCTGGTTAAAATTTTAGCCTTGTATTTTCGATCATCATTCATAATCACAGTATAATCCGCTTCCTCATCAGCTACTATATGTCTGTTAGTTAAAATGAGGCCGTCTTCTGAAATGATAAAACCTGTTCCTCCTCCTATTTGTTGTTTTTCCTCTCTCTTTTTTTCTTTAGGTATTTCTTCTCGAGGAAAAGAAAACCTAAACCTAAAAGGAGAACCGAAAAAATCCTCAAAAGGGAAAAAATCCGGCTCAATTAGGTCATAAAATTTTGGTAAATCTTTAGTAATAATAATACTAACTACTGAAGGACTGACTTTTTTTACCACTTTTATTGTTGCTGATTCTTCTTTATGCTCATCAAAAAGTTCTTTTTTTAATATCTGATTTTCCCATTTTTGATCCAGTTTTTTTTCTAAAATTTTTTCTTTTAAAAATTTAGTCCAAAGATATTGACTTGATAAATTCCCTGTTACAGCTCCGATCAATCCGCCAGTAATGCCGCCAATAAAAAAACTGATGATAAGGGTGATAAAAATTGAAAGTTTAAATGAGTTTTTTTTGTTAAACATAATTTTTGATCTCTAATAACTAATAGTTTTAAACTGGTTTATCATTGTAAGAAATCTATTATGATTACTTGGGTTTAAAATAATTGAAACTATCAAATAATTCAGTCTTCTTGCTTAAACAAGGAACAGAATTTCTAGATCAATTACCTCTCTCGATCATTTCTCCAATGAAATTTCAAAAGCTTAATTTTTCAAAAAAATTTTTATTCACTAAAAAATCTTCAAAAATCGCCAAATAGCAATCTTCGAACAGTTTTAATAAGCAAAAGGAGTAAAGATTAAAAACAATCTCTCTTTATTCTTTTTTTTCTTCTTTTTCCTCTTTCTCTGACTTTCCTACTGCTATTCTCTTCAAGAGCTTTATAAAAACTTCTTGATTCTCAGGAGATAAACGATAATGATATGCAGTAACCAGTTTTATAACCTCCCCTTTATATTGGGAAAGGAGTTCTTTTTCTTCTGAAGAAAATGGTCTTGCAGGTTCTAATGCCAACTCTTTCAAAACTTGCTCAAAGACGACATCTCTCTCCGGGACCAAACGAAATAAAGCTTCAAGAGCAGCTAATCTTGCCTTTAATGAACCGCGTAATTCTTTTAATTTTTCATCCCCAGAAACTTCTCTCTCTCTCTCTCTCTTCCCCTGTCTTTTCTGGTTCTTTTCCTAGATCTGGTTGAAAAAAATCTCCTTTTTCCTCTACATCTCCCACGCCTTCCTTCTTCTTGCCCCCTCCTTTTTCTGACTCTAATTGAGAAAAGGCTTTTTCTTCCATATTTTTACAAATTGTTTTAAATTAATTTATAATTTTAAAGCCCATCGACCTTTTGATTTTAGACTTTAGTTTTTGTTATGATTTAAGGAAGTAATTTTTGAAGAACTTCGGTTGTTTGAAAAATTCCCAACAATTCTTTATAAGTATCAAAAAATTGCTGAATTAAAGGAGGAAGATAAATAATCGCCAAAATAATGGGAATGACGATGAGGATTAGTTTAACAAAATTTATTACATAATTCCAAAAAATATAACGTCGTATTTTCAAAATAGAATCATAAATAGCCTTAGAATATGCTAAGTTTTCTTCAAGTAATTTTTTAAACTGTTCATTCCAAGACGCGCCAGCGTAATTCATATTTTGATACTATTGAATAATTCATAGTCTCATCTTGAAAGTGCTAAAAAAATCTCAAAATGAGAACATTAAATACATTAAATAATTATTCAACGTTTTCGCTTTATAAATTTATAACCTTACCTCGCATTCATTTATATAGTTCCTTGCCTCTTCAGCCATTTCCTTTAAAACTGTTTTTGGATAAGGTTTTATATTTCTATACTCTTCATTCACCATTTCTTTATCATTTATAAAACCTTGAAGCGCGTATTTCTTTGCTCCTTTTATTTGTCTGATTATTTCTTTAATATCATCCTTTTTTAACAAAACTGGCACTACAGTAGTGCGAAATTCATAATCTATTTTAGAATTTAAAAGCAGTTTCACGCTCTTTAATATTTTATCAAACATTTCTTTATTGTCAATATTAATCACTCTTTTATATTTTCTCCAAATTAAAGGAGCTTTAAGGTCTAAAGCGATATAATCGACTAGATTCTGGTTTAAAAGAAAATCCAGAATCTCTGGATTAGAACCATTAGTATCTATTTTAACCAAAAATCCCATCTCCTTGAGTCTTCTTAAAAAATTCGATAGGCCATCTTGTAAAACCGGTTCTCCGCCAGTAAGACAAACAGCTTCTATCAATCCTTTTCTTTTTTCTAAATAGACAAGAATCTCTTCTTCTGAAATCTGACTTTTGGGTTCGGAAAATTGAATAAGTTTTGAATTATAGCAATAAAGACATCTAAAATTACATCCTTGGAAAAAAATGGTGGCGCAAATCTTAGATGGATAATCAACAAGAGAAACTTTTTGTAACCTAGCAATAATCATGATAATAGTCAATAGCAATTCCTTTCTAATACACAAGAACATTTGCAAGAACATTAAAAGAGTTGGGGCGTCGCCATTAGTTTTTAAATTGGTTTCTGAATAATTATTCTTCAATCTCTTCTTTTGCAAAAGGCACAAAAGGATTACTTCTGCCAACTTTTTCTACTTCGACTGGTAATTGACCATGAGGTTTTAGAACCCTGAACTTCTCATTTTCAAATAATTTCTTAACTAATTCAGAAAGTGGAACGAATTCTCCTGAAATTATTTCTTCCCTAGACTCCTTAAAAATTGGAACCTTCTCAAGAAAAGGAAACCCAGCCCCTTTTTCTAATATAAAAAATTTATAAATTAAAAAACCAGTGATGATTAGAATAATTATTAACATCCCTAAAAGAAAAGATTGTTTTTTTCGACTTATTGGTTGTTCTCTAAGCATTCTTAAAATGAATCACGAATGAATCACGAAGGCATAGCTTTTCGATCTTTGCAGGAAAGATAAAGCTATCAAGATAAACAAAATAAACTAAGATTCTGTTAAATAATAAGTCTTTAAGTCAACCCCGAAAGAAGCTCCCTTGGGATCAAAATTTACAAAAACAACTTCTAAGATCCGGAGATTTTTCTCTACTTTATCTAAAAATTCCTTAAATCTCTCGTAACTTCCTTTTTCTAACTTTAGAGAAATTCTTAACTCTTTAATATCAATACCCTTTAAAAAACCCCCTTCTCTTTCAACTTCTTCTTCTCCTTTCTTTTGTCTTCTAATTTCTATTGATCTCAAAATGAATTTACTTTCTTTAGCCAAGGCCTCCATCTGGACAAAAATTCCTGGCAAATCTTCTTCCGAAGGCAAGATAGAATATATTCTTTTAATCTTTTCCTCTTCTATTTTTTCATAATCTTTGGTTATTTTCTTTAATTCTTCTAAACGATTGCTTCTAGAATTTAAAACTTCTTTTTGTTTCTTTAAATTAGTTAATCCAATTTTTAGAATCTCAATTTTTGGTTCTAAAAAGAAAAACCAACCTCCTCCTAAAATGATCCCCAGGAATATAATGATAAAAACTCGGAAGTAACGAGTAAAAAAAATGTCTCGGATAGGCATAAGTAATAATAAAAAACATGAAAATTAATCTCTAATTCCCCTAAACACTTCTGGCTGTAGTGTTAAATTTATATTAAAATTAACAACTTGTCTTTCTTCTCTTTCTTCCAGATTAGCCGAAGTGATATCTACTGCCCGCACAAAATCTCTTGCTTTTTTAAGAACAACAAACTGTCTAGCTAAACTAGTATAATCTTTTGCCATAGCCCGTAAGGTTATCTTTTCCATCTGACCAGCAGAAAAACCAAGATAAGTCACTTCAGGAATAGTATATTTTTCTAATAAAGCAAAAAATTTTGTCCAATAAACACGTTTTTCCAATAAATTACCAATAATATTTATTTTCTCTCTTAATCCTTGTGGCTCTTTTTCTCTCTCTTCGTATTCTTTAATCTCTCTATTTAACTCAGAAATTACAATTTCTGTATTTCTTATTTTAATTTCTGTCTTCGAGCAATAAATAGTTAGGCCTAAATATAGAAAAATAACTAACAAAAAAGAAGCTATAAAAACTCCGCTTAAAATAATCTTTTGTTTTTTAACTTTTCCAAAAACGGCAATCTCTGCTGGAAGCAAATTAACACTCGCCTCCAAGGAAGGAATTTTTTCTTTTGCTTCCTCCTTGGGCCTTAAAAAACTAGATTTTTTAGTAAAAAATAAAAAAAACCTCTTTAACCAAAACTCTTTAGGAGAAAATTTCTCTTCAATAATCATTGCTGGCTTAGGCTTTTTTGGTTTTGGAGGCTTCTTGAGTTCTGTCTTCGATTCTTCAGAAACTTTCAACTTTAACTGAATTTTCAGTTTATCCCATAATCTCTTTAGAAAATCAAAAGAAGTAAAAGGTGCTTCTTCTTTCTTTGATTCTTCTATTATCGGCGCCGTCATTTCTATTTTTGACTTTTCAACTTTCTTCTTTTTCTCCTCTGCTTTCTTTTCCTCTGTTGGAAGTAAATTTATATCTTCCATATTTTATATATATTATAATAAAATAACAAGTTAAAATTATTTATTTTTGAAGTTGCCTATCTCGATTTTTTTAAATAAACTAAAAAACTACTTATAGCTTTAATCATAAAAAAGAAGGGTTGAATTAAATTTGATTTATTTTAAACCAATTTTCACTTTATTTTAAACAAAAATTGCATATACAATACAATAGATCTTATTGCATTATAGCATTTCTTTTGGTCATAACAAGATGTTCCTGAACGTTTTTTTTGAAAAATTAAGAGTCTCTGGAAAACTAACAGAACAATCTAAAATTAGAGCTGGAAAAAGGCAGAATTTTAAGGAAGCAGCACAACCTAATAGCTTGAGTTTCTGATAAAGTGGCGAGTTGTTTAATCCCATACGAGATCTAGGGACGCTGTAGGCTTTCTCTCGCTAAACTGCTTTTAATGAAGTCTAATGCTGATTTAACTTTTAAAAGAGGGGATATAGAATTCATAATCATCTGTCTGATGAGATCTTCTCGCAAAAGGATTGTCTTCAGGATGTCCTTTTCTGACGATCTTTCTTTCTGTCCCTAAAGGAACCCAGAAATTCTTACAGGTTCTTTTAAAAGCCTCAAGTTTACTCAAACAACCTTGGCTAAAGTGTTCAAAATCATTATGACCAAGAAGGTTTTCGATTCCGAAATTCTATTCCTCCGGATCTATTTCTTATCCAACTATTTCTCTCAAAGCCAAACCGATTGCTACAGCAAATTTTGGTCCGATCTCTTCTAAAACAGATTTCAATTCTGTGGGATAACTAATTCTAGACCAAGGATCACCAATATAGGTTCTTATGCCAAAAAAATCAGAGAAATATTGAGCTAAATTCGGCAAAAAAGCTGAACCGCCGGAAAGAACTATTTTTTCTATAGATTTCGCACTTTGTGTTTGATAAAAATTAATTGAATAACGAATTTCATTAATTATAGAAGAAAGAATCATAGTAATAGTCTTGGGTATAACGCTTTCTTTGTCCTGACTCAAACCTATGTCTCTTTTAAATTGCTCTGCTCTTTTTGGATCGATATTTAGATTATTCGCGATAGCCTTAGTAATGTTTCTTCCCCCGATTTCGATACTTCGACTAAAAAGAGGAATCCCCTCTTCTACTATAATAATATCGGTAGCCGTGGCTCCCATATCAAGAATCATAATTACAGATGGATCATGGCCAATTAAAGAACGAACTAAAGCAAAAGATTCTGTCTCTAAACTTAAAAATTCCAAATTTGCTTTTTTAAAAATTTCAATATATCTCTCTACCAAATCCCTGGGTGCTGCGGTTAGAAGAATTCTCAAGTTTTTTTCTTTTGTTTCTTCCGATTCCTTTTTTATCTCCTTTACTATCTTCCAATCTAAAACCACTTCTTCAATAGGCATGGGGATAAATTTTTTAGCCTCCCAATAAACAGATGAAGCCAGTTCTTTTTTGGACATGCTGGGCAAATTGATCAAAGAAGAAAAAACCGAAAAACTAGGTAAGGCAGCAATAGCCTTACGACTAGTAATTTTAGCTTTTTGACAAATTTCTTTCAAAAGATTAATTATTTCAGGTGCCTTTCTTTGAAAATCGCCCCGAGTAATATTAACCTCGCCCTCACTATAACCATAAGTTAACAGCAAGGGCACGCCCCTTCTATTTTCTAATTCTAATAATTTAATACCAGCTGTGCCAAAATCTACACCTAAATAGCTGTTCATAATTAAGTATAAATCATTTAAGATGTTTTAAAAACACACATGGACCTCATTTTAAAGACTGTAACTTAACTCAAAAATCCCTTTAAAATCAACAAAAGTCGCCTTTCTCGAGGTATGGATGGTATGTGTAAAAAATAAAATTAACCGAATCCCAAAAAGAAAATGATCTAAGATTATTTTAAGATTATTTTATCAAATAATAATCATTAAGACAAAAACCAGGATTATTTTGATCTAATGAATTTATGTATCAGAAAAACTTTCCAAACGCAACAAATTATAAACTAAAATTATAAACTAAATAAAAAATAGAGCCTATTGTTCAATGGTTGCTTTTTTTCTTTTCTTTTCTTGGCGCAAAATTTCATTTGCTCGATGGAAAAGTTCTTTAATGCTTCTATCTTCTCCTCTAACCTCTGTTACTCCAGAGCTTATAGTTAATCCTTTCTCATCTTTAATCTTTGTATTCTTAATCATTTTTTTTATTCTCTCTACTATTATTTCAGCTTGCTTAGCATTTATACCAGGGCAGACGATTAAAAACTCATCTCCGCCCCAATGACAAGCTACATCGCTCTCCCTGATTTGACTTTTGATAATATTAGCTAATTTAATAAGAGCATGATCCCCTTCTAAGTATCCATAATGATCATTAATAAATTTTAGTTCATCTAAATCAATTAAAATTATACTTAATCTTCCTCCGTATCTTTTAATTCTTCCAAATTCTCTTTTTAAAAAGAAATCAGAAAAACGACGATTAGTCAAGCCAGTTAATTCATGAGTTATATTTTTCTCCCGGAGCTCAGCTAATTCTCTAACAATTTCTCTAGCAAAATCCCTTAGGGCTCCGATGACTTCTTCGTGAGACCAGGTGCCAATTTGGGAAACAATAGTCTCTATTTCTTTAAGTTCTTTTTCTTTTCTTTTAACAATTTCTTTTTTGTGCGGCATAAAGATATCAATTTTATTAGACTGATTAGTTATTAAACTTTGGCAAAAATTGATAAAAACCTGAAAAAATTAACACTTTTTCTTGAGAAATTTTCTTTATTTTTATTTTGCGTTGTTTTTAGGAAATTTGCCAAAGTTTTTTAGTTATTGAAAATTAGTTATTTGACATTCAATACTAATTATATTATGGTGATGATAGTAAATCCTTGAATTACGAAATACCAAAAGTATAGTCAAAATCCTAAAAATAGTGTAAAATACCAATTGTTGAAGAATTTTGATTCAGTCAGAGCTAAATTTGTACTATTCGTGACTATTATGAAAACTGTTATTCAATTATATG
>DDKT01000077.1 GCA_002339755.1 Patescibacteria group bacterium UBA2591
AAAATAGCTCATTTTAGAGTTTTTTGTCTGAAAACGACGCTCTAGGAAGCCCGTAGACAAACGTTTTAAGTCTGAGATGATGTCTGATACCTGTTTTATCCAAAAAATGAAATAATTTTTTAAAGGTCGAATTTTAACAAAAATTTAGTTGCCTTTTGTGCACTAGTTTAATAGATTATTTCGGTTACCTTTTTAAATGATTTGAAGGGCTATGTCAAGAAGCACAGATCTCATCTTTTCTATCATGTCTTTGCATCAAAATATTTTTTGTATCATAGAAAAAAAGCTAAAAGCATCAGGTAGTTGAACATTTCGTTGTATTTACTTTGTTCAAGTAAATTTTAAACAAAACGAAACTCTCGTGTTGTATCATCATATATTTTCGAAGATCTTTTAATCTATTCGCTATTCGAGACAAAACTATCGAATCCTTCAATAACTCTAATTCTTATAAAAAATCATGCTTATTCTAGGCATTGAGACTTCTTGCGATGAAACAGCTGCTAGTTTGATAGAGATTAAAAAAAGAAAAGTTAAAATTTTATCAAATGTTGTTTCTTCGCAAATTAAAATTCATCAAAAATATGGTGGAATTGTTCCAGAAGTAGCGGCTCGAAAGCATTTGGAATCAATCCTTTATGTGATTAAAAAAGCATTAAAAAAAATTGAAAAAGAGAAAATCGATTTTCTTACTGTAACTACTGGGCCTGGTTTAATAACTTCTCTTTTAATAGGAGTAGAAGTAGCCAAAACTCTGGCTTATGCCTGGCAAAAACCAGTAGTAGCAATTAATCATTTAGAGGGCCATATTTATGCTGGTTATCTTTCTTCTTTAGATTTTTATCTTCCAAATTTTAGATTTCCTGCTCTTTGTTTAATTGTTTCTGGCGGGCATACAGAATTAGTTTTAATAAAAGACCATGGCCGATACCAAAAGATTGGCCAGACTCGGGACGATGCAGCAGGCGAAGCTTTTGATAAGGTAGCTAAACTTTTAAACCTTGGTTATCCTGGAGGACCAATTATCTCAAAATTAGCTCAAAAAGGCAATGATCAAGCTTTTAATCTGCCACGGCCTATGATAAATAGTCATGATTTTGATTTTAGTTTTTCTGGTCTAAAAACAGCTGTTTTGTATTCGATAAAAAGACTACGAGCTACAAAATGTTTATTTCAAATCGAAGATTTTTGCGCTTCTTTTGAGCAGGCAGTAATAGAAGTTTTGATTGCGAAGACTATTCGGGTCGCAAAAAAGCATAGGGTAAAAACAATTATTTTAACTGGCGGAGTGGCGGCTAATAAAAAATTGCGCAAACAATTAGGAGAAAGAATAAAAGAAGAGCTACCAGTCATTAGCTATCAAGTGCCACTCATTGAATTTTGTACAGATAATGCAGCTATGATTGCCTGGGCTGGTTTTTTTCGAATTATCCGTCATAAACTTACCTCTTGGAGGAAGCTAAAAGCAGATCCAAATTTAGAACTTTGAACAAAATTTCTAAAAAGATTAGAATTAGAAAAATACAATTTATTTTTTATTTTCAAAAAACAACCTACTTTGCTTAAAATTTCTAAATTATGAATTTCATTTCTCAAAGTGAAAAAGAGACAATTAAAATTGCGAGGAATTTTACTCGTGGCTTAAGAGGCGGAGAAGTTATTTGTTTAATTGGTGAACTTGGCGCAGGAAAGACTGTTTTTGCCAAAGGCTTGGCTCAAGATTTAGGCATAAAAAAGCTTGTCCGAAGTCCGAGTTTTGTTTTGATGAAAACATACCCGATCTCTAATAATCGATTTTCGATTTCTAAATTTTGTCATATTGACGCTTTTCGTCTTAAAGCCCCTCAATTAGTAGAAATTGGAGCTTTGGAATATTTTAATCAACCAAAAACAATTTCTCTTATTGAATGGGCGGATAAAGTAAAGAAAATTTTGCCAAAAAAAAGAATAGAAATAAAGATAAAGTTTGGAAGAAAAGAGAACGAAAGAAGAATCATTATTCAAAATTACCTGAAGAATTAACAACTGCGTTTTAAAAAAAAGAAGCCCTTTGGGTTAGTTACTCATCTTATTGATACAAAATCTTCTTAGCTTTTTAACTAATAGATTTATATCAATAAGAGTTTCACTTATTCCAAAAGGCTTTATAAAAAAAGCATTCCTCCTTTCAAGGACTAGAAATAAGGGCCAAGCGAAACCCTTTCCAAGATCTCAAGTAGAGAGGAGAATGGGAGAAAGGCTGCTGCTCGAGAGAGCAAACTTAAGAGAGATTGGGGAGCCCATGGATCCTCTTTAGGTGATGGAACGGAGACAGGAAAAGTCTCCCTTCTCGTTGAAGGGCAAACTATTCTTCGGCCTGTCCTGGGCCAGAGAAATTGAATTTCTCCCTCTCCATTTCTTCCTATCTCCACTTCCCCCAAAAAGTGGGAACCCCATGGCTGCCCACAGGCGAAACAAAGGCATTCTTTTATCTTTGTTTTTCTCCCAAACTCTAATTCTATTTCGAATTTTTGAGGTGAGCGAATCATTTGAAGTAGAATTTTCTTTCTCTCTCTTTGATTCTCGGTCTTCTCTAGTTTCTCTGCAAGATCCAGGAGTCGTTGAGGACTCGGGATCCCAAAGAGCACAGCCGGAATTTCAAACAGAGCCCTTTCTTCAATAGCCTTTTTGACCACATAGCTTTTGGCCTGGATTACTGTTTTCTCCTCAAGAGGAGATGATCTCTCCATATCATTTAAGCTGTTTAACAGGAGAAGAAGATACTCTCCCTCCTTTTCCTCTTCTGATAATTTTTCTAGTTTCACCTCCATTTTTTTTTCTACTTGAAAACAATGCTTTATCAGGTGGTTCCCAACGATCCATTCACTAGCTTCATACACAGCAAGAGCATAGTCTCTCTTACTGAATTCTTGGCGTAATTCTTGATCTTCATTCTCTTCTTTTCTTCTTAACCTCCTTTCTTGAAGCTGTTGATTAACAGAATTAGAATTACGTACCCTTTTTTTATTATAGTTATAATCAACTCTCATCTCTCTTCCTCCTTCTATTTTCAGAGCTTTAGACTGAAAATAGAAGGAATTTTACGGGCCTGATTTCATGGCCTCCTCCTTCTTTTTAAGGCTTCCTTCCTTGAGTTTTAGGGCAGAAATTTCTACCCTTTCCTTATTGAGAATTGAGAAAAAATCAGTTTCACCCCCCTTTTTCTTGAGATTGTTTTTCCTTAACAAAGAAATTACTTCCTTCCTTTTCAGGGAAGGCCTCTCCTCACACCCAAGGAGACCCTTCTGTTGAAAGACCAGCCTATGCTAAAAAACTGGACGAAGGGACGGAGGAGATTTACAGGCTATGTTGTACAAACTCGTGTCGTACAGCCTCCACACTCCTTAACCGAGCCTTCCCTGGTTAAAGATTTTGTAGGCGGTGGTGGATTCGAACCACCGACCTCCTGCATATAACGCCAGGTGCTCTACCATTGAGCTAACCGCCTATTTTATTATTTTTCTAACCTCACTTTCTTTTTCCTATCTTTTAGAATATTTAAAAGGAAAAATTCACTCTTTTAATGCGACTATTATGATAATTTTTTTTAAGATGATTATCTCTTCTTCTTTTTCTCCTTTGACTCCTTCGACTCTTTCTCATTTTCTCTTTTTACACCCCTTTCTTTTGTCTAGATTTTTAAAAGAACAATACTGGCTTTGGTCGGGATGGGAGGATTCGAACCTCCGGCTTCAGCGTCCCGGACGCTGCGCTCTAAACCAGACTGAGCTACACCCCGGATTTTTCTAATTTATTCCTATTTTCTAAAACGATCTTTCACTCCGTTTTGTTTTATTGGTTATTAGAAAAGAGTAACACTTTTCATTCCGAAATTAGAATCTTTCGATATGATTTTGATTCGATAGATAAACAGATAAGATAAAAAACAAAAAAAATAAATGCCTTTGTTTATCCACAGGAATTTCTTTTAAAATACCATAAAAAGAAAAATCTGTCAATAGCTTTGCATTAACTGTCGTAGCCATATGATAATTTCATAGTTGAGCCATTTAGAAGCTTCATATCCTGATAAGTTTAATTGGAAATTGGTTGATTGATTATGGTATAATATAACAAAAGATTTCCTCGAGCCTCTGTGCTCGGGGCGGCGAGTAGCCCCTTAAATTTTCAACCATCAGCAATAGAACTGTCAAAGAAGAAATTCGGCGCTATTCCATGAATAGAAGATTCGCCTCAGACAAATGAAATTATTCTGATACTGGCAGAGCTTTGGGGATAAAATTCCCGTCGCTCCGTCGCGGAGTAGTTTAATTTGGGTCGTAGCCATTTTGATGATCCTTCCTGAATTTGGCATAAACATTGCTCCAATTTTAGCAAGAGTGGGTTTAATGGGATTAGTTGTTGACATGGCAGATAGGGATATAATTTCAGATTTTATATCTGGTCTTTTTCTACTTCTGAAAGACCAATATCATACCGGAGATAAAATTAAAATTTTAGGAATTGAAGGAGAGGTGAAAGAAATAACTTTAAGAAGAATGGTTATTAAAGATGAGGCAGGCTTTTCCATCAATTCCTAATAATAACCAAATAAAGACAATAACTAAAAAAATCGAGCAAGAGACTCGATATATTCTAAATTAAATACCAATCCGATTGCTCGATTAGATAGCCTTTGATTACTCTTAATTTTGTTTTAGATTTTGTCTTGAGGGATGACTATTTTAAAGGAGTGATTGAAAAATTTTACTCCCAAAACAAAAGAACTAGTTTTTTTGTCCGGTTAATTAATTTGAATTTTAATCAATGAAAAATTTTCCTATCTTGCTCCTCTTCCAGTTAAAACAACTTCAATTGTTTTTAAAATAATAATTAAATCAAAAAGAAAAGAACGATGTTTAATATAATATAAATCATATTGAAGTTTCTCTAAGGCCTCTTGAACTGAAGCGCCGTATCTAAATTTTACCTGAGCCCATCCAGTTAAGCCTGGCTTAACAAGATGCCGAAGATCGTAAAAGGGAATTTGCTTTTTTAATTTTTCAACAAATTCTGGCCTTTCTGGCCTTGGTCCGACAAAAACCATTTGACTTAATAAAATATTAACTAATTGGGGCAGTTCATCCAAACGCCATTTTCGCAGCCATTTTCCTATCTTGGTTATTCGAGAATCATCTTCTGTGGTCCAAGTCGGGCCAGTTTCTTTTTCTGCTTCTGGTTTCATAGTTCTGAATTTTATTGAAGAAAATATTTTATTTTTCTTTCCTACTCTTTTTTGGCAATAAAATATTGGGCCTTTATCTTCTAACTTTATTAATAAAGCAATAATAAACATTAAGGGGAAAAATAAAATTAGAAAAATAAAGGCAAAAAGAATATTTAGAAGAGATTCTAAGGTTAACCCTACTTTTGTTATTTCTTTAAATTGTCCTAGGATAATCCAGGAAGATCTAAGATGTTCTATGGGGATCTTGCGAGTAATTTTTTCATAAAAATCAGGCATCTCCACTATTGAAATACCTTTTTGCTGAAGCTCTAGAAGACTTTTAGTTATCTTCTGGGAGATTCTTTCAGATAGGGCTGAAATCACTAAATCAATTTGGTATTTTTCAGTGATTTCCATAATTTCTTCTTCTTTCCCAAGAATAATTTTTTTTTCGAAAATCTCAGTTTTTTCTTCTTCTGAAAGTTTTAAGCTTTCTATAAATCCCACTAAAGCGTAACCAAGATTTGGATGCATTATAATTTCTCGAGCTATTTCTCGAGCTGACCAATCAGTGCCTAAAATTAAAATTCTTTTAAAAGCTTCCTTTCGATGAATTAATTTAACAAAGATTAGGCGCCAAAAATAAAGAGCAACAATTACCAAGAATCCATGGATCAATAAAACTCTTTGAGGAAAATCAATAAGTGGCTGAAGAAGATAAAAGAAAAATCCTAAAATTATAATACTAATTGTAGCTGCTTTGATAAGAATATTAGTATCAGAAATTTTATCTCGAGTTTCTTCAATAACTTCATAAACTCGACTTGTATAAAAAACAAAAATCCAAACAAAAGGGATAAAAAGAAAAACCCAAAGGTGACTTTTGATAAAGTTAAAAATATAACCTCTCTCAGCTATGATGAAAAAGGCAGGGATTTGGAGGAGGGTAATAATAATAAAGTCTCCAAGACAAAGATTAAGTTTTCGGGGAGGAATAATTTCTAGCATAAAACAAACATTTAGTGGTTGTTTAAAAAAATCTTTAAAAAATCGAAAATTTGATATAAAAATGAGACCACTGAATAATTTAACAGTTTTATTTTAAATACAGTGAACGAGTCTGAAATGGGGGTTGAACAATTATTCAATGTTTTTCAATTGTATTTTATCATAAAATGTTTTAAAATTGAAATAGAATTCATTAAAACCCAAAATTAAAGAAAAAGTTAAAATCTCTCTAGTTATGTCTCAAAAAGATAATAATCATCAATCAAAAATTCAATCAAACTCGCAAATCTCGTCCCAAGTTTCCGGAAAAGATAAAGAGTCTTTTACAGTTGAGGAACTAAAAATGCAACTAGAAGCTGAACGGAGAGAAAAAGAAGCAGAAAGACAACGAGCGGAAAAAGCAGAAACAGAGAAAGCTCATCTTCAAAAACGACTCAAAAAGATTTTTAAAAGAGGTCTTAGTATTGAAGATCTAGGATTAAAAGGAATCTTTTTTGGATTTCTAAAAGTTCTTAGAATCAAAACTCACCAACTAATTTCTGTTAATTTTTCTCATTTTCGTTCTTGGCTTTGGCTTGGCTTAAAAAAAGGCAGAATCTTAG
>DDKT01000002.1 GCA_002339755.1 Patescibacteria group bacterium UBA2591
TTTTCTCTTCCCATTCTCTTGAACCTGTATGAACACTATCGCCAAAAGCTTCTATTTTAAATCTATAACCACCTCTGTTAGCAATAGTTATCTTTCTTGCTCCAGGTTCTCCAATAATAGCCGCATCACCTTTATAACCTTTTTCTAAAAGATAACGGGTGCCAAAGTGAGAAGCAGCCATTGGTTCTTCATCAATTACAAATTGTAAACAAACTTTTCCTTTTAATTCTTTTTCAAATTTCAAGAGAGCTTTAGCCATATAAACATAACAACAAAGAGCAGATTTCATATCTAAAGCCCCGGCTCCAAAAAGCTTTCCCTTTTTGATAAAACCTAAAAAAGGATTAAAATCATAATCTTTCGGAGGAGGAATAGTATCCATGTGGCCATTAAAAATAATAGTTTTTTTACCTTTTCCAAACTCACAAACTACATTTGGTCTAGTTGAAGAAATACCTTCGAATTTTGGAGAAAGACCAATTTCTTTAAGTTTATTGAAAATTAAACTTGCTACTTCTAATTCCACTGGTTCATAAGGACTTGATTTAGAAGGATCATCCATATAAGGATTTACCGAAGGAGTTTGAACTAACTTCTGTAAAAATTTAATTTCCTCTTTCTTTGATTTCTCAATTTCATTTATAATTTTTAACTTAATTTTATTCATATCTTATACCTAAATACCTAATTTAGAAACTTATCTGAAATTGTAAAGAGTGGAATTTCCAATAGAGGCCTTTCTTTTTAATTAAATTTTCATGTATTCCTTCTTCAATAATTTTTCCTTTTTCTAAAACTAAAATCTTGTCTGCTTTTCTAACTGTGCTCAATCGATGAGCAATAATAAAAGTGGTTCTTCCTTCCATTAATTTTTCGTAGAGCCTCTTGAACTAATCTTCTCTGATTCTGCGTCTAAAGAAGAAGTGGCTTCGTCTAAAATTAAAATCTTGGGATCATGAATTAAAGCTCGGGCAATGGCAATTCTTTGTTTTTGGCCGGTAGATAATTTAACTCCCCTTTCGCCAACTAATTGTTGGTATTTTTTGGGAAAAGATTCGATAAATTTATGAGCATTAGCAGCTTTACTCATTTCAACGATTTCTTCATTAGTTGCCTCTGGTTTTCCGTAGCGAATATTGTTTTCTATTGTATCATTAAACAAAGTTATTTCTTGAGGAACATAGGCAATAATTTTTCTTAAAAAATGAAGGTTTAATTCTTGAATATCTAGATCATCAATTAAAATTTGACCGCTATTTGGTTTAATATAAAGAGAAATTAAATCAACCAAGCTTGTCTTCCCTTCACCACTGCCACCGATTAAAGCAATTTTTTGTCCAGGAAAAGCAATAAAGTTAATATTTTCTAAAACCAATAACTTATCTTTGTAACTAAAATTGACATTTTTAAACTCAACTTTCCCCTTTACATCTTTTAAAATTTTTCCTTTAATTTTGAAGTCTTCTGTTTTTATCTCTAAAAAATTTTCTAATCTTTTTATAGCTATTATTCCATTTCGAAAAACCTGCCAACACCAACCCAAAGCTCTTAAGGGGATATAAATCAAGTTTAAATATCCCAAAAACATAACCAATTTCCCCGAAGTAAGAAAATTTTCCTTTAAAAGAAATAAGGCCAATCCAAAAAGAACGACAAAGCTAACGGAAAAAAAGAGGCCCTGCCAAAAAGAAAGATTATACCATAAAGCCATAAAATTTTTATAAACTAAGTTTAGTTTTCCTTTAAAATCTTTAGAGGTCTTTGTTTCTTGAAATTTTTCGGATGAACAAGATTTAATTGTTTGAACATTTAGGAAAGAATCATAAAGATTTCCATAAACTTCTTCAAAAACTTGACTAAGTTTTTCTTGACTCTCAATAACGGGAATAGTTTTGAAAAAAGTAATTAACAAATAACCAAAAAAGAGAATTATTGTCCCCAGAGCTAATTTCCATTCAATAAAAAGGAGAATTAAAATTCCAAGGATAGCTGCTAAAAACTGAGGGAAAATCCAAATTAAGACCTCATTAATAATACTTAAAAGATAATTAGCCGCTCGATCAATTTTGGAAAAAATCTCACCAACTTTCTTCTCTCTGTGAAAGGATAAAGGTAAATTAATTAAATGAGCGGCGCTTTTACAGATTAAATCATTGGAGGCATCTATTCCAATAAAACTACTCACTTGTCCAGAGATTTTGTGAAAAACAGCAGAGATTATACTCATCAAAAGCCAAACTCCTAGGAGAGAATAAATAAAATTGAGATTAAAAGGCGAAATTTGTACCAAATCAACTAATCTTCCATAGATATAAGGAATAGTCACTGAAATTCCAATTACCAAAAGAATAAAAATTGAAGCCACATAGAGCCTCTTTTTATATTTTTTTAGATATTTCCAAATAATTTTTATCTCCCCAACAATTTCCATAAAATTAGAAAAATTAAATTATTTTATTTTTAATCAAAATTTTGGGATCATGAATTAAAGCTCAAGCAATAACAATTCTTTTTTTGATTATTAGATGCCACAACTAAATAACTAAATCTTCAATAATTTCAAAAATCTCTCCTTATCTCCTTCTTTAAAAGAGCCGATCATAGCAAGATTTAATTTCTGAGTCTTAAAAATTTCCTCTGCTGCTCTTTTTATATCAGTAGCAGTAATTTTTTTTATTTCAGCAATTTTTTCTTCTGGTGTCTGAATTTCAAAGCATAAAAGTTCTTGCAAACCATACCAAGAAGATACAAAGCCAGTATCTTCCATACTGAGCAAAAGAGTGCCTTTAATAAATTCTTTGGCTCTTTTTAATTCCTTCTCCCCTACTCTTTTTTCTTTCAATTTTTTAAATTCTTTTAAAATTATTTTTATCGCCTCTTCGATTTTATCGATATTCAAACCTCCAGAAACTACTAAACTAGACACTTCTCTAAAACTTTCCATAGAAGAACCTATACTATAAGCTAAACCTCTTTTTTCTCTTATCTCTAAAAACAACCTTGAACTCATTCCTCTGCCTAAGATAGTGTTTAATGTCCCAAAAATAGTTTTAAAGATACTCTTAGTAAAATGATTAAGTTTTTTTGTTTTTGTTCCTAAACATAAATGGATTTGATCAGTTTCTTTTTTATGTAAAAATATCCTTGGTTTTTTTTGTCTTTCTTTTATTTCTCTAAATTTTTTTATTTTTTTGTTTTTTGCATTACCAAAAAATCTTTCTGTTTCTTTGATTACTTTTTCATGTTTAATATTTCCAGCTACTGAAACCACCATATTTGAAGGTTGATATAAATCCTTCAAATAATTAAAAAAATCAACCCTTTTCAGTTTTTTAATGTTTTCTTTTGTTCCACAAGGAGTAAAGCCTAGAGATTGTTCTTTCCACATTAGATTTTGAATTAAATCCCCTACATACATTTCAGAATCATCCTCTTTTCTATTAATTTCTTCTATAATCACTCTCTTTTCTCTTTCTATTTCTTTAGGATCAAAAAGGGGATTTAAGATCATATCAGAAAGGACATCCAATCCTATCGAAAAATGCTTAGCAGGAGTCAAGGTCCAGTAATTTGTCCAATCAATAGAAGTACCTCCGTTAAGCACTCCTCCAATGCCTTCTATAACTTGAGCGATTTCTTTTTGCGAAGGCCTTTTTTTGCTTCCCTTAAAAAGCATGTGTTCTAAAAAATGGGAAATGCCATTATTTTGTTTGTTTTCATAGCGACTTCCTGCTCCAATGAAAATAGTACTAGCTACAGACTGCATTTGTGACATTTCACTAGTAATAACCCGCAAGCCATTTTTTAAAATAGTTCTTTGAAACATATTTTGACTTCTTCTTATGGTAATCATACCATAATCTTAAATTATTATCAAAAAGAAAAAATTTAACTGATCTTTCTTGTAAGTCCCTAAAGATAATCAATAAATCTTCTTTGTGCAATTAGGTTCTTAATCCGGTCTTCTTAGATCCATCAAACTTTGATAGCATTTTTCTAATCTTTTTCCTACTTTTCTCCAACTATATTTTTCTTTTACTTTTTTCCATCCTAGCTGACCTAGTTTTTTAGATAAATCTTCATTAATTAATAAATAAACTATTTTTTTAGCTAAATCATCAACATTCTGCGGGTCAACCAAAGAACCAGTTTTGCCACTTTCAATCACAGTTCTTACTCCAGCTAAATCTGAAGCCAAACAGGGTTTAGCGCAAGCCATAGCTTCTAGCAAAACTAAACCAAAAGCTTCGGATTTATCAATCGAAGGCAAGACAAAAAGATCAGTCAAATTGTAATATTTTGGTAAATCTTCATCTGAAACTTGATCAACGAAGATAATATTATCTTCTATTTTTAAATCTTGAACCAACTTTTCATAACTTGGTTTAAGATCTCCTTGACCAACGATTAGCAAAATATATCGACCAGAAGATAAATGATCTATAACTAATTTGAAGGCTCTAATTAAATGATCAACTCCTTTAAAATAATGAGCTCGATCAAGACCGCCTACAAAAAGAACAATTTTATCACTTTCTTTAAGATTATGTCTTTTTAAAAGAGCTTGATCCTTCTCTTGCGGATAAAATCTTTCCTGATCTACTCCAAAAGGAATTTCTTCAAATTTTTCAGGATATTTCTCGATATACTTTTTAATTTGAGAATGTAAAATATAATCCTTTGAAGAAATAATTATTTTTTCTGCTGAATTTAATATTTTAGGTAAAATAAATTTATTTAAAAATAAAAAATATTTAAAAACCCCGGCCCTTGGCTTTAAAACATCCATATGGTATTGAAGAACCAAGGGAATCTTTAAAAGTTTTAAAAAGTATCCAATCCAGATTACTTCTGCTGCTCCAAAAAACGGATAGTGAAGATGAATAATATCAAATTCTCGATTTAGAAAACGAAAAAGCCAAATAAACTGTGGAAGAAAAGCGCCTTGTCCTTTTCTCAAAAATGGTCTTATTCTTTTTACCTTAATTTCTTCTAGAGTCTCAAAAGAGGGTTCTGTTTTTTTATGTTGAGGAACAAAGACAGTCGCCTTATGCCCTAAACGAATTAATTCTTTTGCTTGATTATAACAAACATTCCCCATCCCTCCTTTATAGGGCGGAAAAGTACAAACTAAATGTGCAATACGCATAATAAATATAAAAAATTCAAAATGGCAACCACAAGTTGCCACTCCAAAGTAAAGACAAAAATTAATCTATTCTTTCACGTTGGTTAAACTTAAATCAAGATTGAAAAATTCTTAAATTGTTATTATTAATCTTTGGATAAATAAATAAAAAGTGCTAAATAATTTATTCAAGGCTTTAAAGTTAAACATTTTTAATTATAATTCTTCTCTCGTTTCTTCTATTTCTCCCTCAAATTCTTCTTCAAACTTCTGTTTAGCTTCTTCAATCTCTAATAATTGACGAGGGTCGGAAGTAATTAATTGATCTTCAGCATAGGAAGCAACTATTTTAATAGCCGCATGTCTATCTCCGGCAAAAAAAATCCCTTCTCCTACCCCTCCTTCTAATAAAAGATATTTCTCTCCTTTGGTGAGCATAAAAGTTTTGGTAACTGCTTCTATAGCAGCTGAGGATTGTTTTAATAATAATTTCAAAGCAGAATTGTTTAAAATAGCCTGACCATAAGGAGATCCTAGGAAGTCGTTAACATCTTGAGTAATAGTGGTTACTCCTAAATAATATTTTCGACAACGTTTAACTAAAGCATGAATAAATTTAGCTGAATCTATCCTTTGCATCAACCACCAAGCTTCGTCAATAATCAAAATTCTTCTCTTCAGCTCTGAACGAACTACATTCCAGATATAATTAACTATAGTATAAATAGCCATTGGCCGTAATTCATCTTCTAAATCACGAACAGAAAAAATAACCAATTGGTTCTTGACATCAACATTAGTCGGACTATTTAATAAACCAGCAAAAGTTCCTTCAGTATATTTTTTAATTTTCTCTACCAAGCGTTCAGCTCCAGCCATTCCTTCTAAAATCTCTTGAAAGTCCTGCATAACCGGTGACTCAACTTTCGATAAATCACAAGTAGGAGTAATATCTTTTTTAGCGTAAGTTTCTAAAAGAGCCCTATCAACGATAGAATCCTCCTCAGAAGAAAGAGTTCCGATCATTAATTTTATTAATCCCTTTAAAGTAATTACTGCTGAGCGAATTATATCTCCTGCGCTTGCTTCTCCAACTGGCCTTGGTAAATCAAAAGGATTGATTTTACTCTCTGAATTCAAAGAAATATCAATATAAGCTCCTCCCACTGCATTTGAAAGATGCTTGTATTCTCTTTCTGGATCAATGATAATAATGTCTACTCCCATCATTAAACTCCTTAAAACTTCACATTTTACTGCGTAACTTTTACCTGCTCCAGAAGTAGCAAAAACACACATATTAGCATTCATCAAAGAAAAACGATCAAAAAGAATTAAGGAATTGTTATGTCGATTAATTCCATAAAGAATCCCATTATCAGAAGTTAAATCAGTTGAAATAAAAGGGAAAGAAGAAGCGCAAGGAGAAGAATTCATATTAAAACCAATCATTAATTCATCATTCCCCAAAGGCAAGGTCGAATTAAAGCCTTGTTCAGCTTGATAAAAAACCTTTCTAGAAAAAACAAGTTTAGAGCCAAGTAAAGATTCTACTTTCTCAGTCATTAAATCCAGCTCTTTGAGGCTGCTAGCGTAGATAGTAATATAAAGGCCGTATTGGAAAAAATGCTCTATGCCTTGAGTAAGGTCATCCCGTAATTTTTCTATGTCTCTCAAAGCTGTTTCTCTCAAAGGATCTCGAGGCGCGCCTTTCTCTATATCAGCAGCTAATTGAGCTTCTAAATTTCCTGCCTTATCCCGAAGTTGTTTTAAAACAATCGCTGATTCTACCGGATAAAAAAACATTCCAATATCTAAGGGATGGTTTAAATTAATAATAGGTATAAACCAACCTACAGAGATATAACGGGGATAAGTTACCACAAAAAGAGTCCGAATAAATTTTTCATTCAGTTCTAAATAATGAGAGCTTATTTTCATCGCCGCAGGAGCAATTAAATCTTTAATTGAAATCAAGCCTTTTCGATAAGCTTCTGCAGCCTCTAAAAGTTCTTTAGCTTCCTTTTCTGCTATTGAAGGTTCTTTCGGCTTCTGGGGTTTTAATTGTTTTTCAATAGCTTTTGGTCTAAACATAATATTTGTTTTATTAATTGATCGTAAGCTCTATTTATGATAAAATTCCTCTTCAATTAACTATCACTCTCTATCCTTAACTTTTCTACCTCTGCCATTTTTTCTATCTCAGCTACTTGAGGATTGTAAATCTGATAAAATAATTCAATTAGACTTTGAGTATCTAAAGGAGCGGCTTTAAGCCCCATACTAAAAAGACCACTCATCACATAATCAACTCTTTTGAAAAGTTCTTCTCTTAATCTCTCAAATCGTTTTCTTTCTAAACGGACTATTTTAGCTGCGACGAAAAGTTCGCCAAAACGAGTAAAAAATCCTTTTTGTTTATCAGAAAGAGGATTATAAGGAACAATAACAAAAAAGCGCTTACTCATAATATCTCCTAATTGTACTAATTCTTGAACATAATTAATATATTCTCTAATCTGCATTTTTAGAAGCTCATTGGTCTGTTCTTTTTCTTTCTCTTTTAATCGTTCGATATAATTATCGATATTCAATTTTCGTGATTGAACAACAATCTGTAAAGGGAAAGTTAAGGAATTCAAAAAGCTAACATAACCTTGAATTATCGCTTCTTGTTCTTCTTCTGATTTCAGGGCAAAATTTATTGAAGAAACCAAAAGCACTACCCTTAAAGTGCCATCTTTTAAAACAACTACGTCATCTCTGATTTCAGCGATATCAAGATATTTTTGAGTTGAAACATTGGGCTTTGCTCCGGCTAATTTTTTTGATCGCATAAGATTTTTAAAAAGTCAATTTCATTTATAATCTAAAGTGAAGCTCCCACCCGCC
>DDKT01000001.1 GCA_002339755.1 Patescibacteria group bacterium UBA2591
AAAATTTGGGGTTCAGGTCTTTATTAAAATTATGAGGGAAGAACTAAACGAACAATCTGCTTCATTTATTGAATCAAAAAAGACCAAACGAAGACCTAGATCAAAAGAGTTCTTTTATTCCGAATCTCTTGATGCCTATGTAGCAATCCAACCATTAAAAGCGGACAACCGGACAGTTGAGGCAGCATCTGAGTTGGGCATTGAATTAAATTGGAATGATGAAGGAAGAATAATAAATATAACCTATTTAGAGGCTAAAAAACTAGCTGAAAAATTGGATGCTTTTATGTTAAGCCCTTCGGATTACTGGAAAGTTTATAATGAAGTATTAAAAAAAGGGGATACTGAAATAATAGAACAATTATCTTCTAATCAAAGCACGGAGTGGCTAGATGTTATTTTTGAAAAAGATGAAAAAGGTAACGTTTTTATGACCGAGCACCCCAAAATTATCGAGACTGACAAAGGTATAAAATATGAGGGCGAGAGAAAAAAAATTACTATTCCAGAGGGCCGTCCTGGTTGGTTTAATCCTCAAAATAACATCAACTTCAAAACAGGACTGCCAATTCGCGTTGATTTAAAGCGCGAAAAAGGTACTTTTGCCTGGAATTCCACAAATTGGAAATATTGGGCAGTCTTTAAGATAAACGAACCTGTTGCCGCAATTCGCGGATATGTCACCTCTTCTGGCGCGCCATCTCTTGATTGTGACATACCTGTTGGAGCAAAGCACCCAGTTTTAATGTTACGAGAATCTCGCAAAGAATTACTAGAGCCAGCGATTACTCCCGAGCTTCTGGAAACTGCTAATAAATTGGTTAGAAAATATTTACTAACTACTGTTGACAAACCTGCAATTCAAAATCCACAAGAACATGAATCTTTTTATTCCGAAAGGGAAACATTTTTTAATTTTTTAAAAGATTCAGGAAGGGAATTTATGGACTCTAAAGATAAAGAAGCGCAAAAGGTGAAAGAAAAACTTATAGATATACTTGGCATTGTCCGGCTGATGGCAAAAACTAAAGGAGATCAAATGGCCATAAAAAAGGTTGATGAACTCACTCAAAAGTTATTCGACTTCAAAAAAGAAAAAGTTGGTTTTTCGTCCTTTTCCTCCTTTATCCTTGGTAATCAAAAAAAGTTAGAGGAAGCTTTGACAAAAAAAAGGAGAATTATCTTTGTAATGGGCCATAAAAATCCTGATACAGATACAGCGGTTAGTTGTTTGGCCGAGGCCTACCGCAATAGCCTTTTAGACAAAGACGTTTTCTATATTCCAGTTATCCAGGGATCAAGAATTCCTGATGAAATAAAGCGACTCTTGGGTGACGAAATTTCCAATTCAATCCTTCTTACCGATAATCCAAACTATAATATTGCTTTAAACTCTGGTCAGGCAAGGTGGATTTTAGTGGATCAAAATACCAGCGAGGTCCAAAAATTCACTGTTTCAATTGTTGATCATCACATTTTATCGAACAAAGCAGAGAAACAAGATGCTCCCAAAACCTGGGAAATGGTTGGCTCTACCACCTGCCTTATCGCTCAGAAATTTCATGGTATGGGCCTTGAAGTTGATAAAGGCTTGGCTCGTATTTTCTACGGCGCAACTTTAATGGATACTGAAAATCGAAGTGACAAAAAAATGACTTATAAAGATAATTTGATAATGGATGATCTGAAAAAAATTTCGGAAATTGAAGATGGTAAAGAATTTTATCAAGATTTAATGAGTCATTTGCTTAATACGGATGATGCAAAATTGCTGTTTAATCGGGATTATAAAGAAGACTGGGGATTTGGTTTTGCCGTAGCCAAGGTTAAGAATGTTTTTGGAGCAAAGGGAGAGGAATTTAAAAAAGATTTACTTAGGAGACTAGTTAATTTGGCAGAAAAAAATAATAAAGATAAAAATTTACCCCTCACTGTTGTTAATGTCGTCGATTATTTAGAGGATAACGAAACAATTAATCGGGAAAGAATTTATTTAATTTTTAATCAACACGCTTTACCGGGATTTAAAGAAACAATGCTTGAATTCATAACTAAAATTATTCAAAACGAATTTAGAGATAAAAATGTTCAAATTAAGCAAGCAGAAAACTTTGTTGAGTTTTGGAAGGTGGGCGATCAGCTATCAAGAAAGGTTACTGCTCCATTTCTTGAACCGGTAGTAGAAGCTTATAATGAATATTTTTATTCGCCCTCAACGGGACTTTGGGTAAAGCGTGAATTTTTAAAAATTGACGAACAAATTAAAAAAGCTGCTCATGAGCTAGAGATAGAGTTATATGTAGACCGCGAAGGAAGAATTAATAATATAACTTATAACGAAGCAAAACAGTTATTGGATAGGCTCGGTTTAGAAGCCATGAGCTTATCAGAATATTGGAAAATCTTAAAAGAAGCAGAAGAAATCCACGATGAACAAATGTTAAAACATCTTAGATCAGCCGATTTTGTAGAATTTCTGGACACTATAATAAATGAAGGATATATAATTGACCATCCAAAAATAAAAAAAACCGAGGACGGTTATGAATATATAGGGGAAAAGAAAAAAGTTGCTATACCAGAAGGTGTGCCAGGATTAATTTATCCTGAAGATATAGATTTAGAGACTGGTTTTCCGAAAGCCGTCCAGGATCCTCGCCAATATGGCGATAAAAGATTATGGCGATATTGGTCACCCGATACTCCTCTTTGTGTGGCTACCAGAGGTCATATATTTCTTCTCAATCAACCATCTTTTGATACTAAAATTCATCCAGATGACGCCTTGCCACATCTTGGAATAAGGCCTTGTCGCCGAAAGATTGAATTACCAATTGTAGAAATAGTGGAAAGCGAAAAAGATGTAATGGCAAAAATAACCAAAAGAACTTAATGTTAAAAATATGTTTAAATCAGAATTTGGAATCAGTCTTGAAGAATACGAAAAGATCTTAGATAATCCTGAAGAATGTGACAAAAAAATTGACAGAAAACAATTGTCTAAGTTTAAGTTTTTTTAGAGATCATTTTTTAGATTGTTTTTTTTAAAGAATTCTTCAACTCTAGGAACCGAAAATTAACAGATGATCTTAATGTAGTGCCTTTAATTCGAAGAGATAAAGATGGGCTTTATCGACACGACCACCCTACTCACGACAAAAAATTAATGAACTAAAAGAAAAATTTAACTTGGAATTAACTAATAAATTGGTAAATGATAAAACTATTTAGATTTAGGTTACGATACTGGACTAATATTGTGGCAGAATTAGCTCGGAACAAGGCAAAAAAATTATAGGTATGGATAGAAATCAAAAATTTTTAAAAGAAGCCAACAAGAAAACTGAGCGAGAGAAATTAGATAATATTGAGTTTATAAACATGGATTATTATCATTCAGCTCTAAAAAAAAGAGATTGAAGCTGTAACAGGAACAATAAGATATGTGGTTGCTCAAGAGCTGAAAGTAGGGGCATTAGGAGAAGTAAAGAGAAAAGCCATGGAATTAAAGAAAAAAATCCGAAGGTATGGCAAGTAGAGCCCGGGGATTATAATTCTCTAAAAAACGACGAAGAAACCGTAATTTCCACTCTTCTGAATGCGGCGCATTCGGTTGATTCCTCTCTTGATGAATTCAAATTAATGCCAAAATCTGAGATAGAAAAATTTAGTAAAATTTTAGAGACATAAAAATATGCACGAAAAAATTCCTCCTCTAGAAACCGAGGCAAGGGATATTCCGGAATTCAATTTAGAAGAATGGCAAGAAAAAATAAAAGCACAGATTAACGAAATTCTATTACAAAAAGATAAAGTTATTGTAAATATTGCTGGCGCTTCAGCTTCTGGCAAGGGTGAAGCGGCAGAATTTTTACTCCAACAATTAATTCGAGAAAAAAGGACATTAATTCTCTCTATGGATGATTTTTATAAAGGCATTTCTAGGATGGTGACCGAAAAATTATCGAGTTATTTTCCGAATTTAAAAATTAACTGGCGAGAAGTAGAAAATGTAGTAAGAAATATTACTACTGACAAAGAGTTTAGTGAAAAATTTTCTGAAAAGAATTTAGAATCGATATCTAAATCGTTAAGAAATATTTTTCCAAATGTCCCTTCTGATCAAATAGATCAAATAATTTCAAAAATTAAAAATGAATTTCAAAACATTGACTTTGACAATCCTGAAGCAGTAGATTTAGATTCTCTTTCCAAAGTCCTAAGCAAGATTAAAAAAAATCAAGAAGTAGAAATACCCACTTACTCTATGAAAATATCTGAATCAGGAGAAAGAAAAAAAATAAACGGCGCCGATTACGATGTGATTTTAGTTGAGGGGATATACGGGTTAAATGAAAAAGTTGCAAAACAAGCTGATATCAAAACTTTTATCGAAACTGATAAAAGAACGTTACTCATGCGGAGATTTCGCCGTGATGTTTTGGCGGGTAGAGCCAGTTTCCCTCCTGAGATTGCCTTATGGATAACCTTAGAAATAGTTTTACCTGCTTATAATAAATATATTTTGCCAGATCGTTCAAAAAGTGATTTAATTTTAAGAAATGACTATACTGGAGCTGAAACTTTTGATACTAAAACCTATGATGTTCAAGATAAAATTTTAGTTACAGAAACTGATATTGAACAATTAGAAAAATTTTTGGGAGAACCAATCGAAGTAAAATATCAAAGAGATCTATATTTTACAAATGAAAAAGAAACATTTAATCCCCAACATCTAATTAGAGTTAGGGAAGAAAATGGCAAATTAAAAGACTTGATTCATAAGGGCACAAGGATTGAAAGAGACGATGAAAAAATCATCAGACCCACCGAAACGTATATCAGAGAAGGAGAATTCGGAATGAAATATAAAAAAATTGAAGAGGTTCTAAGTGCCTTTTTCAAAGCAGGATTTAAATTAGCCACAGAAATTTCCAAAATCAGAAAAATCTATAAAAAGGATGAGATTGAAATAGCATTGGATGAAATTGAGGGACTTGGCTCTTTTATTGAAATTAAAACTAATGATAAATTATCAAAATCACCAGCAATTGATGGGTTAAAGCAGAAATTAGGATTGAGTGGTAAAATGTCAGTTGGACCTTATGCTGATTTGTATTTTGCAAAAATTCAATTTGATCCAGAAAAGATTAAGCAACAAGAAATTATATTAAACCAAGGTTCAAGTCAAGAAGCTATTTTAAGAAGTGGCGCTTGTGAAACAATTAAAATAAATCAAGAAATTGAATCGGCCTTTAAAAACTTAAGGGAAGGATATCCTGAAAGCCCTCTTAGTGAACAATGTAAAGGCAAAAAATTTAGAGAAAATGCAGATATTATTTTAAAATTTTTAACGAGAAAAACGTTAGAAGAAATAGATCCTCAAAAAGTAGTTTTACTAATGCCTTGGCGATCAGGTTTAGCTTTTGCAAAAAACTATAAAAAGCTTGGGGTGAACAAATTTTATCATCTTAGTTCCAAAAGAGACGAAGAAACCTTAAGAACTATAGTAGACTTTGAATCAGGCGAAATTACTTCTGGTCATACCGTTATCATTTCTGATCCCATGTTGGCAACTGGAAATACCATTATCGATACAATTGAAAGAGCGGTTTCTAAAGGAGCTTCAACTAAAAATATAATAATAAATGCAGTAGTGGCTGTTCCTATTGGTGTTCAAAAAATCAAAAAATTATATCCTGAAGTTAAAATAATAATCGGATCTTTAGATGAGAAATTAGACCATAGAGGATATATTGTCCCTGGTTTGGGTGACTTTGGTGATAAGTATTTTGCGGATTTGCCATCAGAAGAATTGAACGAAATAGTTAACCAATTCGACCTTGATGAAGAAGGGTATGAAAAAATGATTAATAGAATTAAAAAACAAAGAGTGAGTGAAGTAATGACCATGTTGATAGAAAGAGACCTAAAAGATTTAGAAATCGAAGAATTAAACAAAAAAAAGTTGATTGAAGAAGGATTAGAAATTCTGAAACCAAAAAGATGGCTTACTATTAATACAGGAAGGATTGAGGGTGTAGAAAATGTAGTGGGAATTATTAAAAACAATGTTGATAACAAAACAAAAATTATTGCGATCGAAGGTAAAAGTGGCGTTGGTAAGAGTGTAACGACTAGGGAACTAAAAAAAGCTCTTGAAGGCCAAATTTTTTCGATGGGCGAGATATTTAGATACCTTACTTACTGCAAACAAAAAATAAAAGAAGTTAATTTAGTTGAGATTCTCAACCAACTATCTTATAAAATGGTTGACAAAAACCTAAAATTATTTGATGGTGAATTGAATGTTACCGATGAACTTTCAGCTCAATTGAAAGATAAAAAAATTGAATCAAAAATTCCTATTATTGCTAGGCCATTACAAAAAGAGGTTGTACAATTTTCTCAAAAACAAATTGCTAACTTTAGAAAGTCATTTGAGGATATAATACTCATTGAGGGGAGGTCATTTACCTTAGATTTTCTGCCCTCAGATTTGCGGGTCAGGTTGGTTGCCGATCCATCAATGAGGGCAGAGCGTAGATGGGCACAAGACTTCTTCGCTAGTCAGTAAATCCAGAAAAATTTGAAAACTAAAAAGACCAAAAAGGTTTTGGAATAAGGGAATTTTGCTGGCTTTTTTAATTAAAAATAATTAAAGAGACGGTATCGAATACTAAAAATACTGGGTGATAAAATTTTTAAGATTTTTTATGTTTTCTTCTCTGAAAAAACTTAAACTTGTAAACAAAGAAAGCTTGGGGATTGATTTATTAAACAAAAATTTTATAGTATAACATTTCTATTGAGTGATATGCAATTTTTTTTATTAAACCGGAAACAAAAATAGAAGGGTTTGAGCTATCATTAGATAAATTAAAAGACTTAGAATATCTCGAACAATGGTAGCAAAAGGACCAGAAGCAATAGCAGGATCAATTTTAATTTTTAAAAAGAACCAAGGCAAAATTAGCGCTATTGTCATAGCTATCAGAATTGTAGCAAAAATAGAACTTCCTAAAATAAATCCGATAAGAATTGATTTCTGCCAGAAAAAAGAAACTAAAGCAGCGATTCCACCCAAAGCAGAAGCAAGCGCTAAGCCAACGAAGGTTTCTCGAAAAATATATTTTCTAAGAGAAAACTTTTGTTCCAAAACTATACTTCGAATATACAGTGTTTGAGTTTGAACACCTACTGCATCTGCTATATAAACAATCAAAGGAATAAAAGCTGCTAAAATTAGCTTTTTTTCGAGTAAATTTTCAAAAAATCCAACAAGAAAAGCAGCGATTATCCCGCCCATAAGTCCTAAAAATAACCAAGGAAATCTTTTTTTGAAATGTAAAATAGCTGGAGCTTTAATGATATTTTTTGCGGGCTCGAGAAAAGGATTGACTCCTGCAAAGCGCAAGGCATCCTCGATATTTTCATTATAAAGAATATTCAATATCGTATCTGAAGGGACAATACCTAAAAAGTAATTTTCGGCATTAACAACTGGAATTGCTTTCAAGCTATTCTTCAAAGCTAAAAGAGCAACTCTTTCTTGTGAGGTACGAGGTCTGGCAGTAACCAATTCTTTTTTCATGCAATCTCTAATTTTAGTTTTTTTTGGCAGAGCAAAAATGTCTTTTATTGATAAAATGCCAACCAATTTTTCGTTATCTACCACATAAATGTAGTTCAAGGTTTCGAATTCTTGAGTTTTATTTAAAATCTCTTTTTTTATTTCATCAATGGTTGCCTGAGAAGATATCTTTGGTATTTTATTTGTCATCACAAACCTAGCTTCTTTTAAGGGTTTTCTTTTAAAATTTGAATTTTCCATAGAATTTTTTTATATCGAGAGAGATAAAAATTTATTCCATAAATTTTTGCATCTTTAGGAGATCTATAATTCTCGAGATAAATAATACTCAAGTATCCCTATCAAAATTACTCAAAATCGAAACTTTGTCTGAAAACAAAAATTGCATATTTAAACCCATTATTCTCTACTATAGATTAATTCTATAAGATTTGTCAAAAAAGATTCAATTATTATATTAAAGGTAAAAATGGGAATCAGCTATAATTACTTTTACTCCAAAATCAAAAGAAAAAGCTCTCATTTCATTTGTCCTATGACCTCCAGTTTATCCTTTTTGGCTTAGTAAGAATTAATCAAATCATTCCCAGAAACTCAAAAACGAAAATTAATAAACTAATCCGTTGTTAATAATTAATTTTTCAAAAGCGCAATTAGAAGTTTTTTGATCCCAGCTTTTAACTTTTGTTTGATTGATAGAAAAACTACTGTTAAAATAGAATTAGTGTAATACCTAGGCTAGGCTCAATTTTACAAAATTGAAACTAAATAGACAAAACTTATTCTTCACTCAGAAATTCGACTGAGAACAGAGTCCGTATTTTTAAAAATATGCTTCGTCTTATTAAACATTTATTAAAACAATCTATTGAAAGAGCAGGGATTAAAAGACAAGTAGAAGCAACTTTAGTTTGTCGGGAATTTGATAAAATAATTATAGAGCTGCTGGGAAAAGAAGCAGAAAGCAGAATAAGGGCCGCTTACCTTAAAAACCAAACTTTAGTAGTAATGACTTTAAATGCTGCTTTAGCGCAAGAATGTCAAATACATCAGGAAGAAATTATAAGAAAAATTAATGCTCAACTTAAAAAGGAGCTTGTAAAAGAGATAAGGATTCAGATTCGCTAAAAAGGCTTTTTGATAAAAACTGTTAAAGCTATAAGAAAAAGAAGGATTTCTAGATGAAAAACAAAATGAGAAAAATAAGAAAGAAGTCCTTCTAGTGCAGAAACCTCTTCTTTTTCCGGGAAGGGAAAAATAAAACCATAGTTTTTTTGAGAAAATGGATAAAGCCACATAGGACCGTAATCAATAAAGAAACTATCTAGGATTAAATGAGAAAAAATAGCCGCAAAAAATACTAAACTAAAAATTTTAACGAAGTTTTTCTTTCTCAAAGAACCATATAAATAGATAATTAAAGATAAAATTAGATAAAAAAAGAGACTGTGGGTGATTAAAGTATGATGATCAAAAACATCCTTTTTGGTAAAGATAGTGCCGAATTTGAGAAGAGGATAAAATAAATCAAGATCTGGCAGAAGAGTAACAAAGGTACCAAATAAAAGAAGTTGCCTTTTTTCTTTTGCGGATAAATTTTTAAAAAGGCGGAGCGTAACTTTTATAAAAAGATAAGCTCCTGCCAAATGGCCGAGGGGAAGCATAAAAGATAAAGTTAATGAATTAATTTTTTCATCATAATTTTCAATTGCCTTATTCCTATACTTTGAATTACGAAATGTAAATCTAATAAATAAATTTAGACAATACAAAAACACCTTTGGATTAACCAAGTTTATTTATTAGTTAAGCAAATTGTAAAATTTACAAACATTAAGACAAAAACGTATTTGATTTATTGATTTATTAATCTAAGAAATTTGATAAGTTAGTAAGCTGTAGATATAGTTAGCAAGATATCCGCTTACTGATCTTGGTAAACTGGTTACTAGACCATAAAACATTTTTAAACTTCTGAAACTTAATTCAATAAGTATTCTTGTGCCATAA
>DDKT01000069.1 GCA_002339755.1 Patescibacteria group bacterium UBA2591
GGCGGGTGGGAGCTTCACTTTTATAAAAGTTGGATATTAAAAAATGGCGAAAATAGAAAGATTTTACAGGCTATGAAGTGGTTTAATCGCTCCTATTCACACTATGAACGAGGCGTAGATTTAGGTGAAGCTGTATTAAATGTTCATACAGCAATCGAAACGTTATTGAGGCCAGAAGAAGAAGAACGAGGCGTCAAGACACAAATTAAAACTGCATTATTGAATATCCTTGGCCATTCAAAAGAACTAGGGTCGTGGTTTGATAAATTTTGGAAACTTAGAAACTCGATTGTTCATGGAGATATAAAACCAGAACCTCTTTTATATATTCATCCAAAAGGTAAAAGGGGACACAGACATCATCTCTGCATTGCCAGAAAAATTTTTGTAAAATGCCTAAATACCATTTTAAAAATAAGATTGGACTTTCCGCCGTTGGACCTGGAAGAAGAGCTAATTTCTAATGAAGTAAAAATCAACAAGGCCATTAAAATTTTAGAGAAACAAAAGGATAATAATTTAGAAAAAATCTATAAAATGGATGTCTTAAAATTTATATCAGGATTAACAAACGATGACATTTCGGCTGATAAAAACAAAACTAAAAAACTCGGAGAATTGTTTTTGCCATTCGTTAAGAAAAATTTGGAAGATGAAGATGATGAAGGTAATGAAAAACAAAGCATTAAACAAACTTTAATTGAAACAATTGATAAAATATTAAAATGGCAAGGAAATGATCTAGTCGACCTTGCGCTTTTATATTCAAAATTGGGGGAAAATTACAATACTATTTCTTTCAAGGAAAAAACAATAAATTCTCCAATATATGTCTTGGCTTTGCGCGAAGCAGCTTATAATTTTTTCGATTTCGCTACATGGCGATTATTGACCATGCTTGATTAATCGGCGACGCGTCCCGTTTTACGAAATGCGAAATTCGACGGCAGAAGAAATGTGAGCGGAAAAGCGAATAAATGTCATAATTTTCAATAAATGATATAATGATAATAGATTTATGACTCTAAGATATTCTAAAAAAATTCCTCAAAATAAAAAAATACGATCTTAAGAACCATGCCTTCTCAAAATACAGATTTAATTGAAAAATTACCTCCTCAAAACCTTGAAGCTGAACAATCAGTTTTAGGCAGTCTTTTGATTGATAAAGAGGCAATTGTTAAAGTGGCTGACATTCTTTCTTTCCAAGATTTTTACAGAGAGATCCATGGCATGATCTATGAAGCTATGTTGGAACTTTTTGAAAAAAGAGAGCCGATTGATATCTTAAGTTTAGCCGGCCGTTTAGAAGAAAAAGAACAATTGGAGATTATTGGAGGCAGAGGATACCTGGCAGAATTAACCAACTCTGTCCCCACGGCTAGTCATGTAATTTCTTACGCTCAAATTGTCCAAAAAAAAGCAACTCTTCGAAATCTTCTAAAGGCTGCTTCAGAAATTGCTTCTCTTGGTTGGCAAGAAGAAGAAAACATCGAAGAGATTCTTGATAAAGCTGAACAAAAATTATTTGGCGTCTCTCAAAGATTTTTAAAACAATATTTTGTTTCTATTAAAGATGTCTTGGTTGAGGCCTTTGATCGAATAGATGAACTCCATAAAGAACCAGGTAAATTGAAGGGGCTGTCAACTGGATTCCCTGATTTAGATTTTTATCTAGCTGGATTGCAAAAATCGGATTTAATTATTTTAGCTGCTCGTCCATCTGTAGGAAAAACATCTTTAGCTCTTGATATTTCTAGATATGCAGCTACGAAAATGGGAGTTCCGGTAGGTATTTTTTCTTTAGAAATGTCTAAAGAACAATTAGTTGACCGACTTTTATGCGCAGAAGCAGATGTTGATCTTTGGCGGATGAGAACAGGTCGACTTTCAGAGAGAGAAGAAGATGATGATTTCCCTAAAATTGGTCATGCCATGGGTATACTTTCTGAGGCCCCGCTTTTTATTGATGATTCTGCCACTGCTAATGTGCTGGGGATTAGAACTAAAGCTAGACGTTTGCAAGCAGAACATGGCTTAGGATTAATTATTGTTGATTATTTGCAACTTATGGAAGAAAGTAGCCGTTTTACCGAGAGTCGGGTTCAGGAAATGGCTAAAATCACTCGAGGTTTAAAAGGCATTGCCCGAGAATTAAATGTTCCTCTTTTAGCTCTTTCGCAACTTTCTCGAGCTGTTGAATCAAGAAATCCGCCCATCCCTCGATTAGCCGATCTTCGGGAAAGTGGAAGCATAGAACAAGACGCGGATGTGGTTTTATTTATTTATCGAGAAGAAATGTATAAAAAAGACGCCTCCAAAAAACATATTGCTGAAGTTCATATTGCTAAACATCGAAATGGTCCAACTGGAAATATCCAACTGTATTTTGACGAAAAAAAAGCAACTTTCAGAAGCCCAGAAAAAGAAATACAGGAATGAAGCTTAATGTCCCCAAAATGTATAAAACATCTAAATTTTAAAATTGGTTTTAAATTTTTTATGGAACTTAAAGATTTTATTTTGCCCGGAAGTGTCCTTTTCCTTTATGTCCCGATATCCTTTTTTAATTCAACGTTTAATTGAAGCTTTTTCTCGCTTCCCAGGTGTTGGTCCTAAAACCGCAGAACGATTTGTTTTTTATCTACTTAAACAGTCAAAACAAGAATTAGATAATTTAAGCTCAATCATTAAAAATCTTAAAACAGAAATTAAATTTTGTCCGAATTGCTTTAATTTTTCTTTAAATAATTTTTGTTCTATTTGTGCTGATCCTAAACGCGATCGAACTACCATTTGTGTAGTGGCTGAAGCGCAAGATCTGGAAGCATTAGAAAGAGTCAACACCTACTACGGAGTTTATCATCTTTTAGGCGGAACTTTGAATGCTTTAGAAGGAATTACTCCTAAAAAACTAAGAATCAAAGAGTTAGTAGAAAGAATAGAGAAAACTTCGCCGTCAATTCAAGAAATTATTCTAGCATTGAATCCTGATTTAGAAGGAGAAACTACTGTTTTATATTTGACAAAATTATTAAAACCATTTAAAATAAAAATTACCCGATTAGCTCGAGGTTTACCCACAGGAAGCGATTTAGAATATGCAGATGAAATAACTCTTTCAAATGCTTTGGAGGGAAGAAGAGAAGTTTAAAGTACGTTAGCTTAGAAAAAACGAAAATATTACCTCAAAAGAAGGGAAAAAAATTAAAAAAAACTTCAATTTGGTGAAAATTTAGCGAAAAAGAAAAATAAATTTTTGATATCGAAAAAACAAAAAAATTTCGAATAAACAATAAAAATTGATGAAAAAAAATTATAATTTAGATAAAAAATTCTAAAACTATGTTAATATTCTGGATTTTTGTTTTTATCGCTTCCTTAATTCTTTTAGTAAAAGGAGCTGATTGGCTGGTGGAAAGTTCAGAAAAAATCGGATTAGCTTTAAAAATTTCTCCTTTTATCATTGGAGTCACTATTGTGGCTGTGGGCACTTCTTTTCCTGAACTAGCTGCTTCTCTGGCAGCAGTTTTAAAAGGAGCTAGTGAAATTGTAGCAGCTAATGTTATTGGTTCAAATATTGCCAATATTTTTTTAATTGTTGGTCTCTCAACAGTAGTGGCTAGAAAATTGGCAGTAAGAAGAAGTCTAATTGATATTGATTTACCCCTCTTAGCTTCAACTACTGTTTTATTTGGTTTTGTTCTTTGGGGCAAAGATAAAAGAGAAGTTGTCTGGCAAGAAGGACTTTTATTATTATCTGCTTTTTTTGTTTATCTTTTTTATACCATCTCCCAGAGAGGAGCAGAACCTGAAAAACCTTTACCAGGGGAGATGGTACCAGGAGAAATTGAAACAGTTTTACCTTCTAGAATTGAACGCCGAAGGGCTAAAAAGCCAATTGAGAAACTTAATTTCAGGGTTTTTTCCTTTTTAATTTTAGGGATTGTTTGTCTAGTTATTGGCGCTAATTATCTCATTGATTCAGTCTCAGTATTGTCTGAAATTTTGAAAATTAAAACTTCTATTATTGCCATTTTAGGAGTAGCAATTGGCACTTCTCTGCCTGAATTAGTAGTTTCGGTAAGAGCAGCTGCCAAGAAAAAATATGAGATTGCCTTAGGAAATATTTTTGGTTCAAATGTTTTCAATCTTTTAGGAGTAATGGGTTTATCAGCTTTAGTTAAGCCTCTTTCTGTTGATGAGTCTACATTTGAAATTGGCTTTCCTTCTATGATTATAGCTACTCTTTTGTTAGTTATTTCTGGGATTACTCGTCGAATTAGCGCCTGGGAAGGAGCAATGTTTTTGTTGATTTATATTCTATTTGTGGTGAAATTATTTGGTATATTTTAAATCAAAAATCTCAAGGCTATTTAGAAATGTCATATCTGTGAACTAAATAGAAATGTCATATCTTGAAGAGTTTAAATTTTAATCTTGACCTTTAAGATTTTTCTTTAGAAGACAAGAAGATTGTTGAGATTTTCTCCAAAGTATGACAATTTCAAATCTCAACTATGACATTATCATATGGCTACTACAGGTTCCAAAAAGGGCCTTGACATAAGATTTTAACTTTGGTATTCTGACAATGTTATGTCTTTTTGATTCTGATTCTCTGATTCCCTGTTAATTAATTTATTAGTGAAGCTCCCACCCGC
>DDKT01000060.1 GCA_002339755.1 Patescibacteria group bacterium UBA2591
TTAAAGAAAAAACTATTAACCAAACAGATATTTTATCAATTTTATCAAATTAAACAGAATTATAGTTTTCATCCTGAAAAGACAGAATTGCTTTTATTTAAACTAAAAATTCAAGGTGCGTAAGTCCTGTTAAAATTAAAAAAGAATTTATTCCTTTTGAGAATCAATACCATCATTTTTATGTTTTGGAAAAATTATAATTGTTGAAGATAACTTTCCTGAATCAACAATTCTTGAAATTGATTTAAAAAATCAATCCCCTCAAAATGTTCAAGGATGCATCCAAGAAAAGATACATCCAGAAGAAGAGGATAAAAATTCCAAAGTTTATAAATTTTTAAATATGACTAAATGGGAAAAATTTTTTGATGAAAAAATAAAAGAAATTGCTAAAGAAAAAGTTATCCTTGATATTGGAGGAGGGGAGCGGTTTCAAAAAAATCTTACTCCTTATAGAAAATATTTTATTAATTGTAGTTATAAAACAATAGACATTGATCCAGGGCGTAATCCTGATATTTTAGCCGATGCCCATAATCTTCCTGTTGCCAATGAAAGTATTGATGGAATAATTTGTAAATCAGTTTTAGAACATGTTAAAAATCCATTTCAAGTAGTAGAAGAAATTTATAGAATTTTAAAACCTAAAGGAAAATGCTTTATTTACGTTCCATTCCTTTTTACTTGGCATGGCTCCGAAAAGGAGGAAAAAGATTTCTGGCGATTTAGCGAAGACGGAATAAATTATTTATTTAGAAAATTCAGAAAGATCGAAATTTGCCCAGTAAGGTACCATTTTGAAACAATAGCTTATCTTCTTCCCTATTCAAATAAATTTCCCATAAATATTTTAGTCATTTTTTTAAGATTTTTAGATAAAATTTTAGAAAGGTATCAAAGCAAAAAACAGGTCTCCGGGTATAATATATTTTTGATCAAATAAAAATAAAAATTGATACTCTAAAAATAGATCAAAACACTTTTTCGAAACAATAAAATGAGACTAACCTACATTGCCAATGCCAGAATCCCCACTGAAAAAGCGCACGGAATACAAATAATGCAAATGTGTGAAGCTTTTGCCTCTTTGGGTAATGACCCAAGAAAATCCAACTATGATTCACGAAAATCTATTGATAACAATCCAAAATTATCAGTAGAACTAATAATCCCATATCGATTTAATAAAATCAAAAAAGACCCTTTTGAATATTACGAAATTAAGAAAATCTTTAAAATAATAAAACTGGTTTGTATAGATTTAATTCCTTTAAGTTCTCTTTTGGGCAATTGGGCTTTTTGGGTTCAGGCAATTGCTTTCTTAATTTCAGTAAAAATTTATCTTCTATTTAAATCTGTAAAAATCCGTGGATTGTTTTCTATAACTATTCATAAATCTTATGACATTCTTTATACTCGAGAGTCTTTTGTTGCTTTCTTTTTTAAAGATCTAGTTTTAGAAATCCATACCTTGCCGAAAAGAATTAAAAAATTCCATATAAAAGTTTGGCATAAAGCTAAAGCCTTAATTGTTCTCACGGGGTTCATAAAAAAAGCACTGATAGCAAGCGGAGTAACAGAAGATAAAATTTTAGTAGCGCCTGATGCAGTTGATCTTAAAAAATTTGACATAAATTTTGATCAAACAGTTCTCCGAAAAGAATTCAACTTACCGAAAAATAAAAAAATAATTGGTTATGTAGGTAAACTCGAAATTTTAGAAAAACCAAAAGGAGCAGATATTCTATTAGAAGCTTTTAAAATATTGCAAAATGAAGGATTTAATAATTTAGAGTTATATTTTATCGGTGGTCCTTTAAGGAGAATTCAAGAATACAAACAATTGTGTAAAAAAAGAAATATTAAAAATGTTATTTTTATCGACCATGTAAAAAGGCACTTGATACCAAAATATCTAAAAGCTTTTGATATTCTGACTATGCCTTCTCCTTGGACAGACTTCTTTGCTTATTATACTTCTCCCTTAAAACTCTTTGAATATATGGCTTCAAAGCGACCAATCGTTAGCTCGGATTTGCCATCAATAAGAGAAATTTTAAATGAGAATAATGCTATTTTAGTTAAACCCAATAATCCAGAAACATTAGCAAAAGGCATTAAGAAAGTATTGCAAAATCCGGAGTTGGCTGATAAAATTTCAAAACAGGCATTTGAAGATGTTAAAGAATATACATGGAAGAAAAGAGCCAAAAAAATTTTAGAATTTATTTACAAAGAATAATTTTCAAAATTCATTAAAATTCTTCTCATAATTTTTGATTAAAATTATCATTATGGTTATCCATTTTTTTACTAAAGGAGAAAAAGATGCTGGAAGCGCTCGTCAACGAGCTTTTTTGGTTGCTGAAGAGCTAAACAAAATGGGAATACGAGCGGTTGTTCATCAGCCTTTTCTTACCTTGGGATCGACATCTCCTTGGTTGAAAAAAATCAAAGCTTTATGGAGATATTTAAAAATTTTAAAAGGAATTAAAAAAAACGACCTCGTCTTTCTTCAGAGAACTGTCTACAATAAATACTTTCTACTATTAATTGTCATTTATAAGTTCTTATTCAAACCTAAGATAATCTTTGATCTTGATGATGCTCTTTATCTTCAATCTCTTCAATTATTTCTTAAAATCAAAATTCTTACTAAATTAGCTGATGCTGTCATTATGGGAAGCCATGCTCTTGCTGAGTGGGCTAAGAAATACAATTCTAATGTCTCTATAATTCCAACCTCTGTAAGATTTGAAAATTATTCTAAGTATAGCAAAGAATATCCTTCAGTTTTTAATAAATTAAATATTGGTTGGATTGGAGGAGCTATAGATCAGTTTGAAAATTTAAAATTATTGGTACCAATATTTAAAAAATTAATCGAAGAAAAAGTACCTGTTAAATTCACATTAATTGGAGCTCTCAAATACAAACCAGTTTATGAATTATTTCAAGGAATTGAAGGATTAGAAACAGAAATTATTGACTCTTTGGACTGGGCAAACCCTGAAATGGTACCAAGTCATATTCAAAAATTTGATATTGGTGTTATGCCTTTAATTGATAATAAATGGAATCGAGGAAAATGTTCATTTAAAGCCATAGAATATATGACTTGCGGAGTGGTAACTATTTGTAGTCCAGTGGGAGAAAATAATTATCTTATCAGGGATGGAGAAAATGGTTTTTTAGCTGATGAAACTGAAGATTGGGTTGCCAAAATAAAAAAATTAATCAAGGATCCTAGTTTAATAAAGAAATTAGGAAAAGCTGGGCAAAGAACCATAGAAAAAGAATATTCTTATAAAGTTACCATTCCTAAATTGATTAAAATTATTCAAAAATTATGAAGCCAAAAATTTCGGTAATCATCCCGAATTGGAATGGAAAAAAATATCTAAAAACTTGTCTTGATTCGTTGAAAAATCAAAGTTTTAAAAATTTTGAAATAATTCTGGTGGATAATGGCTCAGAAGATGGGTCGGTTAAGTTTACAAAAAGTCATTATCCAGAAATTCAAACGATTTCTTTGGGGGTAAATACCGGATTCTCCAGGGCTGTAAATACAGGAATCAAAAAAGCAAAAGGAGAATATATCCTACTTTTAAATAATGATACAGAAGCAGATCCTAATTTATTAAAGAATCTAAATTTGACTTCTGAGAAATATCGGGATTATTATTTTTATGCTTGTAAGATTCTTTGTTTTGATAAAAAAGATATCATAGATAGTGCAGGAGATGGTCTTTATAAAAATGGAATTGCTTACCGAAGAGGTCGTTATCAAAAAGATGGATTAGAATTTAACAAAATAAAAGAAGTTTTTGGAGCTTGCGGTGGAGCTGCTCTTTATAGAAAAGAATTATTCAACAAAATTGGTTTTTTTGATGAAGATTTTTTTGCTTTTTATGAAGATGTTGATATTAATTTCAGAGCTCAGTTAGCAGGATTTAGATGTCTTTATATTCCTTCAGCTGTTGTTTGCCATATAGGGCATGGAAGCTTAGAAGAAAAAGATCCTTTTGTGCAAAGATTATCGCTAAGAAATAGATTTTTTGTTTTAATCAAAAATTTACCCTTGAAACTGTTTTTAAAATATTTTAGAGAAATCATTTGGTTTCATTTATGGTGGTTAATAAAAGATCTGATAAAAATTTTGATAAAATATAAATATAATGAAGAAGTTAGATTCAGATTTAGAGTAAGAAATGAAGTTTTTAAAAATTTTTGGAAATTGTATAAAAAAAGAAGAATTATTCAAAAAAATCGAAAAATTAATCTAAAATATTTAGAGAGTATTTTGACTCCACTCCCAAAATACATACAATAGATCAAAAGATTAATTTCTTGTTAAAGCAATAAAAAAATCTTAATTTGAGAATCTTCCTTCATTTTTTTTACCACCTTTTATCTTTATTTTGACTAATTTCTTCCAATAAATTAAACTAACAATAATAGCCAAGATTAGAAATATAATTCTACTCATTATAACTCCCATTATCTCATACGGCCTTACTAGGAAAAACAATAAACCAATTAAAGCAAATTGAGGAAATAAAGTGGTAAAATAAAGTATTTTTTGGGGAATAAAGGTTATTTTAGATTGTCCCACTGTGGATAAGAAAATGAGAGGTAACCTTAAAGCAATGGTAATGGAGAAAATTTGTGAAAAATAAATTGAATCCAAGTATTTAGGAAAGAATATCTTAAAAAGATAGGGAACAGAAAGAAAATAAATTAAAGTAATAAATCCACCAATTAAAAATAGTTGAAAAAGACGCTTATAGAGCACTAAGTTAATTTCTTTGAAAGATTTTAAAGAAATCTTTGGCAAACCTAAGGTTGGTATATTTTTAAATAACCCTTTTATTTGTTCTATTGGAGCAAGAGCAAAAGAATAAACAGCTAAGTTAGCAGGGCCAAGATAATGAAAGACAAGTAGACGATCCAAATAACTGGCTAAAACACCAATAGCGCCAATTAGACTTAGATGTTTACCATAAGAAATTGTTTTAGGATCTTGGTTTTGATTTGGTGGAAATTTCTTGAAAGTAATCTTTAAAAAAAGGAAATGAAGAAAAGCCCAAGAGACAAAATAGATCAATAAAATTAGAAGAAAATTTTTGGTAATAAATAAAGTAATAATTAAAATACTAACAGCAATAATTTGACTGATAATAGAATATTTAGTTATTATATTAAATAGTTTTCTTCCCTGGAGTAAAGCACCATAAATGGCAAAGGAATCCTTAAAAGGTAGAAAAGCAGCAGTAATCAAAAAAGAAATTGCCAAGATAGTATTATTTTGAAAATAATAATAACCAGCTAAAACTAAACTAGCCAAAGTGCCTAATAATCCCCAGCGGATCTTTGCTTTCAGGGCTGGAATAAGAGAGCCTTCATAACCGCGGGCTACTGCTTGAGCAATAACCAAGTTAATCCCTGAAAGAGTAGGGATAGCTAAAATAGGAGCTACTGAAAGAACATATTTATAAAAACCAAAGGTTTCTCTTGGTAATAAATTAGCAAAAGCAATTGATAATAAGAAAGTTAAAACAAAAGAAATTATCTGTCCAAAAGTCAACCAAAATCCGCCTCGAGCTAAATAAACCATGTCAACTTTTGTGTATTTTTCGCTCCAGCGTAAAAAGTTATAAATTTTTGATTTTATTTTTTCCCACATGATCTGTATTTATATTGTATAATATTTTTTACTTTTTAAACAGGAGACAAAAAATTTTTAGCCCATTCACAAAGAAGGATGTACTAATGTACTTGTATCGGAATTTCAATAATTCCGATACAACAAAAAGGGGGTCGGGGAAACTGGGTGTTTCCCCGAGGAGGAAACCAGGTCGGCTAAAAGCCGACCGCCAGAAACCGTGGGTTTCTGGAGAACATAGCTCGCGAGCGAAGCAAGCGACTATGTTCCATTAGATTAATTTTGACCGATAATTTGTCATATCTATGTCTACTCGAAAAAAAACCTGGATAATTTTTTTCTCTATAATTGTTCTAACTACTTTAGCTGGGATAGTTAATTGGCCAAAGGGACCAGACATTAGGATTGGAGGATATTTTAGGGAAATAAAATTACATCTCGGTCTTGATCTCCAAGGTGGAAGCCAGCTTATTTATCAAGCTGATGTTTCAAAGATCCCGCTCCAAGACCAAAAATCAGCAGTAGAGGGAGTAAGGGATGTTATCGAAAGAAGAGTCAATCTCTTCGGCATTTCTGAGCCAACGGTTCAAACAGCCAAAGTCGGGCCTCTCTGGCGACTAATTGTCGAGCTACCAGGCATAAAAAATATCAATCAAGCTATTGAAATGATAGGCCAAACTCCTCTTTTGGAGTTTAAAGAACAAAACCCAGAAGCTCAGAGAGAATTGACAGAGGAAGAAAAAAAAGAGATGGAGGATTATAACAAGAAAGCAAAAGAAAAAATAGATGAAATTTTAAAAAAGACTCAAGTGCCCGGAGCTGATTTTTCTAAATTAGCTCAAGAATATTCCGAAGATCCAGGATCAAAAATCAAAGGCGGAGATTTAGATTGGTTCTCTAAAGGTCAAATGGTTGAAGAATTTGAAAAAACAGCTTTTGTCTTGGCTAAAGGAGAAATGACTACTATACCAGTAGAAACTGTTTTTGGTTATCATATTATTAAAAAAACAGACGAAAGAAAAAAAGATGATAAAGAAGAGATAAGAGCTAGTCATATTTTAATAAGAACAAAATCAAGAGCTGACTTTTTAACTGATCAAGATGTCTGGAAATATACTGGCTTAACTGGTAAGCAACTCAAGGGAGCAAAAATAGAGTTTGATGAGACTACTAGGGCGCCAAGGGTGGGTTTGGAATTTGATTCAGAAGGAACCAAGCTTTTTGGCGAAATTACAGAACGGAATGTAGGAAAGCCAGTAGCTATTTTTTTAGACCAGCAGCCCATTAGTATTCCTACTGTTCAGGAAGCAATAAAAGAAGGAAAAGCGGTGATCACAGGTCAATTTTCTTTAAAAGAAGCAAAACTATTAACTCAACGCTTAAATGCAGGAGCTTTGCCAGTTCCCATTAATTTAGTTAGTCAACAAAATATCGGTCCAACCATTGGTAAAATAGCCGTGGAAAGAAGTTTTAGAGCTGGTTTAATTGGGTTTGCTTTAATCGCCTTATTTATGATTTTATATTATCGTTTATCCGGAATTTTAGCTGTAATTACTTTAGGAATTTATGGCCTTATAGTCTTAGCTCTATTTAAATTAATCCCGGTAACTTTAACTCTAGCTGGAATAGCTGGTTTTATTCTCTCTTTAGGAATGGCTATTGATGCTAATATTTTAATTTTTGAAAGAATGAAAGAAGAGTTGCGAACAGGAAGGCCCCTGAATACAGCTATCGAAGAGGGGTTTCGTCGCGCTTGGCCTTCAATCCGCGACGGCAATGTTTCTACTTTAATCACTTGTTTTATTCTTGCTTATTTTGGCACTTCAATAGTTAAAGGCTTTGGCATAACCTTGGGTATTGGTATCTTAATCAGTATGTTTTCAGCTCTTTTGATCAGCCGAACCTTTCTAGAATTAGTAGCAAGAACAAAAGTAGGGGAATGGAGATGGATTTGGGGAATTAAGATTTAATAGAATCTGGATACCAAGACCCAAGGTTTGGGTCAATAATTAAATTTTTTATTGAAATGTTATCTATTATCCAAAATCGAAAAATTTATTTCATAATTTCAGGCCTTCTTTGTTTAATTAGCATTTTGAGTTTGGCTTTTTGGGGGCTTAGACTAGCTATTGATTTTACTGGTGGAACTTTGATGGAAATCGAATTTACTCAAAAAAGACCTGAAAATCAACAAATAGAAAAGGCAATTAAGGATTTAAATTTGGGAAGCATAAATATTCGAGAATCAGGAGAAAAGAGTATAATTTTGAGAATGAAGACAATTGACGAGAAGCAACATCAGGAAATATTAAAACGACTTTCAGGTTTAAGAATTCAAAAAGCTGATAAAGAAAAAACAAAGGCAAAAGAAGTAGCGACTTTAACTGAATTGAGATTTGAATCTATAGGACCGATTATAGGCCAAGAACTGAAGAGAAAAACCCTTTGGGCTATCTCTTTGGTGGTTATAGCTATTATTTTTTACGTTGCCTGGGCTTTCAGAAAGGTGTCTAAAATCAGCTATATTTCGGGTGTGGCTTCTTGGAAATACGGCTTGGGAGCAATTATTGCCTTAATTCATGACATCTTAATTGTTACTGGTATCTTTTCAATTTTAGGACGTTTTGCTAATATAGAAATAGATATATTATTTATTACTGCTCTTTTAACTATTTTAGGATATTCAGTTAATGATACTATTGTAGTTTATGATCGGATTCGAGAAAATTTAATGCGACTGTCTCATCAAGATTTTGAAACTGTGGTTAATCAAAGTATTAACGAAACAATTGTTCGTTCTCTTAATACTTCTTTAACTACTCTTTTAGTTCTTTTAGCCGTCTTTTTCTTTGGAGGAGTTACTATTAAATATTTTGTTCTAGCTTTAATTTTTGGGATTGTTTTAGGAACTTATTCTTCTATTTTTATCGCCAGTCCCTTGTTGGTCGCCTGGGAAAAAATCAAACGTTAGGTTCAGAAATCATCAAAGTTAGATTCTTTAAGAGTTATTTGAATTTTAATCAAAAATAAATCTTTAAAAATTCAAAACTCGTCTGGGCGGGTATCGTATAGCGGTTTATTATATCAGCCTTCCAAGCTGAAGAGACGGGTTCGATTCCCGTTACCCGCTCCAATATCAAACTTTCGTCTTTTCGGCCAACCGTATCAAAATAATTTGACGATTTATTGAAGTAAAAAGTTATGGTCCAAAAATCTTTACAGGATACAAATGATGACTCACTTCCTAAACTAACAGACGGCCTTATTTCTAGAACAAAAAATCTGCTTCGTGAAGCCAAAACTGAAGAAGATTTAAGAATTGGTTTTGAAAAACTTTTGGAACCGATTAGAGCCGAATTAAATCTTAAATCTACTCCCAAATATGAAAAATCTGTTTACAGTGGTCGGTCAGACGCAGTGCACGGACAAGTAATCATTGAATACGAACCTCCAAAATCATTTTCTACAAAGAAAAACGTAGATCACGCCTATAACCAGATAGTAAATTATTTATCCGATGAGGCGAAAGAAACAAAATTAACTCAATTGGTGGGAGTAGGTTTTGACGGCAAACAGATTTTCTTTGTCCAATACCAAGATAGAAATAGCAAAACAATAGATAAAACAAAATTTTTTATCCGCGGACCTTATGATTTCAATCCGGAAAGTGCTAGAACTTTTTTAATTCATCTGAGGGCTTTATCCCGGCTCCCTCTGACTGCCGAAAACTTGGCTCAAAAATTCGGTCCCCAAAGCGAACTTGCGCCAAAAATAGTTTCCGCCTTTGCCAATGCTTTGGAATACTGGGGCGACCAAACGCACATCCGCACATTTTTTAACGAGTGGAAAAGATTATTTGGTATTGTCTATGGCGAACAATTTACTGGCGGCCACCAAGAAAAAGAAGCAGAAGCGCTCTTAAAACTTTACAAAGTCGGGACAGAGACTGATTTTCAAGAACTTTTATTTTCCGTTCATACTTACTTTGCTTTTTTAATGAAACTTATTGCCGCTGAACTTTTGACCTTAAGAGAAACATCTTTTGGCTCATCTCTCGCTTCCCAACTTGCCCACATCTCTGACGATGAACTTAAACGACAACTTGAAGATATAGAAAACGGTGGAATTTACGCTCGAAAAGGAATTACCAATTTTTTGGAAGGCGATTTCTTCCGCTGGTATCTTGATAGTTTTGAATCGCCGGAATTAAAAGAAGCCATCAGGGAAATTGCCAGGGGCCTTTCCGAATTTGAACCGGCAACCAGTACATTAGACCCGGTTTCAACTCGCGATCTTCTCAAAAAACTTTATCAATACTTAGTCCCCCAAGAAGTCCGTCATCGCCTTGGCGAATATTACACGCCCGATTGGCTAACGGAATTATTGCTAAATGAGGTCGGCTACGATGGCAACACGCTAAAAAGGTTTTTGGACCCCGCTTGTGGCTCTGGTACTTTTCTTGTTTTGGCAATTCAGCGGGCCAAAGAACACGGACAAAAAGAAAAATGGCCTCCGCTTGAAATAGTAAAAAGAATTGTCGCTAATATCTGGGGTTTTGATTTGAACCCTTTGGCAGTTATTGCCGCCCGCACCAATTATTTATTTGCTTTAGGGGATTTAGTCAATGAACTCCCACGAGTGGAAATCCCGATTTACCTTACTGACTCTGTTTTAACTCCTACAAGAACAAGTAGCGATCTTTCCGGTGAATTTTTAAAGGTTTCAACTTCGGTTGGCGAATTTCGTGTCCCGTCAGAGTAGGCGAAGGAAAGCTTTTTATTAAGTCGAGCCGCACCAATAGTAGAAGAAATGGCAAAAAATCAGTATTCGCTTAATGAGGCGATGGAAAGATTTAAAAAGGAGGGGCTGGTTTTTCCTTATAACCAAGAGGTGGTTAAAATTTTTTACAGAAAAATTTTAGAACTAGAAAAGCAGAACAAAAACGGTATTTGGGCCAGATTTTTGAAAAACGCCTTTGCGCCAATGTTTGCCGGTAAATTTGATTTTGTCGTCGGTAATCCGCCGTGGATTAGATGGGATTATCTTTCGCAAGAATATCGTAATGCTACACTTCAACTTTGGAAGGACTACGGACTATTTTCACTGAAAGGTTTTCAAACTCGGCTCGGCGGCGGCAAAAAGGACTTTTCAATGCTCTTTGTTTACGCCTCGGCAGATTATTACTTAAAAAACAAGGCAAAATTAGGATTTTTAATTACCCAAGAAGTTTTGAAATCAAAAGGAGCCGGTGAGGGATTTCGGCGTTTTAAATTAGGAAAAGACGAACAATTAAAAAGTGGTAATTTTCTTATAAAATTGTCTGAGCCGACACCTTTAAAAGTCCTGATAGCTCATGATTTAGTTTCTATCCAACCATTTGAAAGAGCGACAAATAAAACAGCAGCGATAATCCTCAAAAAAGGAGAGAAAACAGAATATCCGATTCCTTATATTGTTTGGACTAAGAAAAAAGGCAGCGGTAAAATTGCGACTGATAAATTGTTAGACGAAGTTTTACCGCTTTTGCAGAGGAAAAAATATAACGCTAAACCAATTGGCTCAATTGTTGGGGCTTGGCAAACTCAACCCGCCGAATTAGAAAGATTGGCAAATGTTGAGGGTAAAAATTATTACAAAGCCATTTTAGGCGCCAATCCAAATCCTTACGGTGTATTTTGGTTGGAAGTAAAACAAGTGTTGTCTGATGGAAATATAATAATTCGCAATTTAACAGAAAGGGGTAAATTAAAAATTCAGCAGATTGAAGAAACAACAGAGCAGGAATTGGTTTATCCTGCAATTAGGGGTTCTGATATAAAAAGATGGGGAATTAAGCCGCGAATTTATATGTTAGTAGTTCAAGATTTAAAAACGCGCAGAGGGTATCACGAAGATTTTATGAGGACAAATTATCCTCGAACCTATGGCTATTTGCTACGATTTAAGGAGATCCTTTTAAGTCGTCCTCTATACAAAAAATACCATGAGCAAGCCAAAGCATCGTTTTATAGCCAATTTAACATCTCGGAAGAGATCTTTGCAAAGTATAAGGTTGTGTGGAAACGAATGACTAATGACTTGATTGCCACGGTTATTTCGCAATCCAAAACACCATTTGGATATAAGACAATTATTCCATTAGAAACTACGGCTTTGATTGCTACCAATAACGAAACTGAAGCTCATTATCTTTGCGCTATTATCAATTCAAAACCAGTCCGCGATTTTATTAAATCATTTTCTTCTGCTGGTCGCGGATTTGGTACACCCTCCGTTATGGAGCATGTTGGTATTCCAAAATTTGACTTTAAAAATCCGCTCCATCAAAAACTCGCCGGCATTTCCAAAAAATGCCATCAACTCAAAACCGAAGGCAAAGAAAAAGAAATTGAAAAATTAGAAAAAGAAAATGATGAGACGGCAAAACAATTGTTTAACTTGTTGGAGTTATGAAAAAGCGTACCAAAAATTTAGTAATAGTTATCTTTCCCTATCTTTTTATACATGAAAAAGAAGGTTTTGAAGTTGATAAATTAAAGATAAAACCTTCTTATGAAGAAAATATAGGAAATGAAAAAGAAGAAGTTAAAAAGCATCTGCTTAACATCGTCAAGTTATTTAAGTTTGACAGAAATCAGCAGATTTTTCAATGGTCTTATGCATTTGCAGAAATATCTAGTTCCAAACAACGGGAAAACTTAAAGGATCAATCAAATAAATTAACAACTATTTTGAGATTTTCTCATTTAAGCGATTTAAGGGGATATAGTAAATTTGACCATTTTAACTATTTTGCATTTGAAATAACCGGGGAGCAGTTAGTAGCCAATGAAGATTTCACCTACTATAAAGGAATATTGAACGGTGAAAGTTCTTTCAACTTCTATTTAAAGAAAGGCGAAGCACGCAATCCATACATACCGCAAACAGAATTACAGCCATTGACTTTAACCATTAATCAAATAAAAGGAAACGATTATTTTAAGATATTTTATTGTTTTTAAAACCCCGCCCCTTTGGGGCGGTTGGGTAAACCGCTTAA
>DDKT01000036.1:0-6483 GCA_002339755.1 Patescibacteria group bacterium UBA2591
AGCAACAAAAGATTGCTATTGCCAGAAGCTTGGTTAATAATCCTTGGATTCTTTTGGTTGATGAGCCAACCGGAAATTTAGATTCAAAGTCAGCTCAGGAAGTAATGGCAGTTTTCAAGGATTTAAATGAAAATAAAAAAAGGACCATTTTACTGATTACGCATAATCCAAAGCACCTGCATTACGCTAACAAGATTCTTTATATGAAAGATGGTATAATAATAAGAATAGTTGAATTGAAAACAAGAAAACAAAAAGACAAAAAAATAGAAGAACCCTTTAGAATTTTGAAAACAGAAGAAGATTTTGCTAAAAATTTACTTCGACTTTCTGAGTTGGAAATAAAAGTCAAGCTTTTAACCAATAAACTTTTAAATTTCTTTAGATTAAATGAACTGGCTAAAGAAGAGATAGTCAGATTAGAAAAAATTGTTGCTTTGAGACTAGAAGGAAAGATTGATGACGAGAAAGTTTTTCAAAAATTAGACAAGCCATTCGAGGAAGGAGGGGTAGGGCTCTACAAACGGACAGCCCAAAATTTAGCTGATCACATAGAAAGATATTGCACAGAAGAAATTAAAAATTTTTAGATATTTGCCGTTTTGATTTTTGGTTAATTTTAGTAAAAAAATGAATAGTCTCGGCAGTTAGGTTTCAGAGAGGATAAAGCGAAGCTTTGCGACGGAAAAGAAAATAGTTTTTATGTTTTTAAATTTTAATTTTTTATATCGTCATTTTAATTTTTGATTTTACATTTTTTTGATATTTAGGCATTTGGCATTTGGATTTAAATTTTTTTAGGTTTGTGTTTTTGACTTGAGATCCTTCGCGGAGTTTGTCCTGAACGTCAGCGAAGAATTTAGAATAAGCTTTTGACTTTTAATTTTGTTTGTAATGTAGTTCCCTTTTTTGAGGCGGGATACGCGAAGCCGATTTAAAGGTCAGTGCCATATTACATACTATGCGTACTATTGACACTCTCCGGCTTGCTGGCAGGATCTTCAAAACCAACAGACTCCGAACATTCCTGACTATTCTTGGAGTGAGCGTAGGGCTAGGAACAATATTTTTCCTAGTCTCTTTAGGCTATGGTTTGCAAAAATTAGTTTTTACTAGAATTGCCAGTGAAGATGCGCTTTTAAGTTTGGATGTAATAGCTGAAGAAAATGGTCCTTTAAGACTTGATAAAAAAGTTTTGGATAAAATAAAAAAAATTCCTCAAGTGGTTGAGGTCAGTCCTCTTTTAGGTTTAGCTTCTCAAATGAGGATAGAAGATTTATCCGGTGATGTTTTACTTAATGCCATTGAGCCTTCCTTTTTTCGGCTTCAGGGCATAGATTTTAAGATAGCTAAAAATTTTTGCGTGAATCAAGATAGTAATTCGCGCCACGCTGTTCCTATAGACAATCTAAGCGGAAAGACGCGAACAGAAACGCAAACGAATACAGAAAGGGAATGCCGAGATATCATTGTTTCTTCGGGTATTTTAAAAATGTTTGGCTTAGTTCCGGATCAAGGTCCTCGGGATTCTTCAGAAATATCCCCTTCGGAAAGGCCAAAAACCCCCGCGCTTGGCTCTGGTTCCAGTCAAGGAAACCACCTTTATAGTCAGGCTTTAGGCAAGAAGGTAAAATTTTCTCTTTTTATTCCCAAAGAAAAAGATAGCGAAGAATTAGAAATATTAGACCTTGATCAGGAATTTGAAATTAAAGAAGTGATCGAAGACGAAACTGCTAATTATGTTTATTTTCCTTTAACTGTCATTACTAGGAATAATTTTGAGTCTTCTTCGAGTAGCCCTAACTTTTCAGACTCAAGGCGAGTCACTAAAAATATTTTGGATATTTCCGAAAGAAAAGATTATACCTTAGTTAAGGTCCGAGTTAAAGATAGAAATTATCTTGAAGAAGTAAGATCTCAAATTACTCTTCTTGGTTTTAGTGTCTCAACTATTTCCGATACTCTAGAACAGATGGATATTATTTTTAAAGCTATCCAAATTATTTTAGCAATTTTTGGTTTGGTGGCCTTGGTGGTTGCTTCCATTGGAATGTTTAATACCATGACCATTGCCCTCTTGGAAAAAACTCGGGAAATTGGCATAATGAAAGCATTGGGAGCGACTGATAAAGATATTAAAAGGCTTTTTTTAACAGAGGCTTTAATTATTGGTTTTTGCGGCGGCCTAGGAGGAATAGGGGTGGGATTTTTAGTTAGTTATCTTTTTAATTTATTGATTAATACTTTAGCTCGGTTTTTGGGCGGCCAGGCAGTTGATCTAATTTACACCCCCCTTTGGTTTATCTTAGCAATAATTAGTTTTTCTGTAATTGTCGGTTTTATTACTGGCATCTATCCTTCTCATCGAGCCTCAAAATTAAATCCTATTGATGCCTTGAGATATGAATAGCTTGTTGTATCGGAATTTAAAAATTCCAATAACGCTGATTAGCTGACGAGGAATGTGCCTTATTTATCCGCGTAAATCAACGAATGATTCTCAATCCGTGTAAATCTGCGTATATACGTGGGTGAAGTGAGCGTCTATGTTCTGTCTTTAGCATTAATTGGAAATGCAAAATAAAATCCTTCGGAAATACTTCGGGATAAGTTCCGCGGAGTTTTGTTTTTACAGGAGCAAAGTAGCCTTCTATCTGACGAATGTGCTATTCGAAAATTTATCCGCGTTCTGTGAAATATTTGTTAATCATATGACTGAACAAAATTCTCAACCTACTCATTTCTCTGCCTATCCTTTTGAGCCTGTGAAAAAGAAAAAGATAGGATTAATAGAACTAATAAAGCCAATAAGATTTATAATTTTGGTTATAATTATAGTAATTATAGTGACTTTTTCGAGAAGTTTATATTTTTTTTCTGTTAAAAGAAATTCCATTAAAAAAACTCAAATAGAGAAAAATTTTCAGGAAGGAAAAAAGTTGCTTTCAGAGGGGCAATTTGAATTAGCTGAAAAGCTTTTAAAAAAAGCAGTAAAAGCCAAACCAGAAAATATTAATTATCTTCAGAATTTAGCTATCGCCAAGTATAATCTTAAAGATTATCAAGGGGCCATTAGAAATTATGAAAGAATTATAAAAATAAATTCAAAGGACGCTTTTTCTTACAATGGCTTGGGAAATATTTATCGAGATTTAGGCCAAAAAGAAATTGCCAAAGAAAATTATAAAAAAGCTATCAAAGTTGATCCTCGGTTCACTGTGGCTTACAGTAATTTAGCTTTACTTTTGGACGAAGAAGGCAAAAAAGAAGAGGCGGTTAAAATTTTAGAGGAGGGGATAAAAGCTAATCCAGAAAGCGAAGGACTGAAGGGAGTGTTGAAGATACTGAAGAAGTAATTTATTCTACGGAGCGTTTAGGTGGATTTATGCTTGCGTCTTTTTGATTTTTGAAAAGATTAAGGACGTGAGGGCTCTTTTTTAAATCAACCTAAAGCAGTTTCCATGCCGGTTTTGAATAAGAGACCTAATAAAGGTTTGTTAGGCTCATGATTAAAGAAGTGCCATAAATAATCAAGCGCGATAAGAGTGATGCGTCAATGAAGAAGTGCGAAAAAGATCAGTGATTGCATTGTTTATTCAAAGATTAGTTCGATAAATCCTGTAGATGTTACAAAACTTACTTTTACAAAGAAAGGAATTACCCCTTCCTCCAGAAGATAGGAATAAGCATATTTGTAATAACCCAAATTTGACACTTTTCTGGTAATTTTGGAGAGCTTGGAGTAAAATGTAAGTAGAGGGATTAATTAAAAAATAGTTAGAAAAGTTGAAAAATTAAACTGAAATTATTAAATTAATCAATCTTTTAATTTTGCGTATTAATTTAATTGGGCAGTAGATCTATTTTGTATTTTTCTATATCTCGTATGAAAAAACAAATTATTTCCAAAATTAAAAAAAGAGACGGTCGGATTGTTAAGTTTGATCAAGATAAAATTACTCAAGCTATTTATAAAGCAATCATGGCTGTGGATGAAAAAGACGGAAAGAAAGCAAAAAAACTTTCAGATAAAGTACTTACTATTTTAGAATATCAATTTGACAAAAAAACTATTCCTACAGTTGAAGAAATTCAGGATATTGTAGAGAAGGTTTTGATTAAAGCTGGTTTAGTTAAAATAGCTAAGGCTTATATTTTGTATCGACGCCAACGCGCTGAAATAAGAGAATTGCGAAGACTTATTGATTCCGAAGCCTTAGTAGAAAAATACCTAGATCAATTAGATTGGCGGGTGAGAGAAAACGCTAATATGGATTATTCTTTGCAAGGATTAAATTATCATATATTTTCTGCTGTTACTTCTCAATATTGGTTGAGTAAAATATATCCAGAAGAGATAAAAAAGGCTCATTTAGAAGCAGATTTTCATATTCATGATTTAGGAATTTTTGCTGCTTATTGTACTGGCTGGGACCTAAAAGATTTACTTCTTAAGGGATTTGGTGGAGTTAATACTAAAGTAGAAAGCAAGCCCCCAAAACATTTAAGAACTGCCTTAGGTCAATTAGTGAACTTTTTCTTTACCCTTCAAGGAGAAGTAGCAGGAGCCATTGCTTTTTCAAATTTCGATACATATTTAGCTCCTTTTATTAGGTACGATAAATTAAATTATCAACAAGTAAAACAAGTCCTTCAGGAGTTTATTTTTAATATGAGTGTTCCAACTAGAGTAGGATTTCAAAATCCTTTTACTAATATCACTCTAGATCTTAAGCCGCCAAAAGTAATAGAAGAAGATTCAGTAATTATTGGAGGTGAATTACAAAAAGAAGAGTATAAAGATTTTCAAAAAGAGATGGATATGCTTAATCAAGCTTTCTCTGAATTAGTAATAGAGGGAGACGCTAAGGGTCGAGTTTTTACTTTTCCTATTCCTACTTATAATATTACCAAAGATTTTGATTGGGGCAATCCGATAGTTGATAAAATTTTTGAAGTAACAGCAAAATATGGAATTCCTTATTTTGCTAACTTTGTCAATTCAGATTTAAAGCCAGAAGATGTTCGTTCAATGTGCTGTAGGCTTAGACTTTCAAATCAAGAACTTTACAAACGAGGAGGAGGACTTTTTGGCGCTTATCCATTGACTGGAAGCATTGGAGTAGTGACAATAAATATGGCTAAGATTGGGTATTTATCTAAAACAAAAAAAGAGTTCTTTAAGAAATTGGTTCATTTAATGGATTTAGCTAAGCAGAGTTTAGAGATCAAAAGGAAAACTATTGAAAAATTTACTGAAGATGGCCTCTATCCTTATTGTCGATATTATTTAGGAGAAATTAAAAAGCATTTTGGTTATTATTGGCGAAATCATTTTTCTACTATTGGATTAGTTGGGATGAATGAAGCTTGTTTGAATTTTTTGAAAGAAAATATTGCTAGTCAGAAGGGCAGAGAATTAACTTTAGAAGTTTTGGATTTTATGCGGCATCGATTAGTTAGTTACCAAAAAGAGACTGGCCATATGTATAACCTGGAGGCTACACCAGCCGAGGGCGCAAGTTATCGTTTAGCCCGAATTGATAAAGAAAGTTTCCCCAAAATCATCACTGCTGGTAAAAAGGAACCGTATTATACTAATTCTACTCAATTACCTGTTAATTTTACAGATGATATTTTTGAAGCCTTAGATTTACAAGATGAATTTCAAACTAAATATACTGGTGGTACTGTTTTGCATATTTTTGTAGGCGAAAGAATTACAGATACAAAGTCACTTAAATCTTTGATTAGAAAAATTGCCGAAAACTATCATTTGCCTTATTATACTATTACTCCTACTTTTAGTATTTGCCCAGAGCATGGTTATATTTCTGGAGAGCATTTCAGATGTTCTCAGTGTCAAAGAAGTTGTGAAGTTTATTCTCGAGTAGCAGGATACCTAAGACCAGTCCAACAGTGGAACTGGGGAAAGCAGGAAGAATTTAAGGACAGAAAGAAATTTAAGATTGAAATAGTCAAATGATTAGTGGTTTAGTTAGTATGTTCAATCTTTACCCTGATTTTATTGAAGATTTATTTTTTTTAACTAAAATTTACTTTTAAATAAACTCTTGATTTGATTTTTCTCTAATCACATAAATCACATAATTTCTATTTTGGCCAGTTGTTTTACAGTATTCATCCAATAACTTTGATTCCCCCTTCCTTGATCTTAGATTTTAAAAATAATCTCTTTTTTTAATTAAAGTTTAGGGTATTAATTTTTAGATGTAAATTTCAAATTTTTTCTTATTTTGTCTTATTTTATTAAATCTATCTTTATTTACTTTTTAAATCCATTAACAATATCATTTCATTTACATTTTAGGTTCGTTAATACGTCAACTTTTTTTCTCAAGGAATTTATGTTAATATTAATCAAGGAATTTGTTTTATTATCAGAACTTTGGCAAAAATTGACAAAAACCTAAAAAATCAACACTTTTTCTTGAGAAATTTCCTTTATTTTGCGTTGTTTTT
>DDKT01000036.1:6579-13386 GCA_002339755.1 Patescibacteria group bacterium UBA2591
CCTTTATTTTGCGTTGTTTTTATGCGTTGTTTTTAGGAAATTTGCCAAAGTTTAGTTAATATTAAACTTTGTTAAGTTGGTAATATTTGTGCGATCGCATAAGAATCACCAGCTAAGGTGCTATTAAATTAAAAGATGTCATTATGATATTTTCACTTCAAAAAGAGGTAAATTTTCTTCAGAGACATTGGAAAAAATGGATATTATTTTTCGGTTTTTTATTAATTATTTTTACTCTCTATACTATTTTTTTGCCAAAGTTGATGGATATTCAGGAAACGATTATTTTAGGGCAACAAAAATTTATTCCTAACAGTCAAGCTAGTTTACGAGTGATTACCAGAGATCGGATAAATAACATTCCTATCGCTTTGGCCCAAGTGAAAATTGAACTTAAGTCCAAAAAAGAAAAAATAGTTCTTTTTGAAGGAAAAACTGATCAGAGGGGTTCGGTAGAAGCACTTTTTACTGTTCCAAAAATTGAAGGAGAACAAGAGTTAATAGTAAGAACTAGTTCTCCTAAAGGCCGAGATGAAATCAAAGAAAAAATAAAAATTGAACGAGATTTTAAGATTTTATTAAGTACTGATAAACCAATTTATCAACCAGGTCAAGCTATTCATATTCGAGCCCTCCTTTTAGAAAGCCCTCAATTAAAAGCGGCTGAAAAAGTTAAAACCGAAGTAACAGTAGAAGATCCAAAAGGGAACAAGGTATTTAAGAAAGATCTAGAGACTAATGAATACGGCGTTTTAAGTTGTGATTTTCTTTTGGGTCATGAAATTAATCTCGGATTTTACAAAATAAGAGCTACGGCCGGAAAGACTATTTCAGAAAGGACAGTCAATATCAAAAAATATGTTCTTCCAAAATTCCAGGTTAAATTGAGCACTGATAAAACTTATTATCTACCAGGTCAGAATCTCTTGGGTAAAATCCAGGCAGATTATTTTTTTGGAAAACCAGTAGCTGATTCCCTTGTTGAAATAATAGTTTCTACTTTTGAAGTTGAGCTTCAGGAATTTGCTCGAATTGAAGGAAAAACTAATAAAGAAGGTTTTTTTAGTTTTGATTTAAAATTACCTGATTATTTTGTTGGTCTACCTTTGGAAAAAGGCAAGGGAAATATTATTTTTGAAGTAACGGTTATTGATAGAACCAATCATAGTGAAAAGACTACAAAAAGTATCCCCGTTGCCGAGAGTTCAATAATTGTCGAATTATTACCTGAAGCTGGAGAATTTGTCCCTGGTATTGAAAATTTAGTTAATGTTATCACTTCTTATCCTGATGGAAACCCAGCTATTTGTGATTTAAAAATTAGGGGAAGTTATTCAGGAGAAATTAAAACCAATAAGTACGGCCTTTCCCAATTTAATTTTAACCCATCTCTTTCCAACCTTTTTAGATTTGATATTTCTGTTATTGATCGTTTTGGTAATAAGACTCAAGTATTGAAAACTTTTCAAGCTGATTATAAAAAAGAATATATCCTAATAAGGCCAGAAAAATCTGTTTATCAAATAGGAGAAACTCTTCATTTGAATGTTTTTTCAACTGGTCCGACTAAATTTGTTTATTTTGATATTGTTAAAAATAAACAGACTATTTTAACCAAAACTCTAGAATTAAAAGATGGTCAGGCTAGCTTAGAAATAGATCTTAGTCAGGATTTCCTTGGCACTCTGGAGCTTCATGCTTATAAAGTTTTAACTGATATGGAGATTTCTCGAAATACCAGATTAATAACAGTAATAGCTTCTCGCGATTTGGTTTTGAAAACAACTTCAGACAAAGATATTTATTTTCCTGGCAGTCAGGCAAGGATTGATTTGGAGGTAAAAAAGAATGGTTTACCATTAGAAGCGGCAGTAGGAGTTAATATTGTTGATGAGTCAGTTTTTGCTCTGGCTGAAGAAGGGGCTGGATTAGAAAAAATTTACTTTTTATTGGAAAAAGAAATTTTAGAGCCAAAATTTGACATTCATGGTTTTACTCTTCCTGAAATTATTACTGATATAATTGAAATTGAACCTCCAGAAATAAAAGAAAAATTAGAGCTTATTAGACAGCAGTCAGCCCAGATTCTTTTGACAAAGGTTTCTCTAGGTCCCAGCTTTAACCTTTCTTCAAATTCTTATTCCGAAAATTTAGCTAAAGTTCAGAGAAAACAATTAAAATATTATAGTTGGCTAAAAAACATTCTTTTTTTATTTACAATATTGATTACTTTGCCAATTGTTTTTATTATTTTTAGAAGATTGAAAAAAGAAAAGTGGTTACTAAAAAGAATCTTATGGCTTATTGGAGCTTTTTTGGGATTTATTTTCTTGATTTTATTGTTAATTATAATTCTATCTTTTTCTGATTACTGGCTACATGAAAATCCTACCTTATTAGAAAGATTAGAAAGTGGCCTTGAGGTATTATCATCTATACTCCCATCTATGCTCCCATCTATACTCCTTTTCGTTGCGATCTTTCTCTTGATTTTCGGCCTTATTTCTTTGATTGCTCTAATTATTTATGCAATTAAAAAGGACGATAGAATTCTTAAAAACCTTTTGTTGTTAATTTTTTTCTGGACACTTTCTGTGATTGGCTTTTGCATCATTTCTATTTTTTTAGATCTTATAGAAAATAAAAGATTGCTTTTAATTATTGGGAGCTTTTTATTGATTTTCTTATGTCTTTTAACAGAAAGTATATTTTTAGCTTTTCAAAAGAGAAAAATTGCTATCGCTGCTTTTGGTTTTAGTCTTTTGTTTTTTCTCTTACCAATGTTAGTTATAATAGTGCCTATGCTTTTGGACAGAGCCTCAAGGCCCCTAGAAAGAGGAATGCTTGAAGATACAGAAGAGATAATGACGCTGAGGGAGATGGCAGGAGCAGCTCCTCCTTCTTTTCCCTCTTTAATGAGTCTTCTACCAATTAAAGAAGAAATTCACATTCCCAAAATAGAATTAGATGAGAAGAGATTAATTAAACCAGCTGAAACCGCTGAGGCTCCAAGATTAAGACAGTTTTTTCCCGAAACTCTTTATTGGAATCCTTTAATTATTACTAATAAAGATGGTCGCGCAAACTTTGAGTTTCCCATAGCTGATAATATTACTACCTGGAGGGCAACTTTTTTAGCCTCTTCTTTGAATGGAGAGATTGGAACAGCTCAATTACCTTTAGTAGTTTTTCAAGATTTCTTTGTTGATCTTGATTTACCTATTGCTTTAACTCAAGATGATGAAATCTCTATTCCAGTTGGAATTTATAATTATCTTCCCCAAGGACAATCAATTAGAATCAAAATAAAAAAAGAGGATTGGTTTGATTTATTTGACAAAGAAGAAAAAACTATTTTTGTGGGAGCTAATGATATTTCGGTAATCTACTTTACAATTAAAGCTAAATTAATAGGAGATTACAGTCTTACTGTTGAAGCTTTTGGAGATAAATTAAGCGATGCTCTTAAGCGTCAGCTTACTATTATTCCTAATGGTAAAAAGATCGAAAAAAGTATTAGTGAACGTTTAATTGGAGAGTCAACCAAAACTTTTAATATTCCGCCAGAAGCTATCAATGGAGCCAGTAAACTTATTTTGAAGATTTATCCCGGAATTTTCAGTCAGGTGGTTGAGGGTTTAGATGAAATTTTAAGGATGCCTTCTGGCTGTTTTGAACAAACCTCTTCAGTTACTTATCCCAATATTTTAGTTTTAGATTATATGAGAAGCACTCAACAAGTTACTCCTGAAATTGAAATGAAAGCTGAGCAATATATCAATGTTGGCTACCAAAGATTGCTAACTTTCGAGGTACCAGGTGGCGGCTTTTCTCTTTATGGAAAACCCCCTGCTAATCTCATGCTTACTGCCTATGGCCTTTTTGAATTTTCTGATATGGCAAAAGTTTATTCAGTGGATGAAAAATTAATAAAAAGAACTATTCAATGGCTTATTTCAAAACAAAATCCTGATGGTTCTTGGTCTGATGATCGTGGTTTCTTTCATGAAAGAAGAAAAGAAATGGAAAAGAATCTTTCAAGCACAGCTTATGTTACTTGGGCCCTTTTGGAGGCAGGAAAAAGAGGTAAAGAAATAGATAAAGCAATCAACTATCTGAGAACTAATCTTTCTCAGTCTACCGATCCTTATACCTTAGCTCTTTTAGCTAATATTTTTGTGGCTTACGATAAAGCTGATTTGACAACTCAAAATATTTTAGAACAATTATTAGTTTTGAAGACAGAGGAAGGAAATGATATTTTCTGGCAAAATCAGGAACCTGCCCTTATGGGAGGATATGGCAAAACTGGGAACATCGAGACAACAGCTTTGGTTGTTCAGGCTTTAATTAAAGCTCAGAGAGGAGCTCATATTACCAACCGAGCTTTAGATTGGTTAATAAAACAAAAAGATTCTCGAGGAACCTGGTATTCTACCCAGGCAACAATTGCCTCTATGAAAGCTTTAATTGCTTTAATTGAGGGAAGTCGGGAAAAAAGTGAAGGGAAAATTGAGGTTATTCTCAATCAAAAAAGACTAAAAGAGATTATTATTACTCCTGAAACTTCTGATATTTTACAGATATTTGATTTAAGTGAAAATTTATTTGAAGGGGAGAATATTGTAAATTTGAGATTTGAAGGTGAAGGTAATCTTTATTATCAACTGGCTGCTAGATACTATCTACCCTGGGATCTAGTTTTTATTCCAGAAAAGAGGCCACCTTTGGAAATTAAAGTTAATTATGAGAGAACAACCTTGAAAGTAAATGATATTGTTAATGTTAAGGTAAGTCTTGAGAATAAAACCGAAGCAATAGCCAATTTAGTAATTATTGATTTGGGAGTTCCAACTGGTTTTGAAGCTTTAACCGAGGATCTAGAACAAATTTTAATAGAAAAAAAGGAAGATATCCAAGGTAAAATTGAGAGATACGAGTTAGCAGGAAGACAATTAATTATTTATTTAGATAAACTTGATCCTTATCAAATTTTAACTTTCTCTTTCAGAATAAAAGCAAAGTTTCCAATTAAAGCCAAAACTCTTCCTTCAACTACTTATGAATATTATAATCCCGAAAATCAAGACATTTTAGCCCCAATCGAAATTAAAGTGAATTGAACACTTTAGGCCGCACAGCTGGCAACTATTTTGAGATAAAATAAAGAACAAAAAATAAATAAAAGAAAATTTGCGTGCGCTAAGCAAAGTTAACGAATTCTTTGAAAATTCACTCTTGGACAAGGTTAGCCCTAAACTATTTTAAGCCTGGTTGAAAATCAAAAAGAAGATCTCCTGAAATTTCTTTGGCTAAAGGAAGATTTATCTTTAATATTTGGAAAAGAAGCCTTTGTTCTCCGGAAAGTTCTGTTAGTTGTTAAACTTTGACAAATTTTTTAAAAACAACACAAAATAAAGGAAATTTTTCAGGAAAAAGTGTTGATTTTTTAGGTTTTTGCCAATTTTTGCCAAAGTTTTGTTAGTTACTTAAATCTTTGATTAGAAAGATTGCCAAAAACTATCGTTTGCCTTATTATATTATTACCCCTACTTTTAGTATTTGCCCAGAACACGGTTATATTTCTGGTGAACATTTCAAATGTCCTCAGTGTCAAAGAAGTTGTGAGGTTTATTCCCGGGTAGTAGGATACCTAAGACCAGTCCAACAGTGGAATTGGGGAAGCAGGAGGAGTTTAGAAACAGAAAGAAGTTTAAGATTGAAATAGCCAAATGATTAGTAATTTAGTTTCAATTGTCTGATGAGCTTAGCTATCGAATAACTAATTTGTTTTAGAAAAAGTTCATTCTTGGATCCAGACAACTTATTCGACTCCATAAAGAAATAAGTTCGCCCCCGTCAAGGCTATTTAATACGAAGATCCTGTCAAATGATTTAAGAAAGTAAGTGAAATGAGTTTTTATTGACTCGTCAAAAAGTAAGTGAAATTCAGTTTGATTTTGTTAAAATTCGACCTTTTTTCTCATTTTACCAAATATTTGTTTCACTTACTTTTTAAGTCGGTTAACCAATACCATTTCACTTACATTTTAGAGCGGTTAATACGCGCATGTTGCCAAACATTGAATTTTGTACTACAATGGTATTGTAATTGTTAATAATTGTTGAGTTGATATGATATCCAACTATTTAAGATTTAAATCTAATTACTAATTAAGTTAATGTTAAACAAATTAAATAAAAAATCTATTTTATCTTTAGTCATCTCTATTGGAATCGCTATCTTATCGATTAGTTTAATTATCTGCTTTCCTCAAGTTTCAAAAGCAGAGGGAAAAGTTATTTCTCTTACTCTAAAAAGAATTGGTCAGATACAAGGAGAATATCTAGATGATGCTTCCAGTGTCTATGTTTCAGGAAAATATGCTTATGTGACAACCCCAAGTCTTTATTCAAGTGGTCTAGTTATTTTTGACATCTCTAATCCAACTTCTCCTAAAAGAGTTGGTCAAATACGAGGAAAAGAACCTCTAAGAGGTGCTTTCAGTGTCTATGTTTCAGGAAGATATGCCTATGTGGCAAGTTCTGCTGCAGATACTTTAGCTATCATCGACATCTCTAAGCCGACTTCTCCTAAAATAGTTGGTCAGATACGAGGAGAAAGAGAATACTTAAAAGGCGCTCGCAGTGTTTATGTTTCAGGGAAATATGCCTATGTAGCAAGCCTTTACTCAGGTGCCTTAGTTGTCATCGACATCTCTCAGCCGACTTCTCCTAAAAGAGTTGGTCAGATACGAGGAGAAAGAGAATACTTAAAAGGCGCTCGCAGTGTTTATGTTTCAGGAA
>DDKT01000018.1:0-6628 GCA_002339755.1 Patescibacteria group bacterium UBA2591
GACCAATCGGTTTTGAGGGAGGCTTATTATCTATTTTTATCTGTCGACTGACCCAAGAAGAATAATCTCCATCATTATCTTTAGCTCTTACTTTTAACCAAACAGAAGGATTTTCGTCTTTTTCAGGTTTTGTTTGCCAAGAGAGAGCATAAGGCGGAATGAAATCAGGAGAACCCGGTAGGACTATCCAAGTCCCGGTTATTCCGTCTACAGAATCAAGAGAATATTCAAATTCTACTTGATTAATAAAACCATCATCATCAAAAGCTTGAGCTGCAATAGTAATCATTTTTTTATACCATCTTTCTTCTTCGGGCGAAATAAAAGAGACTCGAGGCATTTGATTAGCTAAGACGGCAATAGTAATTTCTTGAGAAGTACTAACTACTCCATCACTAGCGATAAATCTTACTTCTGGATATATACCTGCTTGATTTTTTTCAGGAGTCCAAGAAAAAAGCGCAGAAGTTTCGTCTTGCTGAAAAATTGCTGCTCCGGAAGGCAAATTCTCTCCGAAAAAGACAAGAGGATCGTTATTTAAATCAAAGGCGTTTATTACAAAACTTAATGTTTCGGCTACTCTAATTGTTTTATCTTCAAGTGGGCTTAAAACAGGAGAAAGATTTTCCTGAATTACAAAATTATAATTTCCTGTGTTATAGGCATCGTGATGCCAATAATGCCAACTTCCTTCTCGAATTTCCTTTGCTTCTAAGTCCCAAGCATATAAGTAATGATCTGCTTCTTTTATTAATTCAATCTCATTATTTCCATCTAAGTCTCCTACTACTATAGAAAAACCGCTAATTTCTGAGGGCACAGAGAAGGCAACGCCGGAAAGAAAGTTGCCACTAAAAGACCAAGCATAAACTCTTGAAGCTGGGGAAACTAAAATTTCTAAATTACTCTCATCAGAGTCTAAATTGGCGAAAAGCGGGAAACCCCAAACATCCGTTTCCTCTAATAATTTTTCCCAAATTTTAACTCCTTGACTAGAAAAAAGCGTCACTCCTGCTGTTCCAGCAACATCTGTCCATGTTGCTGCTATTTCAGGAAAGCCATCTTGATTAGCATCACCAAAAGCAAGAGCAACAAAAGTAACTTCTCTACCTAAGCCTTGAGGCCAACCAGAGACTATTTGTCCATTATGGTGGAAAAGATATATTTGAGAATCAGAAACAGCTAAGGCAGCTTCTAAGTTTTTATCATTATCTACGTCTCCTAAAATTAATTGACTAATCGTCTGCCCTTCAGTAGTAAAATTCTTCCAGGGCTGAGAAGAAGCCCACTCGCTAAACAAAGTGCCGTTAGAATTATAGAAAAAGAAATGTACCTGATCTCCGGTTAAATAAGTTTGAACGCCTATTTCTATTGTTCCATTGTTGTCTAAATCTCCTATCACTGGAGGAATTGAAGTATATTTAAAAGTGCTCTCAATAGGAAGCGTTTGAGGCCACCCAGGATAAGGAGTGCCATCATGGTGGAAAACAAAGACTTGACTTCTAAAATCGAAAACAACTATTATTTCTAAGTCATCGTCCTTGTCCAAATCCGCCAAAGCAGGATAATAATTCAAAAAGAGACTTCCGGATAAAGTAACAGGGACGCGCCAAAAATCTTCTTTTACTCCATCGTTTGAAAAAATAATTACATTTAAATAGTATTGACTATTTTCTAAAGTAAGATAAGGAACTATCATTTCTTTTTTGCCATCTTTATCAACATCTCCTATAGAGATATTTTTCGAAGGAGCAAATTTTCCATCTGTTGTATTTCCTAATTCCTGAGGCCATCCAGAAACTATTTCTCCTCGGAAATTTATTGCTAAAACAGAAATTGTGCCCGCATTCTCAGTAAATGTAACAATTTCTTTTGATCCATCGTTATCTAAATCTTCTAAAATGGGGGAACGAATATTTTTGAATGCTCCTATTCCAGAAAAAGGAAATCCTTTTAGAATTGGTAAATCAATTTTTATTATTAATCCTTCTTCGCGGTGATACCCCTGATTATCAGTGATTATTAATTTAAATCTTACAAAACCTTCACTATGAAAAGGTAAAATCGCAATATTAAAAAGAGAAGAAGCAGAAGCAGTAGCCATTGAGGGAATATCTCCAAAAGAGGCGCTACTAGTGATAATCTGAACAGTCTGAGCAGTGGTAGTTAATAAAGCCTGGACTGATCTCTTTGTTTCGAGAGAGAAATTTTTAAGAATTATGTTAAGTAAAATTTTTTCTCCTGGCTCTACTAGACTATCACCATCTCCTAATCGATCATCAGTTTCTTTTTTCTCAATTATTAAATGAGGGCCAAAAACTGGAGGACCATAGAGACCGGTATTCTGAAAATCATGATGAAGAGTAGGCCAAGGTGTAGTTCGAGGATTATAAGGAACAGGGAAATCCCAAAGATAGATGCTATTTCGGTTTTTAATAGTGTTTTTTTCGAAATCAAAGTCCCAATCAGAAAGAGTTAATAACTCCGCATCTCCATCTCCATCTATATCAGTAATAGTAATAATTGGAGGGTTAAGACTTTGTTCTATTAATCGAGGAAACCCTAACACTTCGCTGCCATCAAAATTCCAGGCATTAATTTGAATAAAATCATAATCAGAAGCAAAACTTGCAGCTATAATCTCAGGGGCTTCATCTTCGTCGATATTTCCTATTATGGGAAAAAAATCGCCAGTAAAAAGACCATACCCTTTATTAGGGTATTGAGAATTTTCAATTCGTTTTGGCCAACCAGGGACTATTTCTCCAGTATGACGCCAGACATAAACATTTTGATAAGTATCGACAAAGCGAGTATGAGTGGTATTTACACCTACAATTTCTAAATTCCCATCATTGTCAAAATCTGCTAAAGCTGGAGAGGCTGAGGCAAAAATACGTTGAATGTTAGAGTCATCATAAAGAGAAAAAATTTGAGGCCAACCTGAAAGTATCTCTCCTGTTTTATCTAAAACATACATCCCAGAATCACTTGAAACTATAATCTCTAATGAACCATCTTGGTTAATATCTCCTGCAGCTAAAGAAGAGAATATTGCTGAGGCAAAGTAACCGTAACCGAAAGCAGGAGCTGAATATTCTTCTTCTAATATTCGTGGCCAACCCGGAACATTAGTTCCATCAAAGTTAATCATATAAATAATTCCTTTTATACCTTTTCGAGTTTCAGTATGCGTCCCAATAACAATCTCAAGTTCTGGATCGTCATCGAAATTTCCTACTGCAGGGGATGGCTCTTCACTTTGAAAGCCATCGTGAATGTTTGCTCGATAATAATAAGGCCAACCAGGGAGAATCTCTCCTTGATTATTAAAAACATATAGATAATGATCAGAATAAGTAGTAACAATTATTTCCAAAGTTCCGTCTAAATTAAGATCTGCTAAAACTAAAGCTGCTTGATCATTCAGCATTTCAGGAGCTTGAAAAGGAAATCCTGGAACTACAGATCCATCATAATTATAAGCAAAAATTCTTCCATCTCTGGTATAGAAAACTATTTCTTTATTTCCGTCATTATCAATATCACCTGCGCTAAAATTATAAGAAGAAGGATGAATATATTTGTCTCTTGCAGGTAGAGAAATTTGTAAAGGCCATCCAGGAAGAAGATTTCCATTTATATTCCAAAGATAAATTTTAGCAATCTCACTTTCTCCAAGAGTTTTTATTTTTTCCCTTCCAAAGGTCATTATTTCTTTTATTCCGTCGTTATTAAAATCTTCCACTAAGGGAGGATAAAGCCATTCTCTATGTCCTCTTTTTGGCCAATTTTGTTTTAGTAAAGGATCTAACCAAACCCAAAATGTTTTTTCGCTTATAGCATCTGAGTGTACTTTGATCTTTATACTCCAAATAGCAGGAGAAGTAAGAAGACCAGAAGCATTCCATGTTCCCAAGACCGAGCTAGGCAAAGGCAAAAGACCGTTATTAGAAAGATTAACTCCAGCAGCTAACCACTGGCTCGGATTCTTTCCCTGACCTACTTTTATTTCAAAACTACCTGAAGAATAATAAAGAACTCCTTCAATAGGAAAATTTAAAGGGAGAATATCATTATTTAAGGGTGAGGTTATTTTAATATTTTCTACTACAAAAGAAACTAAATGTTCTTCTTCCTCGCCATTTATATTTCGAGCAGTCAATCTTAAGACATATTCCCCATCTGAGATAAATAAAGTATTTAATCTTGCTATTAATCCCCTAGAAATTTCTTGACCTTGGGGAGCAAGAAGTGTAATTCCTGTAGTTGTCCACTGAAAAGGGGTAGAATTAAGAGAATATTCTATTTTATAACTTTCAAGAGGAGAAGAGCCGAGCCTTTTTCCTTGTTCAATTGTTGCCCAGATTTCAGCTGAACCAGTGAGAATTTGTTGAGTTTCAGGGAGATGAATTTTAACAATTGGAGAAGTAAATGTTGCTACCATTTCTAAAGCTGGGTCTCCAAGTAAATTAAGATTAAGATAAGTCCAGCGCCAAGCACCTGTAAAACCTACATTCTCTTTTAAAGCTTCCCTTGAGAACTGAAGTGTTTTTCCTATGTTAACAATATTTTCATTTGAGAATTTTTTAAAAAATTCCTGATCAAATTTTTCTCCTGGTCCTTTGCCTGCGAAGCCCGGATAATACCATCCATACCTTGAATTTCCTATAAAAGCAACAGCAGCATGAGTGGAATTAACAAATGTCTCAGAAATAGAGTCCCTTCCCTGGGTATATGCTCCCTTGCCATCAAAAGCATTAGTATAACAACCTACAGTATAAACCCAAAAATAATCGTTATTTGTAAGAGCTGTTACGTTTCCTGTATACATCCCCATTACGCCTAATTCATAAGCATGGCCAATGTGATTGATGAATTGAATTCCTTTATCTATTTCGTCAAATAATTTTAGATTTTGGTTCCAAGAAAAATTTCCATCTCTCTCATATAATTTTGTAATATTAAATTGTGAAAGATTCTCTGCTACCATATCTTTTCCTACTCCTCCTTCAGTCCAAGGATCAAGGACTTCTCCTACCAAAGTTCCATTTTTGAGGTAAAGAGCATCAAGATTTGTCTCGAAAGAAATTGTTTTATTAACAAAATTCTCTACTTCAAGAGGAGTATTAACTGGCGCTCTGCCAATATAGATTTCTCCTAACAAATCTATTTCTCCTCCTCCTGTCCCGTCTCCATATTCTCCCCAGAGATCATCTTCATCATAATTCCAAGTTCCATCTAAATTTCCATAATACATATCAGAAGGCATGTCTCTGCTAATATATGAACCTACGCTTCCGTAAACTCCTCTTGTAGGAATAATTTCTGTATCACCTCCTAAAAGAATGTATTTTGTTTGCCAATTATTATAAGCGTATTTTGCAAAGTTTCGAATCTTTTCTTGATCATCAGTTCCTGGGTAATTAGTATAAATATCAGAAATAGCTACAGCAGTTGCTGGCATTCCTTTTTGGATCCTCCAATTTACCAAAGGAGAAAAAGAGGGTAATAATTCATTTGAAGAAATTAAAACCCAGTCGTATCTAACACTTCCTTGAGTAACATTTAATTGAGGAGGACAAGAATCTAAAATAGAAGGGTTTATTATTAAATTTCTTATTTCCTCTTTATCTTTTTCTAACCCTCGATAAGAAATCTCTTGACTAGCTATGTTTGCATTGCTAGAGGAAGAAGTAACAATAGCAAGATTAAATTTTTTATAATAATAAATTTCCTTTTGAGAAGGAATGTATTGCAGGGGATAAAATTTCAAAATTAATATTTTATAACCTTTTTTCTTTTGAAGATTGTATTGGAAAAACCCGCCTGGGAAAGATTGAGAAGAATTATAGATTTCAGGATCCCGTTCCAGAAAGGTATTTTCTCCGTTTAACTCTTCTACCAAAAAAGTTTTTCTTTCTTTATTTAAAGTTGAAGTTTTTAATTTTTTATTTCTTAAAGAAAGCTCTTTTTCAAATACAAAAGGATTCTCGTTCTTTTTCTCTTTGTAAAGCAATGGCTTTGGATGGGGAGCAGGAAGAATAAGAACATCCTTTATGGTCTCTTTATCTTGGGTGGTAATTTTAATATCTTTTAGTTCTTCATTATAAGGAATACCAATGAAAAAAGTTTTGGAAGGGAGCAAGGGAACGCCTGCTTCTCCTTGATTTTCTAATCCTTCTATTTCTATTATTTTATAGTTTCCCTTATTTTTTATCTCAGGACCTGGAAAAGAATAGCTATTAAAAGAAAAAATCCCTGACGAAACTAGAGAGGGAGAAGAAAGATTTATTTTAAGTTGAATTCCAGGAGAATTTCGGAAAGATTTGGCATTTTTTACAAAACTGAGACTAATAGAAATAAAACTTATTCCTATTATAAATAACATTAGAAAAAGATAATTACTATTTTTGTTTTGTTTAGACATTTTTATTAATAACAAGTTTTTATACGCAAACTAAAGTTTAAATTTGCAATTCAAGTAATTGACACTCTTCTATATTAAGAATAACAAATATTTCAAATTTAGTCAAATTACGATTTGTATTTTAGAAAAGCCTAAAGGTCTTTAAATGATTATCAAGAGTTAAAGATTTTATTTTTATTTTTAATACACCCCAGCAAT
>DDKT01000018.1:6739-20443 GCA_002339755.1 Patescibacteria group bacterium UBA2591
TCATTGTGGGTTGGTAGACGACCTTCTTTACCTTTCCAGGCTTGAACAAAGACAATTTCTTGAAATAGATTACGACCTATCTCGTAGACACCGACTTGGATTTGGTGAGAAGTTGGCAGTTTTCCTCCTAAGCCTTGCCAGTTTTTAACAAACTCTTGTTCTTTAGTTAAATTACGTTTTTTAATAACGATTGGTTCTTGATAATATACTCCTGCTAAAATTTCTTTCCAATTAGGCAATCTTCCTTTTTTACCATCCCATTTTTTGACAAAAGCAATTTCAGCAGCTAGATTACGTTCGATTCCGTAAACACCTACCTGGATTTCCTTGGTAGTTGGCATTCTTCTATCAAAACCTTGCCATTTTTTAACAAACTCTTGTTCTTTTGCTAAGTTACGTCTAAAAATCTGTGGAGGAATCTTTGGAGGCTTTTCTTTTCTTTCTGGTTTTTCTGGACTGGAAATTTCTGGAGATATTACTTCAATTATACTTGAAGTTATCTCACTTACATTGCCAGTTTTATCTTTAAATTTAGCATAAACTGTTTTAATTCCTGCTTCTGGAGTCAAGAGCCAAGATTTTACAGAAGTATAAGTTTCCCAAAGAGCATTAGTGAATTCAGGATCATTAGAGATCATCATCCAATCAGCTTCTATGGCCTTAAGAGTTAGGGTTACATTCTGAGAAGTGGTTCTTTTAGTTCCTTCATTAATTAAAATAGAAATATCTGTAGGCGGGCTAACATCAGGAAGGAAAACATATCCTCCTCCTCCTCCTCCTCCTCCTCCTCCTCCGGGAGCTTGAGGAGTAGCAGGATTCGAAGGATCAGAAAATTCTGAAATATTATTAAGGTCGTCGTAAGCATTAACTTTATAATAATAAGTTACACCATTAATTGCTGTAAGATCAGAATAAACAGTAGCTGTGGCTGGATTTGGGGTAGATAAGAGATCATAAGGACCGTCTAAGGATAGAGCTCGATAAATTTTATATCCAGCCAAATCTTCTTCTGTATTTGCTGACCAACTAAGATCTACTCGGTTATTACCAGGAAAAGCATGAAGATCAATCGGTTTTGAAGGGGGTTGGGCATTAATTTTGAAAGGACCTAAAGAAGCTGATTGAGTAGTCCAATTCCCTATTCTGTCAACAGTTCCTAAATGAAAATACCAATTATCGTCATCAACTAAAGCTGGAGAGGTATGTAAAGTTTCTGTAGTATTTATTATCTCTTCTAAAATAGAAACTGGAGAAGTAATCCATTTATAAAAATAACCAGCTATACCAGAACCAAGCCCGTCACTGCCTGGGTTATCAACCCAAGCAATCTCAACAGTATTATCATTCGACCAAGCGTTAAGACTGTGAGAGTGAGAAGTAGGAATAGCATTAGCAGGGATTTCATTATCTATCTTAATTTCTTGAAAAGCATAAGGAGAAAAAATATTCTCATTGTCTTTGGCTTGACACCTAAGCCAAACAGAGGAATCAATTCCTATCTGAGGCTCTGTCTGCCAAGTTAAAGCAAAAGGAGAGACAACAATTGGAGAACCGACGATATTAAACCAGTTTCCGCCTTGACCATTAATAGAATCAGTAGCATATTCAAAAAAGACCTGTGTTATTTCAGAATTATCCTCAACCGTAGCGCTAACAGTAATCATTCTTCCGTACCAGGTGTTACTCATTGGTTCAGAAATCTGACAATTAGGAGGATCAAAAGTTTGATAAGCATTTATCCTGCCAGTACCTAAATCTCCAGGGGTTAAATGGTGTCCTATATCATCGACTTTCTCCTTAATTTTAACTCGAAGTTGATCATGCGTCCAGTTTGGTCTAAAAGATTTTAAAAGACCAGCTAAACCAGCCACAAAAGGCGAAGCTACAGAAGTGCCGTAAGTATAGGCATAACCATTATCAAAAACTGTGGTATAGATATTATTACCTGGAGCAGAGACATCTATCCAAGATCCAAAATTAGAATAACTTGTTTTTTTATCATTTTGGTCGAGAGCAGCTACAGCTATAACATTTGGATAGGCTGCAGGATAAAAAGGATTGGATGTATTACTATTGCCAGCTGCTGCTACTAAAAGAAGGCCAGCATTATAAGCATAATCAATAGCTGTTTGGATAATATTTGAAGAAACCAAGTCTCCCCAACTCATATTAATAATATGAGCACCATTATCAACTGCGTATTGAATAGCTAAGGCACTATCTTCATCTTCAAGATAACCTCTTCCATCAACGCTTTTATATCCAGCTCTTAAGATCATAATTTTACAATTCCAGCAAGTTCCAGCTACCCCAGTAATATTATTAGTCACAGCAGCTATAATACCAGAGACAAGAGTTCCATGACCATGAAAATCCATAGGGTCATTATCTCTGGGACCAGGGTCTTCTCCTGGAGCAACCGAAGAAGCCGGAACACTAACAAAATCATAGCCGATTGCATCATCAATATAGCCATTATTATCATCATCAAGACCATTCTGAGCAACTTCATCTTCATTAACCCAAATATTATCAGCTAAATCAGGATGATCCCAGTCAACTCCAGTGTCTATTACAGCAATTGCAGTTTGTGTAGTTCCTGTAGTGACATTCCAAGCTTGGGGAGCTTGAATTTTCGGTAAAGCCCATTGAAGATGGTAGTTAACATCGTTCGGCTCTAAAGTTACTTTTCGGATATAATTAGGCTGAGCCCACTCTATACCTGGCTCTTTACTTATTTGGTTAGCTAGTTTTAAAATATCAATTTCTTCTGAAAAACTAAGTTTATAAATATTTGAAAGCTGACTTGAGTTTTTGTCTCTAAAAATTTTCTCTAAATGATAATTTTTAATTTCTCTGTTAAAATTTTTGAATAAAGAATTCACTCGATTTTTATTTCCAACTTTGATCAAAAGCTCTCCGGAAGCGAAATTTTCTTTTTCAAATTTTGAAACTTTACTAAATTTTTCTTTCTCAAAGGCCTGACTAAAATTTAATCCTATTAAAAAATGATTGAAAATAGATACAGCTATCAATCCTAATTTAAAAATGATTAATAAAAAAGAAGTTTTTTTTCTGTAATTCATATGGAGTGAGTTTGATTTTTTATTTAGGGACTAGTTATCAGATCTTGGTATTTGAAATAATACCTTTCATTAGTCTGCTTTAGAACAACACTTTGTTTTGTTTTTTGTGTTATTATAGATTGAGGCTTCTGTTTTATTCTTTTTCACCCATTTCATTTTATTTTCAATATGCTCTTTAAAGGTCTGACTAAAAATTGTCTCTCCATCCTCTTTAGAAAGAAAATACCAATAAGGACTTTCTGCAGGATAAATAGTGGCTCTAAGGCTGGAAAGTCCTGGATTAGAAATAGGAGTTGGAGGTAAGCCAGGATATAGATAAGTATTATAGAAAGAATCTATTTTTAATTCCTCACTACTTAAAGCTCGACTTTTCCCTCCTGTAAAATAATTAAGGGTAGAATCTGCTTGCAAGGGGACACCTGCTTCCAATCTTTTCCAGAAAATCCCAGCTACAATTTCTCTATCTTTATCTCTAGGTACTTCTTTCTCAACAATACTAGCCAAAGAAATTACTTCGAAAATAGTTCGATTTTTGATTTTTATATCTTCTCTCATTTTTAAAGTCAGTTTTTGATTAAAATTATCCAACATCTTTTTGAGAATATCTTCTGGTTTAGCATCTTTAAAAATTCGATAAGTATCTGGAAAAAGATACCCCTCTGGGCCAATTCCTTCTGGCTTATCTTCCAAAAATTTATAATCTTTTTTTAATGTTTGAAGTATTGCAGGATCTGAAATTTTATCCAAAAATTCTTTTTTATCTACAATTTTTTCTTTTTCTAAATACTCCCCTATCTCTTTTAAAGTCCAGCCCTCAATAATTTTAATCTCTCTTTCATTTACAGCACCAATTCCTAAAGTGAGAATTTTAGATAATTGGGCCATGTTTATATTTGGTTTTAATTTATATTCTCCAACTTGAAAATTCTTTTCCACATTTCTTAAAAAGACATAGGTCTCGAAAATAAATTTATTTTTTATTAACTTAGCTTCTTTAAGATTTTGACTAATTTCATTCACCCCTTGTCCTTTTTTAATAACAAAATCCTGCTCTTTAGATTCTAAAGTAATTGGTGAATAGACTTGATATAAAAAATAAACTAGCGTGAAAAGACTAGTTAGAATTAAAAAAGAAACAGCGAAAATAAATACTTTTTTAAGCATATCAATTATAAATTGTAGTAAAGCGCCTAAATAGCGGATCTCCTCTCTTAAACAGAGGACTTACGCACTTTGAATTTTTAGCTGAAATAAAAGCAATTCTGTTCTTTCAGGATGAAAACTATAATTCTGTTTAATTTGAAAAATTGATAAAATATCTGTCTGACTAATAGTTTTTCTTTTAAAATCCAATAAGATAAACTAGGATTTGGATAAAGATAGGACTTATTTGATTTTATAGATTTTTGCTTTAAAATCAACTTTTACCTTTATTTTAGCATAATTTTAAAGGCGTGTAACTCCTCATAAAATTATCAATAAATTAAAAACCAAATACCAAATATTAAAAACACATACCCTAATAAAATTTTAAATTTTTAATTTTTGAATCTTTAAAATAATTTTTAATGATCTAATTTTTAAACAAATTTATTTGCAACTTTTGGTAATTTTAACAAAAATCAGTGTTAACTCATGTGCTTCTTTCCATAATTTCCTGCATTCTTCTTTTTTATCTGGATTAGCTCTTGAAATCATTCTCAACCAATGCTTTGTTTCGTTTGATTCCTTTCTGCAAATATGAATTTTATTCTTAAAATCTCTCTTAGAACTTGCTTGATTTGCTTCCATATAATTTGCTCCTATACTGGTTGCAGATCTAATTAGTTGGCTTATTAAAGGTCTATTTATTACATCTTCTTTTTCTTTTAATTTTCTTGCGAAATCAATAACATTTTCTCCAAATTTAGCAGCTCTTTCTTCGAGGTCATATTTCATAAGCTTTAAAGGTTTAAAAATTTAGAAATTATTTAAAAATTAAAAATTCTAATTTAAAAATTTTTCTCTACAACACCTCTCCTTCAAAATAGAATCTTATCTTTTTTAGACCTTCAGAATCCTTTTATTTTATTTACAAGCTCTTTTTTGAGGGAAGAAAAATAAAAAATCTCAAAAACTTTACCTTATGTAATATATTTATAATTATTTCATTATTTACTGTCTTTAATCAGGGGTACAAAGACAAAGCCAGGGAAAAATTCTTCCTTGATTTCTTTTTCATTTATTCGGTTAAGTTTTAAAATTCCCCCTGAAATAGGGATGATCATCTTGCCTCCAGCTGCTAGTTGATCTTTTAAAACTTGAGGCACTTTTTCAGCTGCAGCTGCTACATGGATCTTATCAAAAGGAGCGTATTCTGGTAAGCCCTTAGTACCATCCTGACAAAAGAATTTAACAATTCCTTTTTCAATAAAATTATATTTTCTAACATTATTTTCTCCAAATTCTTTAAGTTCAGAGATTCGTTCCACAGCATAAACACGACCTTTTTTAATTTTAGAAACTATTTTTGCTAAAAGTGCTGTAACCCAACCAGAGCCTGAACCAATGTCTAAGATCCTCTCCCCTGCTTTTGGTTCTAAAAGTTCTAACATAAAAGCTACAGTCAAGGGTTGAGAAATTGTTTGACCATAGCCAATAGGTAAGGGGTAGTTTCCTTCAGCTTCGCCTTTTGATTCTTCAGGAACAAAATCTTCTCGCTTGATTTTCTCAAAAGCTTCAATAATTTCAGGAGTTTTTAAATATCCCTGTTCTATAAGTTGGGTAATTAGTTTAAAATAGGACATCCTCTTTATTTAAATACTCCTTAATTATATCAAATTTTAAGATTTTTGTGAAGGATCATGCAGAATGCGTCAAGGCTATTTAAAGAAGTCATATTTTTTAGTTTAAGACTCAAAAAGAAAAAGCCTCCTTGAAAAAGGAGGCCTTTCTTTTTAGGGCAGTACCTTTATCGTACTTCCTAAAACGGTTGATTTTATGCTATCAACAAAACAAAGTATCTGAAAAACTATTTGGTTAAAGCCTGAGCTGTAGTAGGGATGTTCTTTATTAGATAATCATTAGTCCAATCAAGAGTATTTACACTATGGCTATCTGCTGAACGGTCTGTCCAAACTAAGGTAGCTGCTGTTGCTGCTATTGCACCATAAGCACCGATTCCTAAACTTGAACTACCAGAATTAATTCTGGTTTGAACTATATCGCCAGTAGCTGGAACCACTCTAACATTACCTCTTAATTCATAAATTTTCTCTCCGCTAATCTGTTGTTCATCATCAGCTACAAATTCTACGCTACTACCAGTAGAGGTGTTGAAACAAGTCGGTGCTCCAGGAACCTTAGTAGTACCGTCCCAAAGCTCTACTGTATCTATGGACAAAGCATCAGCAACAGCAGCACCAGCATTAATTCCATAAATACCAACAGTAGTAGGTACAGGTGGAACGTCATCACTACCAATAACTCTGCCACCAATTGTTCCGTTAACAGCAAAGACTATCTTCTTCCAACCAATAGGAGCGGCAGAATTAGCACTAATCTTCACTTTAGCCAAAGTTATGGTGCCAGTGGTTAAAACAGTACTTGGTAAACTAACTGGAGTAACAGTTGGTTTGCTCTTTCTAACAATCATAGTATTCCCAATAAGAGTAGCAGTATCAGTACCAGTTACCTCGACTAAGGCAACGCTTGCACTCTGTTTCTTATAAGAAAAAAGTCTAACTTTAACATCATCACCTGTCTCACCATACCCACTTCCTACTGCATTAAGAGTAGCTCTCACAATTACGGTTTTTTCTACATTTCCTCTTGGAACAAACATAGTCAAACCAGAGAAGGTAGCGTCGTATTGTCCAGCACTCTCTATATAAGCAGTGGTAGCAGTAGCATTACCTGTTTGGGTTGGGTACTCTATGGTTAGATTAACTACAGAATTAGCGGCTGCTGTATTAACAGATCTAACCTTGATTTCAGAAATAGTGTAGTCTTCAATATCTGCCTTAAAGACAAATCTAGCTACTTCAACAGTGGTAGCGCCAACTACAATAGCAGCTTCTGGAGTAGCAGGAGAAAGAGCATGGGTTAATTGACTAGTAATAACTGTGATCTTCTGTCCATCAGCTGAGTTAGAAATAGATATTCCAGATTTTGAACGAGCGTTTATCGCCATTTTAGTCAAAAAACCTGTATTTTCAGAAGCATCAGAAGCAATATCAGCAAAAACATCAATTATCTTTTGAGCACTAGGAGCCAAGACAAGACTAGTAGAAAAAAGATTAGAAGTGGCAGAAATATTAGTCTTTACAGCAGTTGATTCTGAAATCTTTAGATTAGAAAACTTAGTTACATCCCAAGTTCCAGCAACACAAGTAAGACAGAAACTAACATCAATACTATTTACAGTTACTTCCTCCGCAGAACCTGCCTGAACCACAAAAGAACCAACTTTAACTCCGGTTACGCCTTTAGCTACTTTTTGATCACCATAAGCAGTGTTTTTGGCTAAGACTAAGCTACCAGTTTTAACTGTCATTGCGCCAGCAGGCTTAGAAACGTTAGGAACACTAACAAGAGTCAACGAAGTTTGACCTTGAGCATTATTCGCGCCTTTCACTAAAGTTACTGTAATAGTATCGCCATCACTAATGTGATTAATTCCATCACTGTCAAAAATATCAGCTTTAACTTCTAAAGTCTTTGGAGTGCCAGGAGTGACGATCAAAGAACTGCCAAGATTATAAGTAACGGCAGAAGCAGAAATTAGATCAATAGTGCTACCCACTTGAGTACCGTTGGCAAACAGAGTACCATTTCTTAACTTTCCTACAGGCCCATCGTTAGAAGTAGAAGTATATTTCACTTTAAGTGTCTCAACTTTAATTGGTTCTCCGTAAGCTGTTAAGGTGTATTTTGCTAAAACAACGCTAGTAGCATCTTTAACTACTTCTGAAAGGGGCAAGCTAACTACACTAACACTCATATTTCCCGCATTTAAATTAATAACAGCAGCATCTGCAGGAACTCTTGAGGCAGTAACATTGACATTGTATTCTGAATCTTTAACTTCTATATCTACTGCCTGTCTTAAGGAGAATTTAAAGTTCTTGGAAGAACCACCAACAAGATCTGCTCTTACTTCAAGTGTTCGAGATCCTGTCTCTAATCTTACCGGATTGGTAGATAGATCAAAAACTAAATAATTATCAGCAGTTAAGCTCTCAACCGCTGTCCCTCTTTGAATACCATCAATATAAAGTCGGAAATTTTTAAGATCAGTGGTAGCTACAGAGCCGATCATTCTCAAACGCAAGAGACTAAAATTAACGGCTCGTTTATCTACATTTACAGTATTTTTCCAAACTACATAATCCGTAGTACCAGGATCTACATCAGCTACAATCTTAGGATAGGTATCATTATGTAAAGCAACAGTAGCTAACTCGGTTACAGCTACGCTCATTAAATTCCCATTAATAGGGAAAGTTCCTGTTACCGCAGCTCCATCAGTTGTAGCCACATCAGCAGAACTCATAATAGCTACTCCTACTGTCTGACCGCTAATATTTTCTAGGATATCAGCTCTTACCATAATGGTCTTTGAACCATTGCCTGGAAGAGTGATAATACCAGCTGAGTTAACAAAAGTAATGTATCCTCCAGAAACTGAAGCTTCATCAGTTAAGCGGTTGTTTCCTTCGTAAAGATAGACTTTGGGAAGAAGATTATCAGCCGAAACGCCAATCCTTTTTAGTTTAATTTGAGTAACCTTTCTTTCAGTAACATCACCATTAGTAATGGTAAAAGCGGCTAAATTAGCTAAACCTTGACCATCAATAATAGTCTGAGAAGGAGGCGTAACAGCAGCTAAAGCTACTGTGATGCCAATACCAGGAACAACTGCACCAACGCCTGGAGTAACCAAAGTTTTTTCAACACCAGTAATGTTAGCGCCATCAGGATAAGTCTCTGTTTTGGGAATGATTACAATATTTACATTCTGATATCGGTTAGCTGTGTAAGCGCTCCAAGAAGTAAAGGCGCGCTTTTTGCCTTCTTGAATTAAATAAAGAGTTCCTGCGTCAGGATACTTAACTATTGTTCCATCTAAATGAGCAGTGGTTGATTCCACTACATCTCCCAAAGGATAGGCAAATTTAACAAGCAATTTATCAGGAATCCATTTTACTAATTTCCATTTTGGATCTTTAAAAAGCGCCTGATAGACAGCTGCTGACTTAATTGGTCTAAGTTTTCCTTCAGAAACTACAAAAACTGCGGAAGTGGCTTTACCGTGAAGACCTTGAGTAACTCCTCGAAAAAGAGCACCATCTCTAAAAGGAACAGGAGAGCCGTCAGTATAAGTAGCTAAAACAGCGGGAGAGACAACTTTTACTGTTGCATAATTTGCGGGATAACCCCAGGAATGATAAACACTAGCATGTGGAAAAACTCTTTTGTTCGCTCCTTCAACCAAATATACAGCTTTCTCAGTAGTTGCTCTTATCAAATCTCCATCAACAACAGTTACAGCAGTAACAGGAAGAATAGAAATCAATCCCATCGACCAAACAATGGTTGTTATCATTACACCGAGGGTTAAACCTTTTTTCGTAATTTTACTCATTTTTACCTCATTTTCTTCGCTAATATCACTGAATAAAATTCAGAATTTATTAACGAATCTTAAAAATAAATAATAATAAATGATTTTGATATCCTTGAGATTCTTAAAGAAATTTCTTTAAAACTCGACCTTTATTTGTGAATCATTTTCGTATATTCGCGAATATCCCATTTATTTATTTTTGTATTCGCAACTACTCCAATAATTCTATTCTTCTTTTTAATCGACCTTTATGTTTTGTAAAAGAAGAAAAGGATATCAGAAAGAAATTTGTCCTGATTTAAAAATCAGAAAATCGACCTTTAAAAACTTCTTTTAAGTTAACTATTAATTAATAAAAACTATTTTTAATTTACAATTCAATTCCTCGACTTTCTCTATCTTCGCTCTCTCAATAAACCTCCGTATACTCCCCTTTCTGGCTCAAAGAGCAAATCTCCTTTAAAGTCAGCTTTTATTTTTGATTCATCCAATTCTTTAATCTCTCTTTTTTCTTCTCTTTTTTCAACTTCTTTTTTGCTTTCTTTTTCTCTTTCTATACTTTGAGTCTTTTCTTCGATCTCTCTTGTCTTTTCCAACTCTTCACCCGCTGATTGAGTTTCTGTTTTTTCTGTTTCACTTATCACTTCTTCTGTCTCTTCTTCTATCTTATCACTCTTTATCTCTTGAATCTTTTCTATATTCTCTAAAGCTACGAAAAAATTCTTCTTAGCTAATTCTTCTCTAGCTTTTTCCAAAATTATCTCAACTTCAGAATTCTCCATCTTCTCTTCTGCTCTTTTTATTTTATCTTCTATTCTAGTTGAAACTTCCTCCTCTTCTTCTTGAGTTTTCATTTCTATCATTACCTTTAAAGCTTGGGTATTAACTTTTTCAGCAACTTCTTTAACTGTTACAATTTTTTTCTTGATTTCTTCAGGTACAGATGGCTTTTTTTGAGTTCTATCAAGAATATTTTCAAATTCAGCTGTTTTTGTATCTACTACTTTTGCTATTTCTATTATTTCTTTGCCTTCTTCTTTTTCTTTCAAGTCTTTTAATCTATTTTCAACCACTTCTAATTTCTCCTGAAAATTTTTAATACTTTCAACTACTTTCTCTTGTTTCTGAAATTGAATTATTTGTTGAAATTCATCTAAACGACGGGCGGCAAATCTTGCTTCTAATTTTATTTTATTACTCTTATTTTTAGCTAACAAAAGTTCAGTTTTTTCTGTGGCAATTTTTATAGGATATAAAATATCCCCAGGCAAACTGTTTTTAGCCGCTTGAATAGTTATTATACCAAAACCAAAAATTATAATCAAAATTATATTAACAGCTACAAACTTAGAAAGTAAATTACTTTTTATCCCAATCAACCCCTTCCAATTATAGTCATTTTGGAGTTTAAATAATCTTATTTTCTTAAATATAAAAAATCCAACTCTCTCTTCTCTTGGAAAGGCCTTTTTGGCTTTAAAAATTAATTCTTCTCGTAAAGCTTCTTTCCAAGCGCCTGAAGGTTGGATTTCCTTTAATTGCTTTATTTTAGCGATAATCTGTCGATCCGTCATTTTAGTTATTTAATAAAAATTTTAGTCAATACTATTTATTTAGACGGAAAAAGGGGAAGTTTGTTACAGGGGCGTATTAAATCATCTAAAATGCAACTGATTACCAAATAAAAAAGATTGTTTTTTATCTTTACCCAGAATCATGCTCTTGGTTTTTATTCAACATATATTTTTGTCCTTTCTGCTGTCAATTATAACATAGGCAGAGCGCGCCACTTTGGCAAAAATTAAATTTTGTGTTAAATTAAATCTACAAAGTTTTCTACAAAATAAAGTGAGGTGAAAAAATGGAAAAAAAGTCATTGGTAATTAAAATAGGAGCTAGTCTTCTTCAAAAAGAAAATAAAATTGATGAGAATTTTATAAGGGACATTTTGATCCAAATAGCAGAAATAAAAAAGAATTGGCAGGTAGTATTAGTAACATCAGGAGCCATTGCTACTGGAATGAATTTTCTTGGTTTAAAAAAAAGACCAAAAGAAATGCCTGAACTCCAGGCTTTGGCTGCCATTGGTCAACACTTCTTGATGAATCTTTATCGAGAATTAACAAAATCAATGTTTCCAATTGGTCAAATGCTTCTCACTTATGAAGACTTGGATAGCCTCAAAAGACGACAAAACTTAAAAAACACTATTAATGAATTATTAAAAATGGGAGCTCTTCCAGTGATAAATGAAAACGATAGTACAGCAATAGAAGAGATTCGTTTCGGCGACAACGATAAGCTTTCTGCTTTAGTAGCTGAACTAATCAGAGCTCAGCTTCTCATTCTTTTAACAGATGTGGAAGGGCTTTACGATAAAAATAAAATCGTTATTCCTGTGGTAGAAAAAATTACTCCAGAAATAAAAAATTTGGCGGGAAAAGCCAAATCTGAAGTAACCACTGGAGGAATGATCTCTAAAATCATAGCGGCTGAAATTGCGACTAAAGCTGGTATTGCCACTATCATAGCCAGTGGAAGAAAAAGGAATGTTCTTCTCCAAATTCTTAAAGGAGAAGATGTTGGAACAAAATTTCTCTCATAGAGCTAAGATATCAAAAGGTTCTTACAGAAAATTTCTGCTTGGGTCTTTTTATTTAAAATTAAATTTAGCCTCAAATTTAAAATTGTAGTTTTACTCTCTGGATTTTTATTCTTTAAAGTAAAGATAAAGGATACGAAATACAAAAGTTTCTACTCTATCTTTTGCTCCATTGAGGAGCGCGGCGAGCTCGTTTTAAGCCAGGTTTCTTCCTTTCTTTGACTCTAGAATCACGAGTTAGGAATCCGGCTTTCTTAAGAGGACTTCGAAAATTAGAATTAAATTTTAATAAACCTCTGGCTATGCCATGCCTAATTGCTTCTGCCTGGGCTCGTTTACCTCCACCCTTAACTTTCACTGAAATATCAACCTTATCTTCCAAGCCAACTAACTTTAAAGGAGAAAGAATGACATCCTGAAACTCAAAATAAGGGAAATAAATTTTATAGTCTTTTTTATTAATTAAAAACTCACCTTTTCCATTAGGAAAAATTCTAACTAAAGCTATACTTTCTTTTCGACCGCCTTTTCCGTAAAAATATTTTTTCTTTTCTTCTGGCTTTTCATTTTCTTCTGTAGTGAGATTTTTTTTAGGTTCTGTCATAATTTAAAATTTATAATTGCCACTGCTCTCGAGAAAAGCTTCTCTTTTTCGATTATTCATTTCTTATTTCCAATCTCTTCAACATATCTTTTCTTAATTTATTTTTGGGCAACATATTATAAACAGCTCGACGCAAAAGTTCCGCTGACGAGAATTCTCTCATTAATTTTTTTTTCATTCCTCCGGGGTAACCCGAGTAATGATAATAGATTTTCTTCTCAAATTTCTTGCCAGTAATTTTTATTTTATCAACATTAACAACCACAACTTTATCTCCTTTAATTAAATAAGGAACAAAAGTTGGCTTATTTTTCCCTTGCAAAAGTAAAGATATCTGGCTAGCTAAGCGACCTAAAACTTTATTAGTGGCATCGATAGTGTGAGTAGTGTTAGGCATACTGAATTTCGAAAATTAAGATTGGTTACTGATATTTTTTTTACAAAATATATAAATTAAGTTCACGCCAATTCTATTTGTACCATTTCAGCTCCATCGCCCCTTCTTCTTCCTATCTTAATAATTCGAGTATATCCCCCTTTTCTTTCTTTGTATTTTGGCCCCAATTCATTCAAAATCTTTTTTACTATCTTTTTAAGAGGTAAATAAGCAAAAAGTCTGCGAAAGGTGATCAAATTGTTCTCTTTACCAATAGTAATTAATCTCTCTACTACTGAACGCAAAGCCTTCGCTTTAGCTTGAGTAGTTTTTATTTTTTCATTCATTATCAAACTAGCCGCTAGATTTTTAAGCAATGCTTCGCGGCTAGCCTTTTTACGATCTAAAATTTTACCTTTTTTTCGATGA
>DDKT01000006.1 GCA_002339755.1 Patescibacteria group bacterium UBA2591
ATTTCTTGGTGGCAATATTGTTCTGTTGTTTAAATATTGCCATTGATATTGTGTCTATGATTTTGATGGCTAACTTTCGACCTTTTGATTTTTCGAACTTATCAAGTCTTAATTGTTTGTAGAAGAATTTTACAACTTCTTTCAAGTTTTCATATAATTGAATAGTAGTTTTCATAATAATTACGAATAGTATGAATTATTAGTTCTGACTGAATCAAGGTAAATTCTTCAACAATTAGTATTTTACACTATTTTTAGGATTTTGACTATATTTTTGGTATTTCGTAATTCAAGGTTACAAATAAAACGTCCACTTTTCTTAAATTACACTTTTCGGATGGTTTCTATCGAATTTCGTTTCCTCAAGCCAAAATTGATTTGGAGCTTATCTTTTAAAGTTTCCCTTCTTTGATTTGAAGATTAGATTTTGGTAAAATGATGGTGAAGTCTTAGATTTAGATCGATTCATCGATTATCAGAAAATAATTTAGCTTTTCCTTAATTAAAAAACGCCCGGATAGCAAAAATATCCGAGATATTTTAAGAATAGTCTATATAAATTCTGTTATATCAAAAGGATCTCTTTGAGAAAACTTCATATAAACGCGGGCCTTCGGTTTTCTTCTCCTGTTTTAAAAAATTTATAAATTTCAGACTAGAACTAAAAATTAAAAAATTATAAATTTTAACTATCTCAAATTTTAACCACAAAACTATGCCTCTAAAATCCATTATCGAAAGCCTACTCTTTGTTTCGGTTAAACCACTTTCTTTACAAAAATTAGCTCAACTTACTAAAGCCAAAACTGAGGAAGTAGAAGAAGCAATAGAAAGCTTAATTCAAGAATACGATTCTCAAAATAAGGGCATCTGGATTATACGACATGCTGAGAAAGTTCAAATGGTCAGTCATCCCCAGAATACAAAAATTGTCCAAGAATATTTAAAAGAGGAATTAACTGGAGAACTGACCCCTCCTGGATTAGAAACATTAACTATTATTGCTTATCTTGGTCCAATTACTAAAAATAGGCTTGAACAAATCAGGGGTGTTAATTGTAGTCTAATTTTACGCAATCTGATGATTAAAGGCTTGATTGAGGCCCACGAAGATAAAAAAAATATGACTACCAAATACAATGTTACTTTTGACTTTTTGCGCTATTTAGGAATAAAAAGCGTAAAAGAATTGCCTGATTACGAAAGATTAAGTAAAAACGAAATTTTGACTAATTTGGAGTAAATAAAAAAACGAGCTATAAAAAAGCCCTACTCTAAAGAAAATAATACCTTCTACTTTCAAAAATGATTTCATTTTCTGGTTTTCAATTTCTGATTTTAAGTCAATTTCTGAAAATTTGACTTTTGAAATAAATCTATTTCTATATTCATTATTCATTTTGACTTAAAACATATCGGATTTAAAATTCATTTCAAGTTCAAATTATTTTCTTTTTATACAAAACCTAAGGATTTTCGAAAAAATATTTCCACCATTTCAAAAAATTTGTTTCCTTTTCTTTTTCTTTTTTTTCGACCACATCCAAAGCTTCGGGAGGAGAAATAACTATTACTTTTTCTCCTAGTTTTTGAAGATTTAATCTTAATCTAGCCTCCCTTTCTTTAAAAGATTCAGTCTGAAGATATTCGATTAATTGAGAAAGTTCTTTGTTGCTTCTTTCTAAATTTTCAATTTCGGTCTGCAGGCGAGAAATCTCTTTATTTATTTCATAATTTCGCATGATAACTTTGCCCCAGGTCCTCAAAAGAAAAGCAAGCACAATAATTCCCAAAATTAAAACGATAAAAGGCGAAAAAATTTTTTTGACAGAAGGAAAATAGGAATGAAGCATATGATAAAAATTTAAAATGAGACAAATGTTATTCGAAGTAGAAATAAAAACTCAAACAATGAAGCATCAATAATAATCTCTTTTTAAAATCCTCTCAAACACTTCCTCTCCCAATTTCTCTTTTGCTCCTTGAATCACTTTAACTAATTCCTGAGTAGGTAAACGATCCAGAACTTCTTCAGCTGAAAGCTTTAAATCTTTTCTTTTTTCTGCTTCCTGAAACTCGGTTTTAAGAGTAATGATTAAATCATGGATCTTTTCGGGTCGATAAATTCTGGCTAATTCTAGGGTTTCAATGGTCTGAATCTTAATTGTGCCGTAATGAAATAAAGTTTGGAAAATTCCCTTGAATTGATAAGAAACGCCTCTAATCTCTCCATAAGAAATCTCAGAAACTATCCGTTCGAAAATACTTTTTTGCCTCACAACAATTATTTTTTGATTTGTAATAAAAAAACAATTATAATACCAATTGATGAAAAGGTTCAGTCCCCAAAAGATCCCAAGAAACAAAATTAAACAAAAAAGAACTACGCCCCAAGGTTTTCTTTGAAATAAGGGCAAGATAAAAAAGAAAGGACTAATAATCAAAATAGAGCAGATTAAACCTGGCCAAAAATAGGTTAGTCCATAACCTCGAATAATTCCGATAACTCTCTCATTTTCTTTTAGATCTTTGTAGAACATATTAAAAATTAATCCAAATTTTTGAATTCTTAAATTTTAAGCATCATAGATACTTAACTGCTTTTACTCAGTTTTAAACATGAAAAAACGACAATTAATCAAATTTCTCTGGTTAATTCTTACCCTCTTTATAATCTTTAGTCTGATTATTTGGACCCTTGCTCCACTTTTTTAAAACAGGGTAAGCCTAATTTTTGAATCAATTTATCGCTATTTATTTCTTAAATTATTAGCTGAAATATATTCCTTTTGTTTTCTGAAAGATCCTTATTTTGATATATATTTATCTGCACATAGGCACTCGGTCGCTTCGCTCCCTCGCGCGCTATTCCGCCCTAATTTTGCGAAGTAATACGGGGGCGGCACACTCGTTCTCCCTTCGGGACTCGCTCGGGGTTATTCACCCTCTGTGCCGCAAGGGGTTAACCTCTTCTATTCTTTAGTGAAAGTATTTTTTCCTTATTATGGCAAAATTAGAGCGGGCTTGTATCGGAAACTTCCAGTTTTCGATACAATAAATTGAAAAACTTAACATTAAAATCTGGTCTATCAGGCCTACTAATACTGAAATTCAATAATTCTGGCATAACCATCTTAATGAGACTTCTTTGATAAAAAACCAGAAAGCAAAACCAAAATAAAAACCAAATAATTTAAATATTCTATAATAATGGTGAGTTGAGTAGGGATAATCATAGTTGATTGAATTTTTTATATTTATCCTAAAATAAAAACTCAATTAATTTTGTCTTTACTGTAATTGCTTCTTTCATCCAGTCAATTAATTCTTTTCTTATTAAAACTCCAGCATAAATTTTTTCTATTCTTTCACTTATTTTAAACCAATTATAATTCTCTAAAACAAATCTTTTAGCATCTTTAGTTTTTATTCTCCAGACTTCTGGATGCTCAATTAAATATTTTAATTTTTTAGTTAAATCATTAATATCCTTATTTTTAAAATAAAATCCGTAATTCTCAACTAGCTCCATATTTCCAGGAATATCACTGGCTAAAACAGGGATTCCGTAGTTCATAGCTTCTAAGATAACTGTGGATAATCCTTCATTCTCCGAAGGCAAAACAAAAAGATAAGCGCCTTTAAACAAAGCTTCTAAAATTTTACCACTTTGTGACCCAGTAAAAATTATATTCTCGTTTTCTTTAGCTTTCTCTTTTAAAAATTTAACATAATCATCAGTAAAAACCGATCCACCGACTATTACTAATTTGTAATTAGCTTGCAATTCAGCACTCAAATTTTTATAAGCCTCTATCAAATAATGCGCTCCTTTGTGTCTAACTAAACGAGAAACCATTAAAATGTATTTCTTTTTTTCTAAGTTAAATTCTTCTAAAGACGAATTATCGATTTTTGAAAATGTGTTATCCTGAACAGTTATTCCATTAGGAATATAAATTGTTTCTTTGTCATATCTTTTTCTACAATAATCCTGAAGAGTCTTAGAAACAGTGATAGTTTGATGAGGAATTTCACAGCTCATCCATTCACCCAAAGTTAAAATTAAACGAGCAAACCATTCCCATTTCTGCTGTTTAGTATCCTGACTATGAAAAGTAACTATAACTTTTGCTTTGGGTTTAAAAAATCGAGGAATCCAGCAAAGTAAACTTGGTCCTACTCCATGATAATGAATTATATCATAATTTTGGAACAAAGCGTGAATAGTGGCAAATAAAGTATGAGTAATAGCGTCTAAATGTTTTGTGCGAATACTTGACAGACTAATCAAGTTTACTCCTTTATAGATTTTTAATTTTTGATTTTTAATTTTTAACTCCTTTTCGTACCATGGTCTTGTATAAACAAAAACAGAATGCCCTAAGCTGACTAAATGCGCGCTTAGTTCTTCAACGTGTCGCTCTACCCCTCCATAAAGAGCTGGTATTCCTTTTTGACCGATCATGGCGATTTTCATAGATTTATTTGTAATAAAGTTTAAATTTTTTAGATTTGAAAAAATTAATTCCAACTTATTTTCTTCCTAAATAATCCTGCATTGTTTTAATTATAACTGGTTCTTTTTCTGTGGCTGATAATTGATATTCTATTTCCGGTCTTACAACTGACAACTGAGTATCTGTTTTTAATATCCGATCTATTTGACTAATTATCGATTGCTTTTTGTTTTTTGTCATTTGTTTATCATTAACTGTTTGTTTGACATTAACTATTGCATATCCAAAGCTAGTCAGAGTTCCCAAAACTAACCCAGTAAATAAATTCAAAAGAATATTTGGCCTAACCGGTAAATAAGAAATTAAAGGAGCATCGACCAACTTTATCTCTACATTTTTGCCACCTCCGTGGTACTCTTGGCCTTTGGTGATCAAAGCTTGAGCTATAGCTTTAGCAAATTCTTTGGTTTGTTTTTTACTTTTGTCATAAACGTCAATTTGCAGCATGCCTGTTTGAGGAGAAACACGGGCAATAATCTTTTTTCTCCATTCTTTTCTTTTTTTAATCTCATTTTTAGAGAAATTATTTTTTAAATTAGGATTTAAAGCCATTACTTTTTCAAAAAATGAAGAAGTATAAATAATTTTACTTAAATTTTCGGAAAGTTTTTCTGCTGAACGAGTAGCCATGTAAACATCCAGATTTTCAGTTTGTTTTTGAATAACTAAAAATTGAAAAGAAGCCCGATATTCAAATGGTTGAAGTAAGGTTAAAATTAAACACAAACCAACCGTTATGCTGATAATAACAGTTACAATTTTTCGTTGTTTTTTTAAAATATAAAACAGATCTTTGGTATTCATCTCTTTTATTTATAATAAAAATAGAAATTTTTGATAAACTGTGCTCACCTTAACACAAATTGAAAATTTTGTCAAGGGGTGGAGAAGATGAGATACATAGGTAACACCTATAAATGGTCAAAATTAACCAAATTTGAAAAGATAATGCTGATTAAATTTCTTTTAATTGGTACTGAAGAATTATGGTTAATAATCAAGAAGGTTTTAAAATGAATAAAAATAGCCAAAACAATCAAAATAATGATAGCCCATCTTTAAAAGAAATTGAATCGATTTTAAACTATATCTTGCCAAGAAAAATAGTCTCTGAAATAATAAAAGTGTTACCCATGTTGTCATCCAGTGCAA
>DDKT01000098.1 GCA_002339755.1 Patescibacteria group bacterium UBA2591
TCAAAGAATACATTATCAAACAAGGAGAATCAATCCTTCATAAACCATTTGAACAATTGAGACTTTTTGACTTAAGAAGCCCCGCCTCTCGAGGCGGGTGGGAGCTTCACTTTGCGTTGTTTTTAGGAAATTTGCCAAAGTTTTCTAAATAAGATAATTATCCTTGTTAAGGAAAGGTTTAATTTGTTGAGCCCTCCTCAATTCATTCTTCTGGCAAAGAACTAAAAAACTTGCACATGGTCGAATTAATATAATTATGGAAAGATTAAAAATCATTTTAGCCTGTGGGATTTTTCCACCTGATATTGGCGGCCCAGCCACTTATGCTGAATTTTTGGCTAAAGAGTTAAGTAAGTATAACTTAAAGATAATTGTTATTACGTATAGTGACGAAATTTCAAAAAAAAACCAGCCTATTTATGAATTTCCGGTGATAAGGATTTGGCGCAGGTATCCAAAATTGATTAGATATTTTTTATATGGCTGGAATTTAGTGAGAATAGTTTATAAAAGCGACTTAATTTATGCTCAGGGCCCTGTTAGCGAAGGATTACCAGCTTTGATAGTAAGCAAAATTTTAAGAAAAAGATTTATTCTTAAAATTACAGGAAGTTATGCTTGGGAGCAATATCTTAATAGGGTTTCTGATTTTAAATTTGAAGGAATAGAAGAATTTCAGAAAAAGAGAGAATACTCGTTTAAAATAAAGGTTTTGCGTTGGATAGAAAGATGGGTAGCTAAAAGAGCTGAGATAATTATTACTCCTAGTGAATATTTAAAAAAAATTGTTTCTTGCTGGGGAATTCCTTTTGATAAAATTCGAGTGATTTATAACGCCTTTGATCCACCTGAATTAAAGATTTCCAAAGAGGAAGTGCGAAAACAATTAAATTTATCAGGAACAGTTTTAATTTCCATAGGAAGACTAGTACCTTGGAAAGGATTTTCTGTCTTGATAGAAATTATGCCAAAAATCCTGAAAGAAATTCCTGATGCTAAATTGATAATTATTGGAAATGGTCCACAAGACAGAATGCTTAAATTACAAATTACAAATTACAAATTACAAAATAATGTTATTATGAGAGGCCGGTTGCCGCATGAAGATTCACTGCTTTATTTGTATGCAGGTGATATTTTTATTCTTAATACTGCTTACGAAGGCTTTTCTCATCAATTATTAGAAGCTATGGCTATGAAAACCCCAATTATTACTACTAATGCAGGTGGAAATTCTGAATTAGTAAAAAACGAAATTAATGCCTTAGTTGTCCCTTATAATAATTCTCAAGCAATTATAGATGCAATTATCAAATTGAAAAAAAATCCAGAATTAGCTAAAAAGCTAACTATTGAAGCTCAAGAAAGGGCAAGAAATTTTAGTCCAAAAAAGATGTTAAATGAATTCTTTAATTTGATAAACTCTCTTTAATGAGATAATAATCCATAAATAACATAAGATTTAAAAGGAAGATCATTTATTATTATAGCAATTGTGAAAATTTTAAGTATTAGCTTAGATAAAGCAATTTTTCAAAAAGATTCAGAGGCTCAAAAAAGACAAATAGAATATGGCAGACTTTTTGAAGAAACACATATTATTGTTTTTTCCAGAAAAGGATTTTCAGAAGAGAAAATTTCTGGAAATGTTTGGCTTTATCCAACAAATTCTTTAAATAAAATCTTTTATATTTTTGATGCTTTTAAAATTGGATCAGAGATTATAAAAGAGAGAAAAGTTGACATAATTGCCACCCAAGATCCTTTTGAAACAGGACTAGTTGGCTGGGGCTTAAAAAAGAAATTTAGAATTCCTTTACTTATACAAATTCATACTGAAACGTCTTTTAGATATTTTGCCCTGGAAAGTTTTTTAAATTTACTTCGGTGGTTATTAGCTCATTTTTTAATTCCTAGAAGTGATAGATTGAGAGTAGTTTCCAAAGACATTAAAGATTATTTTATCCGTCACTTTAATTATTCGAAAAAAAAGATTTTTGTCTTACCAGTTGTCATTGAAGAACAAAAAATAAAAAATCATTTACCAAAGATAGATATAAAACAAAAATATCCTGGTTATGATTTTTATTTTTTAACCATTGCTAGATTAGTAAAATGTAAAAATATTCCTTTTCAACTTAAGGTTTTTTCAAAATTAATAAAAGAATTTCCTAAAATTATTCTCATAATTGTTGGAGATGGGCCAGAAAGAGATAAGCTAGAGAAAATAATTCAAAAGTTAAGTTTACAAAGAAATGTTTTTTTTGAAGGTTGGCAAGAAGATGTTATTTCTTATTTGAAAACTAGTGATTGTTTTTTACTCTCCTCGAATTACGAGGGTTATGGTAGGACCATTATTGAAGCTTTAGCCTCGGGAATACCAATAATTGCTACAAAAGTAGGAATAGCAAAAGTATTAATAAAAAATGGTGAAAATGGTTATTTGGTGGAGGTGGGAGATATTGAAGAATACTATAGAGTTTGTAAAAAAATGATAAAACATTCGATAAGCAGGGAAAGAATTTTAAAATATAGCCCTTTTTTATTGTCCAGAGATAGATATTTCAGTTCTTATAAAGAGATTTTTGATTTAGAAAATCACCCCTGATTATTTAAAAGATTAATAATTAATAAAGACGAGAATTAGAAAATTGGAAATGTTTTTGAATTTCTGGAAGGGAAAAAATTTTTATTTGAATTGTGCAGACCCTGATTTATTTAAAATTTATTTTTATGTCCATTCTAACTAAACTATTTGGCGACCCTAATAAAAAGATTTTAAACAAATTACAGCCTTTGATTTATCGGATAAATAATCTAGAATCAGAATTCGAAAGATTGCCCTCTGATCAACTAAAAGAAAAGACTAAGGAACTCAGAGAAAGACTAAAAAACAAAGAAACCCTGGATGAAATTTTACCAGAAGCTTTTGCTTTAGTAAGAGAAGCAGCCAAAAGAACTTTAGGTGAACGACATTTTGATGTCCAATTATTAGGAGGAATAATTCTTCATAGAGGCGAAATAGCAGAAATGAAAACAGGAGAAGGAAAAACCTTGGTAGCTACCTTGCCAGCTTACCTGAATGCGCTTGAAGGAAATGGGGTTCACATTGTGACTGTTAATGATTATTTAGCCAAAAGAGACACTAAGTGGATGGGCCCTGTTTATTCTCTTTTAGGATTAAATACAGGATGTATTCAGCATGAAGAAGCATTTATTTTTTCTTTTGGAGAAAATTCTTTAAAGCCAGTTTCTCGACGAGAGGCATACAAAGCTGATGTAATTTACGGAACTAATAATGAATTCGGCTTTGATTATTTAAGAGATAACATGGTTTCTTCTTTAGAAGAGACGGTTCAGGGGGAATTAAATTATGCTATTATTGATGAAGTCGATAGTATTTTAATTGATGAGGCTAGAACCCCTTTAATTATTTCTGCTCCTGCGGAAAGACCAGCTGAAATGTATTATCAATTTGCTCATTTAGTCAAAGTCCTTAAAGAGAACGAAGATTATAACATTGACGAAAAAATGAGAGCCGTTACTTTAACTGAAGAGGGAATCTCTAAAATAGAAAAAAAGTTAGGGATAGATAATATTTATACTCACGGAGGAATAGAAATGGTTCGTCATCTAGAACAAGCTCTTAAAGCAGAAGTGCTTTTTAAGAGAGATCGAGATTATGTAGTTAAAGACGGAGAAATAATTATTGTTGATGAATTTACAGGTCGTTTAATGTTTGGTCGTCGTTACTCAGAAGGATTACATCAGGCAATTGAAGCAAAGGAGAGGGTAGAGATAAAAAGAGAAAGCATTACTTTAGCTACCATCACTTTTCAAAATTACTTCCGTTTATATAAAAAATTGGCTGGAATGACAGGAACAGCCATTACTTCAGCTGAGGAATTCTACAAAGTTTATGGCTTGGAAACGGTGGTTATTCCCACCAATAAACCGATGATTAGGAAAGATCTTCCAGATGTTATTTATAAAAATGAAAGAGGAAAATTTAAAGCTGTTGTAGAAGAAATAAAAGCCCGATACCAAAAAGGACAACCAGTCTTAGTAGGAACAATCTCTATTGAAAAAAATGAACTTTTAAGCAAAAAACTTGAAAAAGAAGGCATTTCTCATCAAGTTTTAAACGCTAAACATCACGAAAAGGAAGCAGCTATTATTGCTGAAGCTGGTCGCTTGAAAGCAGTAACCATTGCTACCAATATGGCAGGTAGAGGGGTTGACATAGTTTTAGGGGGCAAAAAGAAAGACACTCGTGGATTGCTCGAAGCAGAGATTAAAAAAATAGAAAAAGAATGGCAGGAAGAACACGATAAAGTAGTAGCTTTGGGAGGGTTACATGTGATTGGCACAGAGCGCCATGAAGCAAGAAGGATTGATAATCAATTGCGAGGAAGATCTGGCAGGCAGGGAGATTCTGGTTCAAGTCAATTTTTTGTTTCTTTGGAGGATGATTTAATGAGAATATTTGGTTCAGAAAAAATAAAGAATTTAATGGATCGTTTCGGTTTGCCTGAAGATATTCCTGTTGAACATAGAATAATTTCTAATACTATCGAAGCTGCCCAAAGAAAGATAGAGGGTTATAATTTCGATTTAAGAAAACATTTACTCGAATATGACGATGTAATTAATAAACATCGGGAGGTTATTTATAAAAAACGAAGGGAAATACTAAAGAGCTCAAATTTGAAAGAAAAAATCCTAGAATTGATAGAGAATGAGATTGAACAGATAGTTATTTTCCATACCACTTCCGAAGATAGAAAAACGTGGAATTTAGAAGAAATTTATGAAACAATTGGAACAATTTTTCCAGTTTCCAAAGAAGCGAGAATGAAATTAAGTGATTTTGAAAGAGAAAAAGGAGATCTTAAAAAAAATGTAGAAACCAGAACGAAGATTATAGAATATCTTGTCAATTTAACCCATCAAACCTATAATGAATTAGAGGGAAGAATTAATGCCAATATTCGTTCCTTAATTTCTGAAATTGAAAATCCCATGAGAAAAATAGAAAAAGAGATTATGTTACGAGTTATTGATAGTTTATGGGTTGAACATCTTGAAACTATGGATTATTTTAGAACAGGCGTTGGATTGCGAGCTTATGGCCAAAAAGAGCCTTTGATTGAATATAAAAAAGAAGCTTATCAAGCTTTTAGTGAATTAATGCGGATGATTCAAAAAGAAGTAGTTTATAGTATATATAAGGTAGGGCTAGCTACAACAATCGCTCCTTCAATTATGCAACGGGCAGGCGACAAAATAAAAATTACTGCTCCTATTAAAACAATGGACGGGGGTGAAGACTTTTTTGCTGCAAAATCTTTTTCTCCTAAAACTGTATCAGGAGACGTTGTTTTGGACTTGGGTTATCAAAAAAAGAAGAAAGTCGGCCGCAATGAGCCCTGTCCTTGTGGTTCAGGTAAAAAATACAAGAAATGTCATGGAAGATGATAAATTTTAGATAGTTTTTAATAAATTTAGATAATTTATGAAATGCGAAATTTGTGGCAGAAAACCAAAAAAGACTCTAAAAAGAAGTCATTCTAATATTGCCACCATTAGGCGGCAGTATTTAAATTTACAAACTAAACGAATTAAGGGAAAGAAAGTTAAAATTTGCACCAAATGTTTAAAAACAGAATCCAGAAAAGGCTTTGTTTAATTTATTATACCTATAACCGAAAAACTTTCTTGAGGGAAATTGTAAGTTTTTCTTTTTAGAAGACATTGTCTAGCCAGTTTGTTATTTTAAAACATTATTTCTTCCTCTGCCCTTTTATAATCATGAACTTCCTTTGGTAAAAACCAAAGTTTGAGCTCGTGTTTTGCTTCTTTTTTTGTTTCTGAGGCATGGACAATATTATGAATTGCTCTTTGGTCATGATTGGCAGCAAAAGCTGAATCAACAGAGAAGTCCCCCCGAATAGTACCCATTTCTGCTTCACTAGGAAAAGTAGGTCCTGTTAATTTTCTTACCATACCTATAGCATGAACGCCCTTTATCACTACCTTAACCATAGGTCCTGAGGTAACATAGTCAAGAAGCCAAGATCTTGTTTTTTTTCCGATTTTTAAAGGATCGTCTGTGCCTAGTATTCTTTTGGCTTCTCTTCTATTTTTATAATTTTTCATAGCCTTTTCTCCCAATCTTTTAATCCAAGCTTTATCTTTCGGATAATGTTTATCCATCTCTTTCTTTGAAGCTTTAAACATTTGCAAGGCTATAATCTTGAGGCCTTTTTGTTCAATTCTTTTTAGGATTTCACCAATAAGCCCTCTTTTTACTCCATCAGGTTTAATAATTAAGATTGTTTTTTCTTCTTTTGGATGAGACATATTTTTTTACAAATAACGTAGAGTTTTAATAAAATAAATTTGATTAGACCTGAACCCCAAATTCTGGAGTAGTCCTTTAACTTGCTAAAAGATGTGGTAGAATAGAATCAGTCTTCACAAATAATAATATTTATTCTACCATGTCTATGAAAACAA
>DDKT01000084.1 GCA_002339755.1 Patescibacteria group bacterium UBA2591
TATGTATCTGAACCTGGACAGGAAAGGCTTTGCTTAATGTTTCTACTAATGATTATATATATTTGACGGTGTATAGGTGACATTTGAAAGAACGGTTTAATCTTAAGAGAAGATCAATTGATATTTATAAATTTATAAGATGAGCAGGAGTTACAAAAATGAGCAAAGATTGATTTAGGAAAGATGTCAATAGTTGCTATGATGTATCTTTTAGCCCATCCCCTCATAAGGACATAGAGTAAAATCTAGACATTTTTTAATCTTCTCCATTCTGGTATTTTAAAGAATACCAACAAAGTAATCCTATTGTCTTTGCCTTTTTAATTTTTGATTTTGCATATCTATTTAGAATAAATGTAATTGTAATAAAAGAGCCCTCCTCAAAACAGAGAAGGGCTAGAGATAAATTTCTGCTTTTGAATACTATATTACACTATGAAAAAATATATATCAAGCAGAATCCACTCTTTAAGGGAGAGTTCACCATTTTCTTCCACGGTCTCCCATTTGATACCTGGCTCTCGCCAGATCTCAAGCACTGTCTCTCCTTTCAAATAGTGAAGCGGGAATCTTATTATTTGCCCCACCTTTAAACTAGAAGAAGCAAATACCTGTTCCCATTTATCCGACGGGAGGGTTGTGTATTTTTTGGTTAACTCCCAGGCTGTATCTCCTTTTTTCACTTTATAGAAAGCATCTTTTGGCGTTCTCCTGTGATCATTTTTAAATATTTCTGTTCTAAATATCATTGTCTTCACTCTTTCCACCACAGGCTTTCTTTCCTCCGGAGATAAAGGAGTATATTCTGATGAAATGAAAAAGGCAAGTCCTTTTTCATTTTTCTGTTTAATACACTGTGACAATGCGCGGACTTCGAGAACTGTTCCTCCTTTCAAATAGTAAATAGGAAATTCTACTATTTCTCCTATCTCTAAATCAGGAGTAACGAATATCATGCCCCATCCGCTTGGCGGAAGAATCGTATATTCTTCGATTAGCTTCCATGCTGTATCTCCCCTTTTCACTCTATAGAATGCAATAGGTGTTATATTAACTGCTGTTTCTAGTTTGTCCATCTTGGTATCTAAACTTGAGGGATCGACTTTCACGCACAAAGAATCACAAACCTTACACCCTGGTAAGACTACCAAGATAAGAAGAGCAAAAAAAGAAATTCTTCTACAGATACCCGCGATTAAACCTGACATTGCTCTTTACCTCCTTCTTTATTTTTTATTTTTTTGTACTTTCATTATATATCATAGCACATCTATACAAAAAAGTCAAGTCCCTGCACTGGATGAGGACATGGGTAACACTTTTATTATTTCAGAGGTTGTTTTCTTTGGCAAGATATGGCTCAAAATAGATTCAATCTCTTTTAAGGATGGGAAATCACCATTTTGGCTATTTTCATTCATTTTACCAAATTATTGATACTTTTCTACTGTAAAACGATAAATAAAAATTTTTTCTTGAGCAGGATCAATCCCGCCTTTTTGGCAGGCGATAAAAATTTGTTGGTCTACTGAATCTACGCCTTCTAAATCTGGCAGTAAAAGTCCGGTTTTATAAGGAATTGTATTGTCAAATGCTACATTCTCCTGATTAGAATAAGCAAGAGGACCAGTTTTTACAATTATCCCAAACTTTTTCGGGTCTAATTCTTTAAGATTTTTTACTAGTTCAGGATAACTCAAAATATAAATGGTAAAAAAAAGATAAGGAAGTTCACCTATTTGAATTCGATCAAAACGATAATCTTCGGTAGCTGCCGCAATAGCGTTACGAATAATTTCTTCAGCAATATTAATCCGAGTTGGTAAATAAGTTCCAATGCAACCACGAAGTTTATCATCTTTTTCAATTGTCACAAAAGTCCCAGCTTTTCTTTTTAAAAATTCCTCTGGCAAATCTTTTGGTGATTCGATGACTTTCCCTTCTTTAATATAATTTTCCACTGCTAGTTTTGCTAAAACAACTAAAGGATTCATAGATTATTTTAAAGAGTACTTTTGGTTTAACTTCAATAGAAACTTTTTTATTTAATTTTAAATATTTTTTCATTTTTTGGATCAAAGGGTGGAGAATTAATTAAAATTGTTTTAAATGTTCCTCCAAAATAATATTTTGTATTTTTAGGAATGAAAACTAAATCACCCTTTTTAGCTACTAATTTTCTTTTATTTTCTTTAATAATTAATTTTCCTGATAAGACATAATAAATTCTGTCACTTTTAATATTTTTTGTGACTTCTGAATGATCCTTCGCCCTCACTTATAGCAAAACTTAAATTTCTATTCTCCCTTTTGGTTAGAAAATTAATCACCCTATAATTTTCACCTATTTTTCTAATAAATCCATCTCTTTCTTTAATTAATTTGCTTTTCATACTACAGCTTTAATTTTTTTATTTTATAATTACAGTTTCTATTTTTTCTCTCGGTGTCTCGGCGTAGTTACATAAAAGATTGACTATTCGTTGGAGTTGATCTCTTAAATACTCTGATCCCGTAAAGGAGATAATAACCATTATCACATTTTTGGTTTCCAAAGCAATCATCGTTCTTTCTGAGTCGCTGGTAGGGCTCCCGAAAGGCCCGATTTCGTCTGCAAATAAAGGTAATTCCGCAATATTTATTACTTCTTTACCAATGCCTTTATAAGACTCCCCTGGTTTTCCAATTCGAAAAACAATAGGTGGTTTAAGATTATCTGTGTTATATACTCCTATTGAATGTAATGTTTCTAATGAAACCAAATTATTAATATCAACAATATTATTAATCTGATACAATCCTTTGCCTTGGAGAATTCTACGAACTAACGCCTCTTGGGATCCTCGATAACGCGAAGGGTCTTTGCCAATCAGTTTATAAGCATCCCTTAAAGCTTTAATTTGAGGAATATCATAAAGGGAAACTAATGTAATTTCTGATTCTATTTTTTTAACGCACTTGTTAATCTCTTTCCATAATAGAGGTGAATTTTTAGTTACCTTCACTGGTGCAGAAACCACCCCTAATACTAAATTGGGAACTAATTTTTTTAGTTGTTGGTCAATTGAAATAGGAATCATAGTGTTTGTATTTCTTTAATTAATTTGCTTTTCATATCATTTTTGTTTTAAGGACTCATATATTGTTTATTCTTCTACCTCAAAAACATCTTCAGGGTCATAAGGTGGAATAGTAATGCATAAAATTTTAACTATTGAAGTAGATTCATTTTTATAACCATGAACTTGATTGATCTCCCAAATATTTATATCGCCAGATTTTTGAATTTTATCACCGCAGATAACTTCGCCTTCTAAAATTACCTCAATTTCTTTCATTTTTTTATGATAATGTTTAGTTATCTCTTTCCCTGGCTCAACCAATAAAATACTCGAGCCAAATTTATCATTTGATTCAAAAATCTGAACTTTTCCAAATGGCGCATTAATTTCTTTCATGAATTAGATAAAATATTTTCAATTATTACTCAGCCCCGATTTTGTTAAAATCGATTTTACCTTGATTTCTTTTATTTTTAACATTATTTAATTTGATTCCAGAGATTAAGGAATATTTCTTTTCCTTTTGGAGCAGCTTCATAAGAGGGAAATGCTTCTAATATAAATGGTCCATAATAATTTGAATTTTTACACTCTTTTAGAAAGCTCTTTAAATCTATATTTCCTTGATCTGGCAAGGCGTGGAGATCTGACTTACCATCATTATCATGGATATGGATGTTAATAACAAAATCTTTAAGTTTTTTAAAATATTCAATTGAGCCTAGATTCACAAGGCTTCCATGGCCAATATCAAAAGTTATCCCCAATCCTTTTACTGAATGGATTACTTTCAATAGATCTTCTGGCTCTTTGCACAATTTTGTTGAACCAAATGAATTTTCTAAACCCAATTTTTATTCTATGTTTTTTTCCTAATTTAATTAACTCTTTTAAATTTTTTATTAAAATTTCAAAATTTTTAGATACCATGTCCTCTCTATCTGGTTTATCTTTACCTCCACCATGAATTGTTAATATTTTTGCTCCAATCTTTTTAGCTAAAATAATTTCTTTTTTGGCAAATTTAAGAGCTCCTCTTGAGATTTCAGGAATCAGACTGGAAATAGGCAAAAATTGAACAACGTGTAAATTTAAAGAAATGTTGTTATTTTCAGAAATTCTTTTCGCTTCTTTAATTATTTTAGATTCCAAATTAAACTTCTCTCCTAACCCTTGAATTTCATAACAATCAAATCCATTTTTAGCAGCAAAATTCAAATCTTCTAAAATACTTTCTCTATCTGATCCTATAAATCCTATTTTAGGTTTAATTTCTTTAATTTTTAACATTTAAAATATTTTCTTAGAAATTCTTTTGGCGAAAGAATAGGAATTCCTTTGAATTCTTTAATTTCAAGTAAATGTTTGTCTCCAGAAATAATAAAAGAAGCTTCGAAAGATAAAGCACCAGAAAGAAATTTGTCGTCTGTGGGATCTGCTTTAATAATTACAGCTTTAAGCTTCTTTGAAGGATAAAGTCTAACAATCTCTAAGAACTCGTTAATAATCTCTTTAGGAGATTTGTTAATCTAATTAACTTTAAACAAAACAAAAACTTTTGGATAATTTATTTTTTCCATTAATTTATTTGATAAATTAAAGAAGACGTCATTACTTAAGTTTGGTCTGAAGCCTGTCTATTATTTTATAATTTTAACAGTTTTCAGTATCTGATCAAAAACTTCTATTCGTTTTGAAACATTTTCATACTTGCCCATTTGAATTTCCTGGATAAAACTATCTGAATTAAGATCTTTTATCTCTATTCCTTCTAGTTCTTCATCATAATAATGTAGTATTAACTCAATCCAATATTTATTTGTAATAAAAAATGCAACTTTTGGAGGCGCTCCATGAATATTCTTATAAAATCCCGTAATCATTTTTACTCCAGAATCAGAAATTACTATCCGACAACTCTTGCCCAAGTTCATGCTTTCGTAAATTGGTATATATATATCCAAACTATTGCATTCTTGATTTTGTTGATAATCTTTGATTAAAGAAAAGATATCTTTATAGTATTTTTCGTTTTTTTCTCTCTCTAGCTCGGTTTCACCTAAAAAAACATCAATAGAATGCGGGCCCCACCAACCAGAAGGGAATGCTTTTACATAAATAGGTCCAATTTGCTCGTCAATAAAATCTTCAGTATGCTCGTGAACACCATGAACGCCTGGATACTTAAATTCAATTCCAATTTCTACATTTCTATAAATACTCCATCTAGAGGTTTCGTCCTCAATAAACCTTTCCTTCTCTACTGGGATTATCTCTTCTGGTAATTTAATTTTTTCTTTTGGTATTCCCCAATACTGCCAAATTAAAATTCCTCCCGCAATGAAAACTATGAGAATAACCACCATCCAAATTTTAGAAAAAGCTTGATTGTTCATGAATTAATCTATTTTATTCAAATTTTCCGACCTTTATTTAATTTAATTTTATTTCAAGAAAGCTTGACGTGTCAACAGATTTAACTAGAAAAATAAATTTTTTATATCTTTTAAAAGAAGTTCGAATTTATCATAACCTGCTGCTTTGTTAAAGTGGCCGGCACCTTTAATAGTTTTTGGTTTAACTTTTAAATTTTTTGATATCTCTTTACCTTTTTCAATTGGGATATAAGGATCGTTATCTGAAGTATAAATATAAAATTTTTTACAGTTTTGTTTTATTTTCTGCCATTTAAATTGCCGGTTTGTTATAGTTTTGTTAATCTTATCAAATACTGGATTATTTAATAGACCTATGAAGCCAGCAACTAAAAAAGAAGCTTTAACTGGATAATTTAATCTTTCTAAAATATTTAAAATAAAGGCCACTCCTAAACTATGGCCAATTAAGATAGAGTTTTTATTTAAATATTGTTGATAGTTTCTAAAAACTTTCAGCCAATTTTTAAGATTTTGATTTTTTGGTGTAGGAAATTTTGGAATATAAACTTCACACCCCAATTTCTCTAATTTACTTTTTAACCAAGGAAGCCAATTTTCTTTTGGATGCCCAAAAGCACCATGGAATATAATAACATTAGTAGAATTGTTTTGGTTTCTCTGTGATTCTAACCATTTGTTTAGGGCTTCATAAAATTCACAATTTTCGTATCTTTTAACCTGTTTTGGTAGCCTTTTATTTAGTTCAATTATCTCTTTTGGCGGAAAGGCAAATTTTGTATTTGATAGACCTGACCAGTTTTCTGTTACCGGAAACCCCGCCTTTTTTAATTTTGGATCCCAGGTAGCATCAACATATATCCATTTGTCTTTGGGTTTTATCATTAAAGCTAGATGCCAACCAATAGAGCCGTCTTCTTTCTTCTCAATTATCTCTTTTGGAATTGCTAAATCGTTCCAATCAAACCTAAGAACTAAATATTTTACTGGAACTCCCAATTTCTCAAACTCTTTTCCTAAAAATAGATGTTTCTCATCGCAACTTCCTTTTCCCTTTTTTAATAACAAATCAGGATCCCTTTCTTTTAAACAATAATAAGGAATCTCTTGGACTTTTTTATATAGTTCAATAATTTCCTTAATTTTTGATTTTTTAATTTTTGACATTGGGTCAATTTGATATATATTGGGTCAAAGCTTTGATTAATTTTTTGATGGCTTTTTGGCGATGGCTAATTTTAACCTCTTTTCTTAATTTTTATAACTCTTTTCTCATTCCTTTATAGTGTTCGAAAAATCCGTATTTTTTCCACGCAGCAATTCCAAATTTATTTTTAACATGTACTGTGAGTTCGATAACTTTAATATTATGTAATATAAACCACTTTAAGAACTTATTAAAAATCTTTCTTCCAATACCCTTTTTCCGAAATTTTTCTTTCACATAAATTACTTCAATAAAGCCGAATTTTTTAAATTTTATATAAATTGTGAGACTACGAGGTTTTTGGATTGTAGCAATCCCATAAGCTATAATTCCATCTTTATCAGTTTTTGCAATTAATGTCTTAAAATTCTTTTTACTAAAATTTCGCAATAACCATTTTTTATATTTTCTTGCTCCTCCTGCCCAGGTTTGATAATAATCATCTAATTTGTGAAGGAAATTAGTGAACTCTTTTGCCAACCGAAGAATATGGTTTATATCTTTTCTTTTAGCTTCTTCAATTTTAATTTTCATATTTTTTTATCTATATTCTTTTTATTTTCCAATCTTGGATTTTTTATTATAATTTGAAGTTCAATTTCTATTTGTTTCGTAATTTTTTAAGATTTCTTTAATTCTTTTATCACTCTATCTGGATAATCGCTGCTTATTATATCTACTCCTAATTTAATCATTTTTTTAATATCTTTAAATTCATTTACTGTCCAAACATTAATTTTGAAGCCATTTTTACGACACCCCTTAACTACTTCTTTATCAATAAAATTATGACGCGAGCAAAAAAAATCTGCTTTTGCTGCCTTTACCACTGAAATTAAATTACAGGGTCTTCCGACTAAAAGTATTCCAGTTTTAATTCTCGGGTTTATTTCTTTAATTTTCTTTAGGGCATTATGCCAAAAGGAAACTATTAAAACTTTATTTTCCAGCCCCCCCTTTTTAATAATATTTAAAATTTTCTTTACTGTATCAGACTCTTTTATTTCAATTACAATAATAGGTTTTTCAGTTTTTAATAAATCTAGCGTCTCTTCAAACGAGGGAATTTTTTCATTTTTCCCAGCATTCAATTTTCTAATTTCTTTAAAGGAAAAATCTCTCACATAACCCTGGCCATTGGTAGTTCTATCAACCTTTTCATCATGAATGACAACTAATTTTTTATCTTTTGTCATTCTAACATCAAATTCAATTAAATCTACTCCTAAATCAATTGCTTTTTTAAAAGCTCTTATTGTATTTTCTGGCTCCAATCCTGCGCAACCTCGATGACCTAAAATTTTTATTTTATTTTGCATATATTTAAATTATTTTTATTTCTAAATCTTTAATATTTTTTATTTCTTTTTTAAAATCAGCAATGGCAATAGTTCTTTCTCGGGTATAAATAGAAGAAGAAGTGAAAATAGTTAAACATTTATTATCGAACATAGACAGAGAAGCATCGGGTTGATGAGAACGGATCAAAACTTTTTTCTTAAGCTCTTCCATTTTTTTAAAGAAATAATCTCTGCCAAATTTGGGCCGACCAGAAATAAGATCAGTGCCTAAATATTCCCCTGGTTCCTCAAAAAAATCTCCCCAACAAATTTGAAGCCATTTTTCATTTCCTAGTTTTATTTGATTTATTTCTTCCAAGCTCTCAATATCTGGCAAGGCTCCGTGGAGAGCAATTATATCTTTTGTTGCTACCACTAAAGGAAGATTTTCAACAATAAAACAATATTTTTCAAATTCTTTGCTTTCTAAATTTTCCCAAAATTCAGCTGGTGAAAAAGGTAGAGTTTGGTATCCTTCATGATTGCCTTGTAAAAGATAGATCTGATTTGGAAACTTTAGTTTTGTTTCTAATAAAAAATCTAAATTTTCTTTTGAAAAAACCCCTCGATCAACATAATCTCCAAGAAAAACTAAAACATTTCCTGGTTTTAAATAATCCCTTACAATCTTCTGTGACGCCTCCCAATCTCCATGGGTATCGCCAACAAAAATAACTTTTTTTGCTTTTTCAATTTTAATTAATTTCTTTTCCACAAATAAAAAATTTTTTATTTTGTTCTTTTTCTAAATAATCTGTAGTGTCCTTCTTTTAATTTTAATTCCCTGAATTTTTGTTTAAAATTTTTATTGATTTCTAAAATTTCCTTTCCCTTGCAGAAAAAAGTGTCAAAATAGAGTTTTAGTTTATAACCCGTTTTTGCTTTTTTAACTCCGTATTTTTTAAAATTAGAATAGATTATATCTTGAATTAATTCCTTAATTTCTTTTTTTTCTTGTTGTAAAAATAAAGAGATTACTTCATATTCGGTAGCTTTTAAAAGAAAATTTTTTGTCAATATCTTTTCTTTAATTCCGTGCTTGAAAAGTTCGCTCAATAAAATATTGCCGATTATATCAGAAGTTTCAGCCATTATTTTGTTATCTTCGATGATTAATCTCATCATTTCATTTGCTGCCTCTAAATTATTAATTGAAATTTTTTCGTTTTCGATGCTGATTTCCTTGATAATTTCTGAAGGAGATAATTTTTGAATTCCCATATAATAAGTATCTCTTAAGAAGGCATCGAAATGATCAAGGTTGAGCAAATTTCTTTTAATTTCAAAGGGCCAGCTATTTATTAGTTTTAAAATTTTCGTTGGTTTAAATCTGAAATTTTTGAGAACACTTGAGATTTCACTTTTTAATAAAATTGCTTCAGTTAATTTATGATGATCCAAATCTTTTACGGCCTTTTCTGCCGAATGAGAAAAGGAAATGTGGCCTATATCATGCAATAGAGCAGCCAATTCGTATTCCTCGCCTAAATCGAAAATTCGACATAAAGTGAGTAGGCCCAAAGAATGCTCCAATCGGGTGTGCCTCAACGGAGAGATAAAAGCAAAAACTCCAGTGTGGAAAATGTGGGCGAGTTTTTTGAGATAAGGCGTATCCAATAGCTTTTCTTGGCATTTTGAAAATTTTATTTCTTTCCTATAAATTGGCTCGTACCATTTTTTCATATATTGAGAGTGTTGAAGAATTGGCAATTTTAGAAAGGTTTTCCTCCCGGAGACAAAATTGAAAGTAGATTTTCTTCTAAAGTTGTCCCTAAGAGGTAAGTTAGTTCTTTGAGATTTTAATTAAGGAATGATCTTTACTTATTTTAACCTAAAATCTATTTTTTTAAAAGAATTCCTCGTATTAAATCATCTAAAATGTTACTGAAAAGATATCGGTTAAATCATCTAAAAGGTAACTAAAAATTGAAATTTAAA
>DDKT01000085.1 GCA_002339755.1 Patescibacteria group bacterium UBA2591
AAGGTAATAGGTATGATATAGACACTAAATATAATATTGGTATAATGGAGATATGCCTAGAAATATACAGGAAAATAGGTTATTTCAGCTTTCAAACAGTGTCACGAAAAGTGAGGCCTATTTTCGTGCAAGGCGTTGGCAAGGCAGAAGGCATTGCCCAAGGTGTAAATATCAAAGAAAGATTTATCACTTAAAGGGAAAGAGGTTTCGTTGTCCTCGTTGCCTTTTTACCTTTCGGGATTTTACTGGAACTTATTTAGAAAGAGTAAAGATTCCTTTCAGCCTCATTGTTTATCTAATCAATCTTTTTGTCTTGGGGGTGCCAGCTTTTAGAATAGTTAAAGAATTAGATGTTAACAAAAAGACAATTGAGAAATTCTTTCGTTTAATTAGAGAGGCTATTTACAATCATTCCTTAATTAAATTAAAACAACTTTCTGGAGAATTAGAAATAGATAAGACGATGTTTGGCGGTAGAAGGTCTGGTAAGCGAGGTTGGGGAGCAGAAGGCAAGCAGATTGTTTTCGGAATCTATCAAAGAAACGGTAAAATAAGCGCATTTCCAGTATCTAGTCGAAGCGAAGATACTCTTTTACCTCTGATTAAAAGATATACCAAGAAAGGAAGCATCTACTACACTGATGAATGGCGCGCCTATGTTTCTTTGGTATTTAGAGGTAAGCATATCAGAATTACTAAAGAGAAAGGAAAATCTATCAATGAACAAAATCTTAATGGCCTAGAAGGTTTCTGGTCATATGCTAAACATTGGCTTTACCATTACCGAGGAGTACCGAGAAAATACTTCCATTACTATCTTAAAGAAATCGAATTCCGGTTTAATCATCGGGAGGAAAACCTCTTTGAAAAAATTGCTCAGCTTCTTTTAACTTCTGAAAAGCCAATCAAGATTACTTTTCCTAAACGGAAGCAGAAATTCAGCCAACCTATTTATTTATCTCAAAGAACTAAATCTTGTGTCTGAATCTACCCCATTACCAAATCAAATAATAAGATAGCTGGGTTTCGGCGTAGAGTTTCTAAAGAAATTTGGAAATTATATGCCGAAACTTTTGGCAAGAAAATAAAAATAGAGAAAGGAGATAAAAGAGGAATGACAAAAGAAAAAGAACTAAAAGAACGAGAGGGAATCAAAAGAACAAAAGATTTCCTCATCGAGGTCTTAGAAGTAGCGTTTTCCAAAATATATGGGACTACATTTCCCTCGACCTTCGTAACTTTACGCGAAGGAATAGAAAGAAATGCTCATAAAATATACAAAATGAGTATAGGGGCAGAGGACCATTGCTCTTTTCCCGCAGTAATAGTCACCGAAAATGTTAATATAGTGCGGGAATATGCCACCTTTAAATATCAGGGCGGGTGCTACAATCCAGGAGATGAAAGTGAATCTGGACGACGACGGTGGTGGTACCGATATGATTTCGGAGTACCACTATACGGAAAAATTAAATTTGGAAGAGAGTATTTATACTCTCCCGAATATTATCATCGAAAAAAAGATGAAGATGGATTTGAGGATCCCCAGGAGGAGAGAACGGATCCACAGATCGATTTCTCTCAAGAGCTCCTTGCCTTCTGGGTAGAGAGCTCGGGAGGTACATACCTTTCGGATTCTAACGGTTATACTATGGAGGAAGACCCAGGGTGGTCTCAAGCCACGGTAGTCATATACATTCCTTCTCAATTATAGTATAACAAAAGATTTCCCCGAGCCTCTGTGCTCGGGGTAACGAGCGGGCTCTTAAATACGATATATTGTGGCATTACTTAAGGAGGTGGAACAATAATGAAAAAAGAGGTAAAATGCTTAATCGACGGCAATCCGGCAGAGAAGTCGGAAAACGGCCCCCCTTGCAATCACCAGTACTGCTACGTGTTCTTCGAGACGGGCGAATTGCAAAAATGCAGGAAATGCGAGAGTTCCCTTTCTGTTTCCTTTTGGGGCAGTGTGCACTGCCCTGAATGCGAAGGGCATAAATATCTTTAGAGGCTGGAGAGGAGATGAGGGAAATGAAAAAAGATCAGAAAAGAAAATTATTATATTTATTTCTGATCTCTCAAAGGATAAACAGGGGCTGGGATGTCTATCAAAGCGCAGTAGTTTGTGCTGCATCAGCTAAGAAAGCTCGGTTTATCCATCCGTCCAGCATCGAAGACACTGATTTATCCCTGTCCGTATACGGACGGGATAGAATTAATACATCCCACTATAAGTGGGATAAAAAAATTGAAGCATGGACAGAGTGGGAACCTAAGTGTAGAAAATGCCAGAGGCGAGGCATTAAGAAAGAAGCTGACGAGGGTGCTTTAAATGAGTGGTGCCATCCCAAAGAGGTAAATGTCAAAAAAATTGGGATAGCCCGCAAAGGGATTAAAGAAGGCACAATTATTTGTGCCTACTATCTTGGAGGTTAAAATTAAAATAGGGTTATAAAAGGAGAGTCTTAGAAATAAGACGCTCCTTTATTCATTTTTACGAGAAAAAAATTAACTTTATTCAAGAACTTACGCACTTTGAATTTTTAGTTTAAATAAAAGCAATTCTACTTTTTCAAAATGAAAACTATAATTCTGTTTTAATTTGATAAAATTGATAAAATATCTATCTGATTAATGGTTTTTTAAGATAAGCTAAAATTTGGTTAGACATAGGTTTTGTTTTGATTTTTATATTTTTATAGATTTTTTGTTTTAAAATTGACCTTTGCCTTTATTTTAGCACAATTTTAAAGGGGCGTAACTCTTGTAAAAATGTGTCTGATGACCTTACAAAAAGATTATAAAAATTTTCTAATTTGTTTCTAATGGATAAAGCTTGAAAAATTGGGTTTGGTGTACTATAATAAACATCAGATCATAATCTAAGATGTTCGGATTATAAATATAACATTTTGGAGGTTATAAAATGAAAAAAGGCTCTAATCCTATCAAGGCCCTTATTAAACCCGAACAATCAAATTTTACCTTATATGATTTAACATGTTGCCGAAAATTAATAAGATAACACTGTAAACTCTAAAAAACGAAATAATTTCGATAATTTCTATTTAAGTTTAAAATGTTTTTAAAAAAATATTTCTATTTCATCTTCGTTTTTATTACTGGAGCTGTCATTATGATGGTAGAAATGGCTGCTTTTAGATTAGCCACTCCTTATTTTGGCGCTTCACTTTTTGTTTGGGCAAATATTATCGGATTAGTAATGATCGCCTTAGCTACTGGTTATTATCTGGGAGGAAAGCTTGCTGATTGGAAACCGGAAGAAAAAATTCTAATGTTTATAGTTTTATTTTCAGGCCTTTTTATTAGCTTTCTTCCTATTCTAAATAAATTTTTTCTCCCTTATTTTACCGGAACTTCAAAAATTTCTCCTTTTTCGAAATCAACTGTTTTCTCTTCTTTTTGTTTCCTTAGTCTTTTGTTTTTTATTCCACTTCTATTTTTAGGAATTGTAAGTCCTTTTGTCATTAGATTGCAAAATAAAAAATTAGAAACCACTGGATTCACCTCGGGTTCTGTTTATGCTTCCTCAACCATCGGCAGTATTTTTGGTACCTTTCTGGCCTCTTTTTGTATTATTCCTTTTTTAGGAATAAATAAAACTTTTCTAATTTCAGCTTTTGCTTTAATCTTAATTAGCTTAATCGGCCTCAGAAAAAAAATAAAAAAACCTCTTTTTTTAATTTTATTAACTCCTATTCTTTTGAACTGTCCTTATCTCGCAAGAAGGGAAAATTTAATCTATCAAAAAGAATCTTTTCATGGATTAATTGAAGTAATCAAGAACGAGGACCTGGGTTATGTTCTAGACATTAATCGCTCTGGTCGTTGGTCAGTTTATCATCCTAAAAAAATTTTAACCAACATGTACTTTGATTATTTTACGCCTTTATACTTTCTTTTAAAAAAAGAGAAGGGGCTAGACATTTTAATCATTGGTCATGCTGGTGGAGTAATTTCTCGACAATACTCCCACTTTTTTAAAGACAAAAATCTAAAAATTGATGGAGTAGAACTCGATCCGGAAATTACTAAAGCAGCTTATAGATTTTTTAATTTGGCAGAACAAGAAGGTCTTAATGTTATTAATGAAGACGGCAGAATATATCTTCATAAATCAACAAAGAAATACGACTTGATTTTTATTGACGCCTATATTGATAATCTCTATATTCCTTTTCAGCTTTCAACTAAAGAATTCTTCGAATTAACTAATTCGCGCCTAAAGGAAGAGGGAATTTTAGCAATAATGACTCTATCTCGTCAACCTAACAAAGAAAAAGTTTTCCGGTATCTTTCTCAAACAGTTAAATCTGTTTATCCTCACACTTATTTTTTTCCTTCAAAGAGTCGGTATGAACATTTTATTTTAGGCTCAAAATTCCCTTTAAAAGAAAGAATTGCAACCCTAGAAGAAAGAACCGAAATTAATGAATTAAAAGAAATAAGTTTAGATATTAGTCAAAATTTTCAAGAAATTGAAAAAACAAAAACAAAACACCTTCTAAAGGATAACTTAGCTCCTCTCGAATTACTCCATGAATTTGATAATATGACTTTAATATTTGAATATTTGAGGAAAAGTCTGTAATTTCCCTAAAGGAGTTAGGCCATCTAATCCCAAACTTTCCCTTTCATTGTTAAAATAATAGAAAAAGTTTCTAAACTTCTTTCTCAGACTATTTAAGTCCTTAAAACCTTCTCTTTGATATAATTCTTCTTTAGGGAAATGATTTTATTCTTTAATAATTTTTCAAATTTTTAAGATAGAAATTACTCTAATTAAAACCCTTATTATAGGGATTTTTGAATTTTATAAAAAAAATCCAAGTGTCCCAATCTTGGCATTCAATCTTGAAACGCTTGGATTCTAAGATGCTTTTCAGTTGTTTGTGCTTATATAAACACTCTTTATTTTTATATGATCCGGTGTATCACAATAACCTACTTCTTGTGAAGAACTTGGATTAGAGACATCTATTATCCTAAGACCACGATGCTCACTTGCAACATAAGCATAATTACCTAGAACATAAACATCATATGCAATACTCGGTGTATCACAATAACTTACCTCTCGTGGAAAACTTGGATCAGAGACATCTATTATCCTAAGACCTTTATCTCCATCTGCAACATAAGCATAGTTACCTAGAACATAAACATCATATGCACTGCCCGGTGTATCACAATAACCTACTTCTTGTGGAAAACTTGGATTAGAGACATCTATTATCCTAAGACCACAATGCTCATTTACAACATAAGCATAGTTATTTAGAACACAAATACTCGACATACGAAACGGTGTATCACAATGACCTACTTCTTGCGGAGAACTTGGATTAGAGACATCTATTATCCTAAGACCTTCATACCAATCTGCAACATAAGCATAGTTATTTAGAACACAAACACCCAATACATGAAACGGTGCATCACAATAACTTACCTCTCGTGGAAAACTTGGATCAGAGACATCTATTATCCTAAGACCACGATGCCCATTTGCAACATAAGCATGGTTACCTGAAACATAAACATCATATACACTACCCGGTGTATCACAATAGCTTACTACTTGTGGAAAACTTGGATCAGAGACATCTATTATCCTAAGACCTTTATCTTCACCTGCAATATAAGCATGGTTACCTGAAACATAAACACCCCATGCACTATCCGGTGTATCACAGTAACCTATTTCTTGTGGAGAACTTGGATTAGAGACATCTATTATCCTAAAACCTTTGTCTCTATCTGTAATATAAGCATAAGTCTTTTCCATTTTTACGACCCCCTTATTTTAATTTAATCTACTCTTAAATGAGCAGAAAACTAAAGATTAGAAATTTTAACCTTCAAATTCCTACCCATAAGAGCAGAGTTTAAACTTTAAAAGAGCAAAGATTTCTCTAATTTAATTCAAGGATAACATATGTTATAAAATTTGTCAACCGTTGGCTTGATAAAAATTTTTTTAAACAAAAAATATAGAAACTTGGTATAATTAAGGAATAGATTAGAAAAGTTATGAGATCAAAAGTTTTAATTTTATATGACTATGAGATAAATTGTGACGAAGAGACAAAATAGGGTTTTGAGTTAGCAGGTGGCAAAACAGAAAAAATTCATCTTAATCAATATCATTTACTAAACTTTGGCAAATTTCCTAAAAACAACGCAAAATAAAGGAAATTTTTCAAGAAAAAGTGTTGATTTTTTAGGTTTTTGTCAATTTTTGCCAAAGTTTTGTCATTTACTTACATTTTAGATCCATTAATACGGATACGTTGTTTTTTTCTGGATTTTTGTTATTCTCTCATTAGAGATGTTTTCTGATCCATAATTTACGACACCTGACAAATCTTTGCAATGTTTGGTCAAGAAAAAACTGATTTAGCAATTTCGTTCAAAGTAGGTTCGATTATTATCTGTTATTACCCTAAATTAAATTTTTTGCTTTGAAAGATTTTTTTATCTATTATTTAAAGGAGATATGGAAGTGAGCCCCTGAATTT
>DDKT01000089.1 GCA_002339755.1 Patescibacteria group bacterium UBA2591
AGTCATAGTGATTAGTTCTTTTGTCATAGATTTTCCTAAGATTAAGGTTTTTTAAACTTCGACCTTTCTTAAGAAGATTATGACACACATTTTTTCAAAGTATGAAATTTTTAAATGGCTCAACTATGAAATTATCATATGGCTACGACATCCAGTGCAGACCCTTGACAAAATTCTTAAAATATGTTAAACTATACTTATCTTAAAAAGATGATATACCACTCTACTTTAATAATAAAATAACGATTGTTCTTTTACCGTCTCGTTGTATCGGAAACTGGAAGTTTCCGATACAAGCCCGCTCTAATTTTGCCATAATAAGGAAAAAAATACTTTCACTAAAGAACAGAAGAGGTTAACCCCTTGCGGCACAGAGGGTGAATAACCCCGAGCGAGCTCCGAAGGGGGAGCGAGTGTGCCGCCCCCGTATTACTTCGCAAAATTGGGGCGAAATAGCGCGCGAGGGAGCGAAGCGACCGAGCGCCTATGTGCAGTGAAAACTGGAGACCAAAATGAAAAATTCTGCGAATGATGTCAACGAATTCTTTTGTTTTGCTTACGACCCGCTTCCTAATCAAATTCGAGATTAAAAATTAAAAATTGTGTTAGCTATCTAGATATCTTTCTGCCAGTGGCAAAAACTGAAGCCACCCCTCCTAGCAGAAGTGAGTAGCCATAAGTTAAGGCAGTTCTGGTTTTCCAGATAGAGCCTTACACTGGCAGAAAGTTGTTTGGATATTAAAAATTTTATAGAAGAGTTTTGCAGAGAGAAACTGAAAGTTAAGAAATTTAAGACTTTAAGAATCGATTTTTATTTAAAGTTTCTCTCTGATTTTTTAAAATTTTAGATCGAAGCTGGCAAAACGAAAGATTAAAATTCGTAAATTGATTTGAAATAATTTTAGAGGAAAACTGAACAGGAACCGTATATAGGTTTATAAGTCTTTCTCGCAACTCTGCTGATTTTTAGAAGGCAGGGATTTTTTATTTAAAATATCTTTTATCCCATCATCGTATTACAGAATTATAAATACTTTTTAATTCCTTTTAAATTTTTTAATAGTTTTTAGCAGCTCTTTAAATTTTGGTTAATGAGGTATTTTAACAAAATTTATTCTAAATTGTGATTGTAGGCTGAAAAATTGAAATATTAAAAAGGAGGGTTATATAGAAATGATTAGCCCCCTTTTGTTTGGTCAAAATTTATTCCGTTCTTTGTAAATCTTTGTAAAATGTCAAAATTGATAGCACGAACGCAAAGATCAAAAATCTAAAGCTACACCAGCATATGTTAAAGTTATATAAATATTTTGTTTAGGATTTTAATCTTCAAATTCCCTTCCCTGCCACATACTGAGCCATCTCTACTAGGCGACAAGCATAACCCCATTCATTATCATACCAAGCCACTACTTTGACTAAATTACCAATAACCATTGTTGAAGGAGCATCAACAATAGCGGAAAAAGAATTGCCAATATAATCTGAAGAAACCAAAGGAACATCTTCAATTCCTAAAATTCCTTTTAATTCTTTTTTCTGGGAAGCTTTTTTGAAGGCATAATTTACTTCTTCAATTGTTGTTTCTTTTTTTAATTCACAAATCAAATCCAAAACAGAAACTGTGGAAATAGGAACCCTAAAAGCAATACCGTCTAATTTTCCTTTTAACTCAGGAATAACATTACCAATAGCCTTAGCAGCTCCAGTAGTAGTAGGAATTATATTTAAAGCAGCAGCTCTAGCTCTTCTTAAGTCTTTATGAGGTAAATCCAAAATCCGTTGGTCATTAGTGTAAGAATGAATTGTACTCATAAAACCTTTCATTATTCCAAAATTTTCACTTAAAACTTTAGCTACAGGAGCTAGACAATTTGTAGTACAAGAACCCATATCTACAATATCGTATTTTTTTGATTGGAATTTCTCCTCATTCACTCCCAGAACAAAAGAAGGGATTTTATCTGGATCTTTTGAAGGAGCAGAAATTATCACTTTTTTTGCTCCTGCTTCTAAATGCTTCCTTGCTCCTTTATAATCAGTAAAATGACCAGTACATTCTAAAACTACATCAATTTTTAGTTTTCTCCAAGGCAATTTTAAAGGGTCTGTTTCAGCAAAAATTTTCACTCTCTTTCCATTCTTTGATCCATCAACTAATAGTTCTTTCTCAGTAAATCTAATCTGTTTTTTATAAATTCCATAAATTGAGTCGTATCTTAAAAGATGAGCTAAAGTTTTTGGATCAGTCAAATCATTAATTGCCACTACTTCCAAGCTTGGATAGTTGTCTAGTATTTTTCGAAAAGTTGGTCGACCTATTCTTCCAAAACCATTAATAGCAATTTTGGTTGTTTTAGGCATGATTTTAAAAAGAATAAATAGAATTTATATTTGCTTTTATTTTTAATTTATTTTTAATTTATCATCTTTTTATTTCCTCAATTGGTATTTCAACAATTGTATCTTCATTAACTTTTACTCCGATAGTTTGCTTTAAAATGTGCCAGTCAACTACTTCACCTGATCCATATTCGGTTTTAACAATACTTCCGATAACCGGCAGTTTCTTCATCATTTCCTGATAATAGCATTCCTCAAAAGCTAGACAACAAATCAAACGACCACATGGCCCGGAAAGTCTTTCTGCTCCTCGATGAGTTAATTGTTGATCAAAAATAAAACTTGAACTAATCTGTCCTGGGTTTTTTAAGAATTTCAAACAACATAACTCACGACCACAAAGACCGATGTCACCAGTTATTTTTACCCCTTGTCGAACTTCTATTTGGTGAAAACGAATTGATTTTTGAAATTTTCGGTTAAGTTCTTTAACTAATTCTCGGAAATCTATTTTTTCTTTGGAGATAAAAGCAAAAGTAACCCGTCGGCCATCAAAAGAAAAACAAACATCAATGAGTTTCATGGGAAGGTTATGTTTCTTGATTAGTTTTTGGCAGGATTTAAAAGCTACATTAGCACGAGATTGTTTTTCTTTTACTTTTTCTAAATCAGTAAGAGTAGCTTTTCTTAAAATAGGCTTAATTTCTTCAATTTTTTTTAGTTTTTTTGATTCTTCCAATTCTTTCCAGCCAATTATTTTACCTATTTCTGTACCTAATTCTGTTTTTACAATAACTTGGTCTCCAATTTTTAATTCGTGATTTTTGGGATCGAAATAGTATATTTTGTCCCATGGAGCGAATTGTACTTGAACAATAAGTTTCATATAGGTGATGGTTTTATTATTGTATAAACGAGCGGTTTAAAGTATGGACCAAACATCTCAAAACTTAAATGTCAAAAAGAACATAGTCGCTCGCTTCGCTCGCGAACTATGTTCTCCAGAAACCCACGGTTTCTGGCGGTCGGCTTTTAGCCGACCTGGTTTCCTCCTCGGGGAAGCACCCAGTTTCCCCGACCCCTTTCTCTTGTATCGGAATTATTGAAATTCCCAGGTGTTAAAATGTTAGTAATCTCCTGATTATTTATAATAGTTATTCTTCGGTATAATAGAAGAGCTGAGTGGGTTAGGTTTATGAGTTTCCTGCAGCATCTAGCTCATAAGGTTTATAGGGCCAGATGTCATGCTCCGTATCGGCCTACCATCCGCTCATCTCTTCTGTTAGCCAGATTCCAGTTAATAGAAAGTTGCAGTCTCAGGGCTTAGCTCTTGAGGTCATGCTCCCAACCTGGGAATCTGGACTGGCTAAACTTTCTGTGACAGGTCGAGCACAGAAAGATAAATTAATTAACCAAAGCAACTATTATGATCAAAGATTTAGATCTCAATCGCTGTATGTATGTAGGTATAGATACTCACAAAGACTTTCACCTTGCTTTAGCTTGCAATCGTTTCGAAGAGAGATTGGCTCTTTTAAGAGTACCGAATAATCTTCAAGGAATTAAGAAGTTTGTAAAACAAATAGAGGTACTTTCTCGCCAGAAAGATAGCCTGACAACTATTTTCGGAATTGAAAATAGTCGCGGCACTGGCGAGCTAATAACTCAGTACCTCCTAAACAATGATAACATAGTTTATGAGGTAAATCCAATCAGGACTCACGAGAGCCGCAAAAAGACTGTTTTCAGAGACAAGTCAGACATTAAAGATGCTGAAAAGATAGTTTCTGAGCTGACTAGAAGACTTTATGAACTGCCATTACTTACCAAAAAATCAGAGAACACCATTTATACTGCTATTAATCAATTATCTCTTTATCGTGATGAATTAGTTAAAGAACAGGCTGTTATTAAGAATCAATTACATAATCTTTTCCACAAGATCAATCCAGATTACAAAGAGAGCTTCAGGACAATCTTCTCGCAAAAAGCTATCAGATATTGGCAGAGCCGAGTAAAAAGAATAGAGAATAAAAGTCAAGATGTTCTCCAGCTAAACAGGGCAGTTGTCATGGGTTTAAAGCTTAAAAGGCTAAAACAGTTGATACAGGAGATAAAGGTCATTGAGCAAAAACTAAAACCTTTAGTGGTTAAAACCAGCCAGAGACTAGAGACGATTCTTGGAATAAACACAGTAGCTGCAGCCCGGATTATCGGAGAAACCAGAGACATATCTCGGTTTAAAGGACCTGACAAATATGTAAGATACGCCGGCATTGCTCCTAGAGAATCCAGTTCTGGAAAGCAAATCAAGTTCAGGAAAAGCAAATCAGGAAACCGCAGACTCAATCAGACCATCTATCTTATTGCCCTCACTCAAATCAGAATTGATCCTAAAGTGAAAGAATACTTTATTAGAAAAGTAAGTGAAGGGAAATCTCGTAAACAAGCTATTACCTGTGTGATGAGAAGAATAGCTGTTATCATCTATGGGATATTAAGAACTCAAGGTGCTTATCAAGGCGAGAAGTGTCAAAAACAAGCCTTTTCAGAAAATCAGCTCAAAAATGACCTTCTAGGATGCTCTCTGACAGCTGTTTCAAGCCCGAGATGATGTTTGATACCTGCTTTCTGCTGGCATCTCTGAACAGTCCGCATGATAATTCTATTCAACCTAACCGAGGGATAACTAACCAAAATTTGACATAGAAAGACCGATACAATAAAATTTTTTAATTCTAAATTTGATCACTTCAGCCACGAAACAGTTATCCTAAAAGGAGCGAGGACTATCAATATCATTTTCTGTTTTGGGATTTGGAACAAAGCGTCCCTAAGCTAGCTCAAACTATATCTCGTAAATCGTACTATTTTAATATTTTCACCCAATTTGACTATTTCTTTAGAGATTAAATCTTCTATTTTTATTTTATCATCTTTAATAAAAGGTTGTTTTAAAAGGCAAGCTTCTTGATAATATTTTTCAAGTTTACCTTTTATAATCTTTTCCATAATTTCTTCTTTCATTTTCTTGTTCTTAAATTCTTCTTTGATAATTTCTTTTTCTTTTTCTACTATCCCTTTTGGAATATCTTCCGGAGCTAAATACAAAGGGTTGGTAGCCGTTATCTGCATAACCAGATCATGAGCCAAAGTTTTAAATTTTTCATTGCGAGCCACAAAATCTGTCTCACAGCCCAATTCTATTAGAGCTCCTATTTTGCCCCCAGGATGAATGTAAGCTTCAATTAATCCATGTTTTATTTCTCTATTTTGTTTACTAACTATAATTTTCCCCCCCTTTTTTCTTAGAATCTCAATAGCCTTAGTGATATTTCCTTTAGCTTCGTCTAAAGCTTTTTTACAATCAGAAATACCTATTCCTGTTTGTTGGCGAAGTTGTTTGATGATGTTAAGCATAAAATTGTTAGCATTAGAAAATAATAAATTTAAAATATAAACAAAAATCAAAGCGCGAGAAAGTAAGAAGTTTTTGCCTTTTCATTCAAGCGCATTTCAAGATTTAGTGGTTTCTGCTTGTTGTGTTTCTGGAGTTTTCTCTTTTTCTCCCTCTTTTATTGCCTCAGCTGCTAAATCGACTATCATTTTTACCGACCTTATAGAATCATCGTTAGCCGGGATAGGCCAGGCAATATTTTCAGGGTTAACATTAGTATCAACCATAGCTACAATTGGTATTGCCATTCGTTTAGCTTCTTGGATAGCTGTTTTTGCTTTTTTGCAATCAATAATAAAAAGGGCTTCAGGAAGTTTTTTTAAATTTCTAATTCCTTCTACTATTTTCAGGAGCTTGTTTATTTTCTGATCGAGCTGTATCTGTTCTTTTTTAGTATATTTAGAGAATTCTCCAGAGGCTTTTTCTTTTTCTAGTTTTTCCAATTTTTCTATTAGTCCTTTGATTACAGAAAAGTTAGTTAAGGTACCGCCTATCCAGCGTTCAATTACATAAGGCATTTTTATTTCTTTTGCTTTTTCTTTAATAATTTCTTCTATTTGAGGTTTTAGTCCGATAAAAAGAATCACTCCTTCTCTTTTTCTTAAATTTTTAAGATAATCTAAGGCCTCTTTTAATTTTTCAATAGTTTTTTCTAAATCAATAATATGAACTGTGTCTTTAGTTGTGTAGATATAAGGAGCCATTTTAGGATGCCATTTAGAACGAATGTGTCCGAAATGTACTCCTGCTTTGAATAATTCTGAAATAGTAGGAAGTTTCATAAATCTTTTAAATTAATCTATTGAGACAATGAACAACTCTCTTAAAAAGTATACCATACTTCCAGGAAAAGGCAAGAGAACCAAATTTAACGGATGTAAATATAAACTGGAGTGACATTGGTTAAGACATTTAAAATCTAATTGTAAATAATATATAATTTAAAACTCGAATTTAAAAAAGAAATTGAAATTATTTTAGCCAGAAATTATTTTACTTAATCAAAATACCAAAATCCATTTCAGTCAGATAATCAAATTACTCAGCATATTTTTTCAAAGCGTTAAATAGAGATTTGCCTAAAAATAAAAAGGGGCCAAGAAGCCCCTTTTTAATTATATAGTTATAGTTAATTTTGAATTTGAATTTATATTAAGGACTTCTTGCACCCCTGGTTTAGAATACTACTTTGTTTCCATCTTCGTGAAAAAAACAAAGATTTTTTCTTCTAAACCTTGTGCACTCTTTTGCGCCATCTTAAATTTAAAAGAGCAATTTTCTCTACCATTCTTCTGGAGTACCTCTAAGTTTTAATATATTAAAGATCCTCCTTTTTATTTTTGTTTTTGTCAATTTTAAATTTTATTTTTGTTTTTAGACAGAACGGATGGCAACATTCTTTTACGAACAGTAGAGAATGTTCTAATTTGAATATACCATTTTAGAGAAGTTTTGTCAAAATTTTTCTTCTTTTTTCATTTTCTTTTTATTTTTAAGCCCAAAATAGATTAATTGAGTTATAAATTTTTGATCGTTTTTATATTTTTCCACAGTAATTCTCCAGTTTTCTTAAAAGAATCCACAAATTACCCCCAACTAAAATTATCAAAAGTAATTACAAAAGTAACTCATGAGCGTATTTTTGAGTTATTAATTCAGGTCTTAGGGAATCTGGATAGGGAGAGATTATTTAGGATAACTTTAGGAATTTTGAAGTTAATTTTCTTAAATCAAATTTGAGAAATCAAAAACTTCTTCTTTTGCTGTTTCTTTTCTTCGAGTAAAGGTTCTTTAGAGTCTTTAGAAAAATTGAATTTCTGAAAAGAAGAAAGTTTTATTGAATGCCACCTGGAGTAGCAGTGCGAAGACCAGCGGCTAATCCTCCTGTTCTTCCCTCTAGGGTAAAGGTGATTTGGTATGAAGGACAAGGAGCAGTAGTACACTCAGCGCCAGCAGCAGTACGAGCACTGTAGATATAGTTAGTGCCTCCTGGTGTAGGATTTGCTGGAACCATTCTCATAAAGTCGGTTGTACAGCCAGTAGCATCAGCTTGAAAGCCTGCCGCTGTGTTACACAAAACATCATGGTTGGCACCTCCTAGAATAATTCCTCCAGTAGGAAATTCTGGATATTCGTTCATTTCATTGAAATAAAGCTCTAAGGCAGTCTGAATTAGCTTGATGTCAGAAACCCTTTTAGCGTCTCGGGCTCTTTGTCTGGCATTATTTAAAGCTACTACTGCTAAGGTAGAAAGAATACCGATAATAGCTATTACTACTAACAATTCAATCAAGGTAAAGCCTCTGTTTTTTGATTTTTGATTTTTAACTTTTATCATTTTTTCACCCCCTTTCTTTTATTTATTACTTGAATAAAATTTTTTTATTTTATTGACAGATAAGTTTGCCAGGCTTTGCTATACAAGAGCCAGGACCGAGGTCACCAATTTTTCTGCCTAAGCAAAAAATAAGATTATAATCATTGGCAGAAATTTTTGTGTAAAGATATCTATCACTACCACCAGCCTTACAGTCTGAATCAAGGCCAAAAGCTTTTGGCACGCGGTCTATATAAACAACAGGGCTATCTCCACAAATCGTATTACTTGATTGAAAGCCCGAAGCGCTTGGTCCAGAACATAGGATTTGCGCATTTTCTGTGCCTAATTCTAAATCAGTTCCTTCTGGATAATCCTCTTGAGTATTAAAATAAAGCTCTAAGGCTTTTTGGATTTGATTAATATCAGCTACTCTTTTGGTATTTCTAGTCCTAGCTCTAGCATTTTCAAAAGCAATAAGAGCTATTGTTAAAAGAAGAGCAAGAATACCTAAATAAACAAGAAGTTCTAATAAAGTAAAGGCTTTTTTGTTCATAATGCACATAGACACTCGGTTGCTTCGCTCCCTCGCGCGCTATTCCGCACCAATTTTGCGAGATTATTATTTGGCGAGGCGCTCGTTCGCCTTCGGCTCACTCGGGCCTATTCAACCACTGCCTCACAAAAGTTTAACCAGGTTTATTCCTAGAATAATGCCTAATTTAGAAAAAAAAGGCAAAATTGGAGCGGGCTTGTATCGGAATTATTGAAATTCCGGTACAATAAAATACTGAAATATT